>CAZYEW010000082.1:5582-8267 GCA_964646705.1 uncultured Sulfurimonas sp.
AACTCGCCGAACTCTACGACAATGGCCAGGTCCTGCTGCAGTATTGTGACGCCGAAGGCAAGCTTAGCAATCCCAACGGCTCGGTCGATGCGATCGCGGGCGTCTGCAACCGCGAAAAAAACGTCTTTGGCCTGATGCCTCACCCCGAACGCGCGATGGAAGCGTTGCTGGGTTCCGATGACGGCGTACGCATGCTCGAAGGATTTTTCACTTCCTGATGCGCCGAATCTTCCTCCTGCTCTTACTGCTGTTCTTGCACGCCTTGGCGGCGGACGACAACGCAAGCGGCGAGGTGCTGGAGTGGAATGAAACGCAAGAAAATTCCGGCCTTTCCGACATTTACGCCCCCCTCGACGACGAAACGCTCGACGCCATCACCGAAGACGCGACCGGACGTCAGCTCTACGCCACGGTCGCATCGCTTCCCAAACAGCTTTTCGTCGGCCAGATCTTCTCGATCGAAATCCGTGCCGTCGTGACCACCGGCGGCATCGAAGAACTGCGCTACCGCTTCAACGGCGGCAGGGACGTCGAACGCATCGAAACACCGCCCGTCCGCCGCTACACCAACCATACGTTCTACGACCGGATCTATTTCAAGGCGACCGGCCCGAATGTGCGTTTGCCCGACATCACGCCGATTCTCGTTTTCAGCCGCTACTACGCCGAACGCTACGCGCCTATCGCAGGCGAGTCGATCGAAACGACGACGCTCAACCCTCCCAAAGACTTCAGCGGGCTCATCGCCAAAGAGGTGAAAATCCTGCATACCAAAACGACACCCTACGATCGCGACCACGTCATTTTGGTCTTCATGGCCGACGTCAACCAAAGCGATGCGCAACGTTTTCATCTGCCGCAAGCGACGGCACAGGGGTTTGAAAGCTTTCGCCAAGAGCATGACAACGCCGCGTTCACCTATTATGCCGTATTGCCGAAAACGCTGCACGCCCTGCGTTTGAGCTATTTCGACCTTGGTCAAAAAGAGTACCGGCGGCTGAAAATCCCTATCGTCGTCGAAGACGATTCGGTGTCGACGCAAAGCGATCTCAAACCCACCGAACAGAGCCACGACTTTCTCAAAGCCCTGGTATTCGGAGGTCTTGCGGCGATACTTCTGATCGCCGCCGCGTTCAAACGCAGTTGGTTCTTTTTTCTTCTCGCCGTCGGTGCCGGAGGCTACGCCGCATGGCTGGGTGCACCGATACGCCATGTCTGCATCAAACAAGGATCACCGCTCTACCTGCTTCCGATGCGCAACGCAACCGTGTTCGAAATCGCTCCGACAAACTACGAACTCGAAGTCGAAGGCCACATCGACGGCTACACCAAGGTCAAACTGCACAACGACAAAATAGGATGGGTCAAAGATGAAGATACTTGCACACATTGACTGGTTCTACAGTACCGTCGTCATTCTTGTCGGACTGGTCATAAAAATCCTGACTTATCCGCTACTTCCCAAGCCGTGGGGCTCGAAAATCTCGGCCTGGTTTATCCGCCTGCTGATTTTCGTCCATGTCCGAAAACATGGAACGATCGACCCCGATGCGCAGATGTTCATCATCAACCATCAAAGCGAACTCGACATCGGACTCGTCGAAAGCATGACATCGAAAGATCTTGCATGGGTGGCGAAAAAAGAGCTTTTCGAAGTGCCGTTTTTCTCCCTCGCCATTCGTCTCTCCGACGATATTCCGCTCGAACGTGAAAGCAAAACGGCACTCGTCGCGTTGCTCAAAGCCGCCAAAGAGCGCATCGACCGCGGACGCGTCGTCTGTATTTTTCCCGAAGGAACGCGTTCTGAAAGCGGCAAGATGCGCCCTTTCAAACCCGGTGCCAAAATCATCGCCGACAAATTTGCACTTCGCGTGCAGCCCATCGTACTCGTCGGGACGGCCCGGCATTACAGCAACAAAACCTTCACGGCACGCCCCGGCATCGTCACCGCCGTCGTGCTGCCGAGCTTCATCGCCGACAAAGAAGACAAAACCTGGCTCAAACGACTTCACGACACCATGCAAGAAACCTACGACCGCTATAACGAGGTGTCATGAAACTGCTCTACCTGCACGGTTTCGCCAGCTGCGGCGATTCGAACAAAACCCGCGCACTCAAAGCACACTTCGGTGATACGCACGTGCTTGCACCGGACCTGCCTGTCGAACCGAAAGAAGCGATCGCGCTTGCCGGCGAACTGATTCGTACCGAAAACGTCACCGGACTGCTCGGCAGTTCGCTCGGCGGCTTCTACGCCACCTGGCTTTCGTGCCGCTACAGGCTCCCGGCCGTCCTGATCAATCCTTCGGTCACGCCGTGGAGGACACTGGAAAGCTACGTCGGAAACAACAAATTCTGGTGCAGCGGGGAAACGTTCGAATGGAAAGAGATCTATCTCAAGCAGCTGCGGCGTTATGCCGTCACTTCGCCCTCGAAAAAATCGAGGCTGCTCGTCTTGCTACAAAGCGGCGACGAAGTTCTCGATTATCGTTGGGCCAAATCACACTACAAAGGTGCTGAAATCATCGTTGAAGAAGGCGGGAACCACCGTTTCGAAAACCTGCCGGACTATTTCGGCCGCATCGAAACCTTTTTTGTCTGAACATACCGCATCATTCCGAAAGCAGTGTCCTGATTTTCGAAATACTTTGCACATCGTCAGAACCGAAACGCAATTCGGTAAAG
>CAZYEW010000083.1:0-8260 GCA_964646705.1 uncultured Sulfurimonas sp.
GGATGGTAGCCGTCGTAAATGCTTGCCGGCTGGTACGGCACGCCGTCGATGCCCGCCACCGGCAAAAAGAACGCTGCTGCCATCATCACGACCTTGATGACGAGTGCCATGACCGCCAATACCGTCACGCGGGAAAACCAGTCGATTTCAGAAAGCGATTTCATAGGTATACTCCCCGTTGGGCTGTTTCTTCAGCTCATGCAGCCACGCCGCACCGGATGCCAGCAGCGACTTCGACGGCCTTAGTGTCAGTGAAGCGTTGCGGTCTTTAAGCCCTACAATGCCTTCGAGCCGGCCGAAATCACCCGTTGCCGACACATGGATATGCAACGGGTCGATCACGCTTTGCATCACACGAATACGCTCGACCGTCCCCGGAACGAAGCGCTGCATATCTTGTGAAAACGAAAACGGCGCGACATCGATCGCGTTATAAACAAACAATGGCAGGATACTCACCTCGTTGAGCTTGGCGATTTCAAGATCCTGATAATAAAGGGTACCGTCTTCGAGCGAGAGCGCCAGTCCCTCGTCGAACACGCCTTCGCCCGACAGCACCACGCCCTGCTCCTGCGCAAGCTTTTCGCCCAGATAATAGAGCTGGCGCTTGGGCGAAAAGAAAATGATCATCAACACGACCGCGGCAATGTAAAAAATAACTGTTCCGATCCGTTTCACAGGGCGAACTCCATCGTGACGGTCACGTTACGGTCGCCGTTGCGTACCATTTCGAGGCGCTTGAACGGCACCGTTTCGTTCAGCAGTTTCGCACTGAGCCGATCGAGTTCTTGAGCACTGAGTTCCTTCACCGTCACTTTGTAAACCCCGCTTTTGTAGCGGCGCTCACCCGCTTTCGACGCGAACGGACGCATGTTCAGCACCGCATCGATACGGCTGCGCGCTTTTTTTGGATCTTTCCATCGTGTTTTGAGCGAAGCGACTTTTTTGCCGAGCATTTCCGTCTGCGCATTTTCCTGTGCCTTGCGGGAAATTTTCTTCTCCATTGCCCAGCTTTCATACATCATCAACAGCGCAACCGCGATGAAAATACCCAACAAATACAGCGGATTGATTTTATTCATAAGCCACGCTCACGTAAAAGGTTTTGTCTTTGACTTTGGCCGCCGTAATCCGCCCCTGCTTCTGCAATGCATCTTTGAGTACTTCGGCACGCTTGGGCTGCAAAAGTGCGATCACCAAGTCGGCTTTCTTCATATCGATACGCAGACTCTTGACTGCTTCTCCGCGCTGCAACGGAAGCTTCGTCAGTTGTTTGAAACGCTTTCTAAAACGCAGCTGACGTGCTTGACGGCCTTCGAGCGAACGCATCAGACTTTTGAGCTGAAAACTGGTTTCGGGAAGCCGATAATGCGCTTTCAGTGTCGCCTCGCGCACAAGTTGCTGACGGTACTGGTACCGAAGCAAAAGAAAATTGCCCAGATATACCGCCAAAAAAGCGACCGCCACCGCCGTCAGCCGGAATACCTTGCGCTCATCGAGAAAAGTCGAACGGTACAGGCTCACCGGAACCTTATGACGGCTGCGTGGCGTCTTCTCGCATTGCTCTTCGACCGTGGTCTCCGCCGGAGCGTACCGGGAAGAGACGACACTCATCACGCCGTCGACGCTTATGAGCGACGTATCGTCGTCGATACGCAGCGCGACATCGGTATCGGAGCATTCGGTCTGAGCGAAATAGACGGCTTTGATACGTGCAGGCTTGAGACCGATATCGTCGAGGTATTCGGCGATCGCCGCCGGATCGTAGGCGAACAGCCAAAACGCTTCGCCTTTGGCGATGGCAAAATATTCGTACGATCCTTCCGGAATCACCGTATCGAAAAACGACGGGGCGAGCTTTTTCGCCTGTGCCGCGTTGCGTGCGGGCAGCACTTCTTCGCGAAACCAGTAAAATGCCGGCGAAAGCACCACATATACCGGTTCGTTCACGGCCGGCGGAAGCATCGGTTTGGTGACGAAGACCGTCTTGATCTTTTCGGCTCCCTCGGACGAACCCGACAGAAATGCCGGAAGTTTACTGGGTAATTTCAATGTCACTCACTTTTTTGCTTCCTAAATCGTACATAAAGGCGACATGCAGTTTGCGCTCACCGTTGCCGATGAGAATATCGCCTGAAACTTTTGGGCTGTAAAATACTACCTTGAGTTTTTTAAGCTTCTCTTTCGTCTCCCGCTCCAGCGGAAGGTCGTCGAGCGACTGGTAGTCCTGCGTTCTTTCACTCGTAAATTTCGCGATCGACTCGGGCGGAATCTCGGGTGCCAAAAAGGCCAACGCCTCCGGCGAGATCCGGTTGAGGTCCAAGCCGTCGGCCGTGAACCCGATCAGTTTCTCCCACGGAATTTTGCGAACCTGCATATCGAGCGTTACTTTTTCGTAGGCATCGACGATTTGCATAAAATGCGCCATGTCGTACACATGCCCTTGGGTAAAATCCGGATTCTCCAGTGCCAATTCCGAACCGCTGACACGCTCGTTCAGATCTTTGTCCACGCTGTCTTCGAGCATCGACAAAAACAGAATTTTATCAGACACATTGTAAACGGACAGGATTCTATCCAGGTACGATTCGAGTACCGGGTTAGCCGGTATCGGCGCGTAAGGATCGCGTTTTTTCGTGCCGTTGCCGTCGGGGACAAGCCAGTTGAGATTGGGTACCGACGCTGCCGATGCGAACGTGATGTTGACCATCGTATCGAACGCTTTGCTCGAAAACGTCAGCGGCACGGACAAAAAGATGTCGAGTGTCTGCGAATCGTTGACGTCTGCACTGGCATTTTTGAGAATAGCGAACATGTTCGACAGCAGCACGTCGCTTTGTACGAGAAAGCGCTTGTTCGACACCCTCGCGTACGAACGGTCAAGCGTTCCCATCGAAACGCCGATAATCGCGACGATCGCCGTAATGAACGCGATGGTGATGATCAGTGCGATACCGCGTCGTTGAATGGGTGCTCCTTCAAACGAGTCTTCAGAATTTTGCGCTCGAACATAAAATATCGGCGCAATTATAGCAAGGCGATGTTTGCCGTTGCGTTACTTTCTTGTTCTACACTTCAACCAACCGAAAGCGAGAGTGCTTTAAAATCTCGCCCTGATTCATATATATAGAAGGATATCCGTGATTCGCATCAACCGCAAAACCTCTTTTCATCGCACCGCCAGAAAGGGCTTTTCGCTCATGGAGCTGATGATCGTCATCATCATTCTCGGTCTGCTTGCCGCTTTGGTTATGCCCAACCTCATCGGAAAAAGCGAACAGGCCAAACAGGGGCTCGTCTGCATTCAGATGGAAAATATCCGCAACGCCCTCGACTCGTTCAAGCTGGACAACGGTACCTATCCCGATACCGAGCAGGGGCTCGACGCTCTCATCAAGAACCCCGATCCCGAACGTTACGTCAACTATGCGCCCGGCGGTTATTTCAAAAACGCCGTGTTGCCCAAAGACCCCTGGAAGCACCACTACATCTATACCAAGGACGATAACGGCATCAACCTGATTTCACTCGGTGCCGACGGCAGAGAAGGCGGCAAGGACGAGAACAAAGACATCACCTATGCCGACTGCGTCAAGAAGCAGTAGGGGCGCCTTCACGCTTTTCGAACTGATGATCGTCGTCGTACTCATCGCGGTACTTTACGGCGTGTTCATCAATAAAATGTCCACCCGTTCGCTCAAAGACAAAACGCAGCAGACGACGGTGAAGACACTTGGCGCACTTTTGCAGAACTTTCCGGCGGCACAGCGTCGTGAGGTCGTCTGCCTCGAACCGTGTACGGAATGTTCGGTCCATCTTAACGGAAAAGCGCTCAAAGAGACTGCTTTCACGCTGTTCAAACAACCGCCGACCGTACTCGTGCGTGACCGCTTCGGGCAATTCGTTTCCAAAAGCTTTCTGCCCTATGAAGACCCGAAAAGCGGTGTCAAAAACGTCTGCTTTCGCTACAGGCTGTTTCGCAACGGCAGCCAAAGCAGCTACATCGTGCAGACCGATGCGCGCACGTTCTACATCTTTCGGCCCTACATGTATCCGGTCGAAAAGGTTGACTCGCTCGAGACGGCACAGGCCGCATTCGACAGTGAAAAACTCTTGCCGACCGAACGGCGAAACTACGATTTTTAGGACAACAGACGATGGTATACCGATACAAGGGTCTTGACGCCAAAGGCAAAAAAGTCAAAGGCGTCATCGAAGCATCCGGACTCGACGATGCGAAAAAACGCCTGCGCAGCCAACAGATATTCTACACCGACATCGTTCAGGAAAAAGACTCGAAACTGTCGCGTTTCACCCTGGCGCGAAAAAAAACGCTGACGCCGACGGAACTGGCTACGCTTAGCCGTGACCTCTCCATTTACATCAAATCGGGAATCTCGATCGTCAACGCATTGAAGCTCGCCAAAAACCAGTACGCGAAAAACAAGAAAATCGCCGCCTTCCTCGAAACCGTCATCACCCTGCTCGACGAAGGAAAAAGTTTCTACCAAGCACTCGAAACCCAGTCGCTCATCAAGTTGCCCGAATTCTACAAACAGTCCATCAAGGTCTCCGAAGACAGCGGTATTATGCAAGAAGTGCTGCTCGAACTTTCGATCTTTCTCAAAGAGCAGGCCCGTATCAACAAACAGATCCAGGGGGCTTTCGCCTACCCTGCGTTCATTATCGTCGTTTCGCTTTTCATGGTCGGCTTCATGATCGCCTTCGTCGTGCCGAAAATCACAGGGATCTTCGACCAGCTCGGGCAGGAGCTTCCGGGGATCACGAAATTCGTCATCGCCCTGGGAGATTTCTTCACCCATCACTGGATGGGCCTCGCCGTCGGCATCGTCGCCGTGCTCGGTACGTTTTCACTGCTGATGAAATTCAACCCCGCTTTCCGTTACGCCGTGCATCTGTTCATGCTCAAACTGCCCTTTTTCGGCTCCATTATCGAAACCTCCGAACTCGGACGTTTCAGCTATATCGCTTCGGTACTGATACGTTCGGGGATTCCGTTCGTTCAGACCGCCAACCTCTCGGCCAACATTCTCAACAACAGTGTTCTCAAACGCAAATTCATCACCGCCGCCGAACGGGTCGTCGAAGGCTCGAAGTTTTCCAACGCACTGATGAAAGAGGGCTTCGAAATCGATACGACTTTCGTACAGGCCATCGCCCTCGGCGAAGAGACCAGCGAGGTCCCTGCCATCTTGAACAACCTTTCCGAGCTCTATTTCGAAGAGAACAAGGACAAAATCGATGTCTTTTTGTCGCTGCTCGAACCGATGCTCATGCTCATCGTCGGCGGCATGATCGGCTTTATCGTCTCGGCAATGCTGTTGCCGATTTTCAGCATGAATCTCGGACAACAATAGGAGTCACCCCATGGTTTTAAGCATCGTCGTCCCCTGCTACAACGAAGAAGAAGTACTCGAAGAAACGGCATCCCGGCTTACCGGGCTGCTCGACCGTCTTGCGGCGGAGAAAAAAATTTCGGCTGCATCCAAAATTTATTTCGTCGACGACGGCAGCAAAGACCGCACGTGGGAACTGATTGCGCAGCTGAACGAAACCTACCCTTCGGTACACGGCATCAAACTCTCGCGCAACCGCGGCCACCAAAACGCGCTGCTTGCCGGGCTCTATACCGCCGAAGGCGACGCCCTCGTCAGTATCGACGCCGACCTTCAAGACGATGTGAACGTGATCGAAGAGATGGTCGAACGTTTTCACGAAGGCTATGAAATCGTTTACGGCGTGCGCAAGGAGCGCAAAACCGATTCGTTTTTCAAGCGCGCCACCGCCGAAGGCTTTTATAAAATCATGCACCTTATGGGCGTCGACATCGTGTTCAATCACGCCGACTACCGTCTGATGAGCCGGCGTGCCGTCGAAGAGCTCAAGCACTATCACGAAGTCAATCTCTTTTTGCGTGCGATGGTGCCGATGATCGGTTTTAAAAGCACCAGCGTCTACTACGACCGCGCCGAACGTTTCGCCGGCGAGTCGAAATACCCCCTCAAAAAGATGCTCTCATTCGCCTGGGACGGCATCACGTCGTTTTCGGTCGTGCCGCTGCGCCTGATTACGACGACGGGCGTACTGATTTTCGTCATGTCGATTTTTATCAGCCTCTGGGTGCTCTGGATCAAGCTCTTTACCGACGACGCCGTACCCGGCTGGGCATCGACGGTACTGCCGATCTATTTTATCGGGGGCATTCAGGTCTTTTCCATCGGGATCGTCGGCGAATACATCGGCAAGATGTACATGGAAACCAAACGCCGACCGCGTTTTATTATCGAAACCGTAATCTGAAGATGCATCTTAGCCGCTTCACACCTCTTCTCTTCGGACTGTTTTTCGCCGCTTCGTTTATGTTGCTGCAATATCAGCATCTGCATATCAGCCATTCCAAAATCTCCGTAGCAGGAGAGCCATCGACCGAAGTTTCCTTGCCCTATTCGCTGAAAATACCCGGTAAACAGATCCTTCATCTCGATGCAGACATTATCCGATTCCCGTTTTCGACGACAACACTCCGAATTATTCCCGACGACTGTATCGAAACTCTTCTCGTCAACGGCCAGTTCATCGATCTCCGGGCATTGAAGGGAAGATGCGACTGGAGCCACGGAATGACCGTCGACCTTGGGGACCGTCTGCATCACGGTACCAACCGTCTGGAAATTACCGTAGCGAAAAAAGACGGGGTAGGCGGTATCAACGTTTTTGGTACTGCTAATCTGCTGACTCCCTGGCACATTGCGCTTAGCGTCACGGCAATGCTGGCACTGTTTGGATTTATCCTAACGCTGAGCCGACGAACGCTCGAACTTCCGCTGCGCATCCTTCTGGGACTCGCTGCCGTTTTGGCCCTGCATTATCTTTCGTACACCGACTATGCCGTCCGCACTTTTGACCTGCTCATTTCCACCGGCCATCTCGATTACATCAAAATGATTGCAGAACAGCTGCGCTTTCCCAATCCTACACAAGGGTGGGAATATCATCAGCCCCCTCTTTACTATCTTATAGCTGCAGCCGTCTACGCTTTTTTCCGCGCCGTCGCTTTGATCGAACCGATGACGGCATTGCAGCTGCTGTCTTTGTCACTGTTCATCATATTCCTCTATTACGGGCTGCGAATACTTCAAGCGGTGATTACCGAACCTTTTTTGCGTTTCATCGCCGCATCACTGCTTGTTTTCTGGCCTTCCGGCATCATCCATTCCGTGCGCATTGGGAACGACAGCCTGTTTTATGCGCTATTTGCCGCAGCTTTGTATGCCGTCATCCGCTGGAAGCAAGGATCATCGTTCTGGCCTGCACTGGTTTTGGCTGCACTGGCACTTATCACGAAAGCCAACGGTATCATCCTTTTTGGCATCATCGGTATCGTTTTACTGAACGATCTGCGCCAGACGAAGAACTTCCGTCACTTTTTCCGCATGTCGGGTTTAGCCACCGTATTTTTTCTTGCCGCTTTTTTCGTGAATTTTGCCGACAATATCTATTATGCCGCAACACAGTCCGGCCAGGACTGGCTTGTCAGCAATGTCGTCAATACGATCAATTCCAAACTCTTCGTCGTCAACGATCCCTTCCACTACCTCTATTTCGATCTCAAAACCTATCTCAAAGAGCCTTTTATCGATGCATGGCATGACCGGTACGGCCGGCAGTTTTTCTGGAATTATCTGCTAAAGTCTTCATTGTTCTCCGAATTTTCGTTTCCCGGTCGTATCCTTGCAGCATCAGTGATGAGTGCACTTTCTTTGCTGATTTTCGTCTATATCGGTATCGGTATGATGCATGCCCGCCGGAGGCAAGCGGATTTCATCATGTTCTCGACGCTCATACTTTCCATCCTTGCATTACTGCTTTACCGTATTAAAATTCCCGTTGCATGCAATACGGACTTTCGGTATATTTTCCCGATCCTGATTCCTATGGCTTTCTTTTTTGCCCGAGCCATCGAGCACTTTCGCCACCGGAATCTTCCCGTTCCCTTTGCCCTGGGTATTGCGACACTTGCTGCCTTTGATCTCGGAACATTCTGGCTGTTTTTTTAAACAGAGCTTCTCTTAATGGTAAACCCACAGTTTACGCGCAAAATAGTTCCAAAAAAACGTCACACCAATCGCAACGGCCCGTGAGAAAAGGGGGTCGAAATGCCACAGCGAAAAGCTTAATGCTTTAACGATAGCGATATTGAGCAATGCTCCGGCAATCGCGATCGATACGACGGCGACGA
>CAZYEW010000084.1:0-8246 GCA_964646705.1 uncultured Sulfurimonas sp.
GGTTCAAATATGAACCTGTCTTTACATTGATAATGTAGTGCAAAAATGTTTCGTCGGTGTTTCGTGTTGGCGGCTTGCCGATGAAGACGCTAAAATACGGAAGCAAATCTTAGGAGGTCCTCATCGAGCGGTCGACAGTCGAAACATTTCTGAAGCAGTTGCAGATCGACAAAGAGCGCAGGGCGTGTGAATTGCTGAAAAAAAACTACGAAGGGACGCTCAATTCCGCGTCGTATCGGTTGGGGCACCTGCTGTTGCATGAAACACGTTCGTTCAAAGACCTTCTGGCATTGCCCTGGCGAGTCGTCAGGATTTTTCGTCAAGCGCGCGAGCGAGCACGAGAAAAGCAGCCGTTGATAACCGATCCCGAACGTTTTGCCCGTCGGTTTCGTGCCGTGGTACCGGGCGAATGCAGACCGGTCGTTCACGACGATCTGCGCCGATTGAAAATTGCCTGTATTACCGACACGTTCACCCACCGTTTTTTTGCCTCCGAAACTCAGCTGTATCCACTCGATCCGGACAGCTGGCAGACGCAGATGGAATCTGTTCGTCCCGATATGCTGCTGGTCGAATCCGCATGGCGCGGGCAGCACAACCGCTGGGAGGGCAAAATCGAGCGATTCGCTCCGGAACTGGCGGAGCTGCTGGTGTATTGTCGCAAAAACGGTATCGTAACGGCATTTTGGAACAAAGAAGATCCCGTATATTTCGAAAACTTCAAGCACGTTGCACGGTTTTTCAATACGGTTTTTACCAGCGATGCAGGATGCATCGATGCGTATCGGCACCTATGCGGGCACGAACGTGTTTATGCGTTGCCATTCGGTGCGCAGCCGGCCATCCATAATCCCGTCGAAACCTACGACCGCAAGGACGCAGTGGTTTTCGCAGGGACGTATTACCATCGTTATGCACACAGAAATGCGGCACTTGAATCGTTTATGGTGCACCTCTTGCCCGAATTCGAGATCGATATCTACGACAGAGAACACGGCAACGACAAAAGCGATCATCGTTTTCCCGAAGCGTACCGTCCGTTTATTCGGGGACATCTGCCTTATGACAAGATCGACCTGGCCAACAAAGGGTACCGGTATGCTGTCAATCTGAATTCGGTTACCGATTCGCCGACGATGTTCGCGCGTCGCGTATTTGAGCTCGTTGCCTGCAATACGACGGTATTGAGCAACGAATCTTTGGGAGTTCGGCAGCTGTTCGGTGATTGTATCGTTATGAACGACGACGGTGCGCGTATCGCCGAAGCCTTGCGCGCTTTGCGTGCGAACCCGGTGCGGGCGCAGAAAATCCGTTTGATTGCCTTGCGCAAGGTCATGAGCGAGCATACTGCAAGAAACCGCTTGGCATACCTGGCTTCGATGGCCTTGCAAAAGTCTTTTGACGTGCACATGCCGGAAGTGACGGTCGTGGCGGCAGTGCGAAACGACACGGAAGCCGCGGCAATCTATCGAGCGTTCAAGCGTCAGCGCTACGACCGAAAATTTTTGTTGCTGATCGCCGAAAAAGAGCTGGAAGGCCGCTACGGCGATACCGAAGTCCGACAAAAACGCACATTGTCTTCGGCCATTTTGTGCGAGCTTTTGCAAAGCCCTTGGATCGCACGGATGGATCCGGGGGACTATTACGGAGAGAATTATCTGCTGGATTTAATGCTTTCGACGCAGTACGGTACCTTCGATGCCATAGGAAAAACGGCGTATTACGAGCGTTTGAGCGACGGCCGTGTCGCTTTGAAACATAACGAAGCGGCGTATTGCATCGGCAAGCCGCTGTGTTTTTGCAGTTCAATCGTAAACAAAGCACTTTGTGAATCGTTTTCGGCCGGAATGCTCGATGACCCGCAAATCGATGCGGCCGTTCCCGAGACGGCTGCGAGGCTGGGAACCGATCCGTTCAATTACTGCAAAAACGGTGCGAAAGCGGATGATCGGGTGCTTGAGACGGTTTGTGATTTGAAAGATATCGATGCAGGAGTGAGTTTATGCCCGCCAAGCTGACGGTCATCGTGCCGATCCGGGCGATTGCGGGGCGTGATATCGCCGAACGTTTGGCCTATGCAGTGGCGGATCCCTTCGTGCCGCATGAAGACGTCGGTTTTCTCGTCGTCGATGACGGATCGCCCGAAACACAGCGCAGACGGCATGAAGAAGCCTGCGGGCGATTGGGTATGCAATATGTTTTTTTGCAAACGGCTGACAAACCGCCGAATATGGCACGTGCGCGCAATGCCGGCGTGCGGCAGGCGAAAACACCGTACATTCTCTTTATGGATGTCGATTTGCATCCGTATCCGGGGTATTATCGCGATATTTTGCGACAAATTCAGGTTCAGCAGATAGAACGGCATCACGACGATCTTGTGATGACCGGTGTTGTCTATCTGACGGAAGAAGGAAGTCGAAAGTTTTTGCAAATGGCACCGCATGAACGTCGGGATTTCTTTTTGGCAGACGTGATCACGCGCCGATGGATCGAAAAAATTTCGACGGGTACGTCGGTGACGCTGATGCACCGCACGCGTTATGCGGAACTTGGCGGTTACGATGAATCGTTCGAACAGTGGGGCTATGAAGATTTGGAATTCAATCTGCGCATGATGTATCGAAGCGGCCGCTTCGTACTGCCCGACGCTTTCGAAAAGGATATCGGGTCGTTCGATGCGCCGCCCGGTGCCTACCGGGGGTGGAAAAGCCTTTATCGTCTGTATGGAGACATTACCGCTCAAGAAAGAATATTTTTGTTCCATATTTGGCATCCCGTCGATCGTGACAATGCGTATATACGCGGTTACGAACGCAATCGCCGCCGTTTTGTTCGATGTTTGCACCGACTTGCCGCATCCCCGCGTACGGATTGCTGCCGTTTTCCCCGGCAAGATGAGGTCTATGCGCGTTTCGACGCTCGGGAGAAGCCTTTGTCGTGGCAGGAACGTTATCGAAATTCGATACTCGTAACATGGGTTCAGCCGCTCAAAAGCGTGCCGCTGATCGGTACGCTTCTGACACGGATCAAACGTGAGGTTTTGCGATGGCGGTAAATACAAACGGGGTTTCTATCGTTATTCCCGCGTACAATGCCCGTCGATATATCGCGCCGATGCTGCGTTCGATTCAGCGCCAAAGCATTGCCGTGCAGCGTATCGTCGTCGTCGACGACGGTTCGACGGACGGAACGGAACGTATCGTCAGGCGGTTTGCGCGCAAGGATGAGCGGATTCGCTATATTCGTCAGGAAAACAGCGGCCCGGCTGCAGCTCGAAACCGTGGAATGGCCTATGTCGAGACGCCGTGGATTATGTTTGCCGATGCCGACGACGTGCTGATGCCCGATGCCGTCAAGGTGCTGTTGAAAGCGGCACAAGAAGACGATGCCGAAATCGTTTGCGGGCGCTTCGTTGCGTTTCGCGGACGCCGCACATGGCGGCATGAAGGGACCGGAGAGTTTGGCCGTCTGCATGCCGTCACATTGCATGATCACCCTGAATTGTTCGCCGATATGTCGCCGTGGAACAAACTGTTCCGTACTGAGTTTATCAAACGGCACGGTATCCGTTTTCTCGATGGCGTACGGCTGAGAGAAGATATCTTTTTCGTGCAATCGGCCATGCTGCACGCGCAGCGGATCAGTACCGTTACGGAAACGGTCTATCGTTACCGCGCCTCGGGCGCGGGTGCACTGACGATGCGGATGACCGCTAAAGCCCTCGACGATATCGTGCATGTTTCGGAAGCAATCGACAAGGTGCAGGCTGCCGGTGTGTATGCTTCGGTGCCTGAACTGATGCAACTGCGCTACCGCTACGAGGTTAAAGCGCTGGCATTTCGGCTTTTGCCTTATCTGGCCGAATCCGGATTGCCGCCCGAAGCACTGCGTCGGCGGCTGGAGGCTTATCTTGATCGTGTCGGAAAGGATGCCGTCTTGCCGCGTTCCGCGGCGGAACGGGTCGTTTTGTACAAAAGTGCTCGGGGCGCTTGGCAGGAAGCCAGGGATTACGTCAGGCACACGGCGTTGTACAAGGTGCCGCCGGGCAGAGGAGGGCGGATACTTGACCGTATTGGCGGAATGATAAAAAACGGTATCTGGAAGTTCTATGTTTTGTTGACGGAGCCGCTGGTGCGCCATACACGCAAACATCGCAGCGGTATTTGGCTTGTGGGCGAACGGCACGGTGAAGGGGCGGAAGATACGGGATGGGAATTTTTTCGATACTGTGTCAAGGAACATCCGGAACGAAAGGTCTATTTTACGACAAAACGTGATGTCGGGGATCGTGCGGAGGCAGGGCGCATTGTACGGTACGGATCGCTTCGCCATCATTGGTATGTTTGGCGAGCCGACGTATTTGCGTTCAGCGACAACTACAAGGATATTTTTCCCTATTGGCCGAGAATGCCTATTCAGCGTACTCCCAAAGTTGCATGTTTTTTGCAGCACGGGATTTTTGCGTTCAAGCGCAGTGATGCTTATCGGAGCGAAGCAGTGCGCAAGCGCAACGAGCGTTACGATCTTATTGTTGTTTCGTCGCAGAAAGAGCGGCAGTTTGTTTCGGAAGGTTTCGGGTTTCCTTCAGATGCGGTAACGGTGACGGGATTGTCGCGTTTCGATCGCCTCTATCGTGAGCGTGAACTGCCATCGGACCGCCAGATTCTCTTCGCTCCGACGTGGCGGGTAGATTTGAGAGGTGCAGACGATGCAGCCTATCTGAAGTCGAACTATCACCGAACCATTGCAGCGTTGGCATCGTCTTCTGAACTGCTGGCTCTCTTGCGGCGCAGCGGCTATCGGCTGGTGATATGTTTTCACCATGCCGCGGCTGCATTTTCAAAGCATTATGAAAATCGTGGCGATACGCTGGTGTTCACCGATATGCGGCGTCAGGATTTCGACGGTTTGCTGCGAACGAGCCGTCTGCTCATAACCGATTATTCGTCCGTAGCGTTCGATATGATCTATTTGCGCCGTCCCGTCGTTTTTTACCGATGGGACGATACGGCGGTGCAGATTATGGAAGGCGGGAGTTTTGTGCATGACGACGAATTGTTCGGGCCGACGGTGACGTCTCTCGAAGCGCTGATCGAACTTTTGGAGTATAATATTTCTTGTCATTTTACGGTAGCGGCGGAAGATATGCGACGGGCCAAAGCGTTTTTCGCCTACCGTGACGATAACAATTGCCGGAGAATTTTCGATGCGATCGAAGCCCGGCTGGAGCGCAAAAAGGCTAACGGATGAGCAAACGGCTGCTGATCGTGTCGGAAGTTTCGGCGGAACCGGGGCGTTCACATGCGAATTGGCTCTATTATCTGTTGCGTGCGGTGCTTGAAGATGCGTTGGATGTTCGGGTCGAATATACGGCGCTTCAGGGTACGCAGCCGATCGAAGCGGATTTCGTCATTGGATTCGAGCTGAGTGATGCGCTCAAAAATCTGTTCGATGGGCAGGGTATAGCATGGCTCGATTTGCGTATTCATCCGATTCGATATCTTGACGATATCTTTTTTGCGATGGGTGCAAGCAGCAGTGCCGTGAACGAGAGACTGGCGTATTTCACAAAGAGTGACGCATGGTTTCGTATGCAGGCCGATCAGATGGTCGCTTCGAGTTTGAAACAGAAACGTCGCCCGGATATTGCGGAATCGACATTGCTGCTGATCGGGCAGACCGAGCGTGACCGCGTCGTTTTCGACGGGAAGCGCTATCTGACGCTTGCCGACAGGGTCGAGGCGATTGCGGAGCTTGCACAGACACATGCTCATGTGCTTTTTCGGCCGCATCCTTACGCCAAAAGCACACGACGAACGCTCAAGGCGATACGCCGCGGAGGAGTCGATGTGCAGCCGGTTTACGACAATGTCTATCGTTTGCTTTCGCATGAGCATGTTACGACCGTTGCGGCATTGAACTCAAGCGTTCTGTACGAAGCGGAAATGTTTGGAAAAACGACGGTGTTTTTGTTCGATTCCGCATTCGACGACGCTTATGCCGCCGTTGTGCACAACGTATTGGAATCGGCCTTCTGGCGTGAGGTACTCGGTGCCGTTCTGCCGGTTCGTTCGGGCATTGGTTTGGAAATTCCGTTACGGGCCAACCGTCTGCGCAAAAGTCTTAACGACTTCTGGGGCTATGCCGAAATCGATGCAGGCCCTCCGCTGCGCGATTTGGTCGTCGGAACGCTTAAACGTCTGCGGCAGCGGGTGTTGTGATGCGTGTTGGGTTCGATGCCAGGGTATTGGCGCATGGAAATGTCAGCGGCGTCGAACGGTATACCGCTGCATTGTACGATGCGTTAGGCAAGTCGGCCTGTACGCTGCATGGGATGCGGCCTTCGGTCGCTTCGAGAGTCGCTCAGCATCTTTGGGAACATGTCAAACTCCCTTTGGCCGCCGCAGCCGATGACGTACTTGTCTGTCCGGCAAATATCGCACCGCTGTATCTGCCTTCGAAACTTCCGCTGGTACTGACGTTGCATGATGTGGCATTTCTGACGATACCGCAGAGCTTTTCGCCGGCATTTCGCCGGTACTACCGCTATGTCGTGCCGCGCAATATCCGCCGTGCCGGTCGGATCGTGACGGTTTCTAAAACGTCTCGTGACGAAATCATTCGGTTCTTTCCGGAAGCTGCAGCGAAGATCGAGGTGGTGTTTCCGGGAGTGGATCCGGTTTTCCGCTACAAACAGACCGTCAAAAAACGGCAAATTCTCTATGTGGGTTCGATCAATGAAAGAAAAAACGTCGCAGGTGTTATCGAAGCGTTTGAAATGCTCAAGACGGATGCAACGTTACTGCTTGTCGGATCGTTTCACGAGAACTTTTCGTTGTCTGAGCGTACGCGCAAGGCACTAAAGCGTGCCAGGATGCACCCGAATATCGCGTTTCGAGAAGGTTTGAGCAGCGGGGAGCTGGCGGCAGAGTATGCTCGATCGGTTTTGTTGGTGTTTCCTTCGTTTTATGAAGGTTTTGGTTTACCTGTGCTTGAGGCCATGGCATGCGGAACACCGGTCGTGACCTCGCAGCTTTCTTCGATGCCCGAAGTGGGTGCAGAAGCCCCGTTGTATTGTGACCCCAATGATGCGGCCGATATCGCCAAAATGATGGCAAACGTACTGCGAAACGGTGAACTTCGTCGGAGAATGATTGAAAAAGGGCTTGAAAGAGCCGCGCAGTTTACTTGGAATGAAACGGCAAAAGCCTATTGCCGGATTTTTGAAGAGGTTGTGAAGCGTTGAAAATTGCGATTGTACATGATTGGCTGGTGACCGATGCCGGTGCCGAAAAAGTGCTTGCCGAGCTTATAGCGCTTTATCCGCATGCCGATTTGTTCACGCTGGTTGACTTTTTGAAAGAAGCCGACCGTAAGCGGATTGTCGGCGATAAAAAAGCGGTGACGTCGTTCGTGCAAAAATTGCCGTTTGCAAAGAACTATTTTCGGCATTATCTCCCGTTGTTTCCCAAAGCGATCGAATCACTTGATGTGAGTGTATATGATCTTGTCATCTCTTCATCATGGGCGGTGGCGAAAGGGGTGAAAACAACGAAAGCACAGATGCATATTTGTTACTGTCATACGCCCGTACGCTATGCATGGGACTTGTACGACGAGTATACACAGGGATTAAGGCAACCGAAAAAGATAGCGGTCGAGGCAACGCTTCGGTATCTGCGCCGCTGGGACGCAGCGACGGCAGACCGTGTCGATGCGTTTGTCGCGAATTCGTATTTCGTAGCAGAACGAATTCGCCGCATTTACAAGCGTGAGGCGGCCGTGATCTATCCGCCCGTCGATACCGAAGCTTTTGCACTTTGCACACAAAAAGATGATTTTTATCTTACGGCTTCACGACTCGTGCCGTACAAAAAAACGAAACTGATTGTCGAGGCGTTCAATGCCATGCCCGACAAAAAACTTGTCGTCATCGGTGCCGGAGAAGAGTATGAAGCGATCCGTGGGATTGCCGGTCCCAATGTGAGCGTACTCGGCTACCAACCGCGCGAAGTACTGGTCGGCTCTATGCGTCGGGCGAAAGCTTTTGTCTATGCGGCACTCGAAGATTTCGGCATCGTTCCGGTCGAAGCCATGGCTTGCGGTACGCCGGTGATCGCACTCGATCGAGGGGGTACGGCCGAGACGGTCGAAGATGGCGTATGCGGCGTGCATTTTTCAAAACAAGACGTTTCTTCGATTGTCGAAGCCGTGAGACGGTTCGAGACGATGCACTTTGACCC
>CAZYEW010000085.1:0-8042 GCA_964646705.1 uncultured Sulfurimonas sp.
TTCAGCGACATGCTCCGTTCCATATTTTTGATCTCTTCGTCGCCGCCGAGCAGGATCTTCGGATCGGTTTTGAGTTTGATTTTTTTCGTTTTTCCCGGATATTCGATATTCGAAAGAATATGGCGAATACAGTTGAGCCGTGCCGTTTTTTTGTTGTCGGAACGAATGATCGTCCACGGCGCGTGATCGGTGTGCGAGGCCAAGAGCATCGAATACTTCGCGATGGTGTATTTGTCCCACATCTGCTGTGAAAGCGCATCGACGGGCGAGAGTTTGTACTGTTTGAGCGGGTCGGTTTTGCGTTCTTTGAAGCGGCGTGCCTGCTCGTGTTTCGAAACCGAGAAATAGAATTTGAACATGATGATCCCCGAATTGACCAGCATCCGCTCGAACTCCGGCACCTCGTGCAGAAACTCTTTGTGCTCTTCCTGGGTACAAAACCCCATCACCGGCTCGACGCCCGCACGGTTGTACCAGCTGCGGTCGAAGAGTACGATTTCGCCCGCACTGGGAAGGTGCGCGGCATAACGCTGGAAATACCACTGCGATTTTTCGATGTCGCTGGGTTTGTCCAGCGCCACGACGCGCGCACCCCGGGGGTTGAGATGTTCGGTCACGCGCTTGATCGTGCCGCCTTTGCCCGCCGCGTCGCGGCCTTCGAAGATCAGCAGCAGTTTGAGGCCTTTGTCTTTGACGTGGTTTTGCAGTTTGAGCAGTTCGATCTGCAGCTCGCGCAGCTGCTCTTCGTATTCGAGCACCTCTTTTTTGATCCAGACGGGCACGCGCTCTTTTTTGCTGCGTGCGTATTTTTTGTGTTCACGTTCGCATTTGGCCAGCAAAATGTCGTGTTTGCGCCGTTTTCGGTGCTTCTTTTTGCTTTCGCTGTCGTATTCGCTATCGAGGATATCTCTTTGTTTGCCCATGGTGCTCCTTTGTCGGGTCTTTTATTCCATTATAGGAGCGCGGGCGTTAAACTATATTGAAACGAGCGTCTTTTCGAGCGCTGCCTGCAGCGATTCGGGAGTTTGCGTATGGGCGAAGCAGGTTTGCGTGCCGCAGAGCATGAAACCGTCGCCCGATTCGTCGATTTTTCGGTGCAGGTAAGGGTAGGCCAAGGCGTCGATCGTTTCTTTCGCCTCGTTCAGCCGTCGGGTACCGGCCTTGACGACGCGGTCTTCGTAAAGGTAGCGCATCGCCTGATTGAACAGATAAGGAAAATAGATCGGCGTGCGTGCGAGTTTGGCCGAATGGTATTCAAGCGTCATAAAGGCGAAACGGCGGTATTTGTCGTCGAGCAGCACGCCCAGCGACAACAGCAGGTCGGTGACGACGCCGACGGAGCCGGGGTAGGAGCTGTCGGTGGCATCGGCATCGGTCGTGAACTCGCCGCGGCTGAAATACCAGCGCCCTTTGTCGAAAAAGTTCGACAGGGCCTCTTCGGCCATGCGTTGCGCGAGCACGAGGTAGCGGTCTTCGAGTGTTTGCTCATAGGCTTGCACCAGCGCCGTGCCGAGGTAGGCGTAGTCTTCCAAAAAGGCGTCGATTTTCGGGGCGGAATGGATCAGTGCCGTGTGGTAGAGTTTGCCTTCGGGCATCAAAAACGCAAGCAGCGCGTCGAGGGAGGCGACGGCTTCGGCCGTGTAGCGGGCATCGGTTTTGCCGAGCTCGAACAAGCCGCGAATCATCATGGCGTTCCACGAGACCTGAATTTTTCTATCGATAAAAGGATACGCGCGCCGATGGCGCAGACCGCGCAGGACGGCACGCACGCGATCGAACCACTGGGGGCGCTCTTTTGGGTCGTCGAGCCAGACGATGTTCTTGCCTTCGAAATTGCCAAAGGGCGTGATATGCAAGGTTGCGAGAATCGCTTCGGTTTCGGTGTGCGAAAATCCCGCCGCTTCGATCGCTTCGGCGGCCTCGGCGTAGTCGTAGACGAAATAGGTCCCTTCCGCGCCCTCGCTGTCGGCGTCGCTCGCCGAGTAAAAGAGGTGGTCCTTGTGCATTTTTTCGAGCATGAAATCGGCGATCTCTTTGGCGGTTCGCAGCCAGCTGTCGTCGCCGAGGAGACGGCCCGCGCGGGCGTAGAGTTCGCAGAGCAGGCCGTTGTCGTAGGCCATTTTTTCAAAATGCGGCACCAGCCACTTCTCATCGACGCTGTAACGGCAGAAGCCGCCGTCGACAAGGTCGTACATTCCGCCGCGGTGCATCGTCGAGAGCGTATGGACAAGCATCTTTTTCGCGTCGGCGTCGTCGCGCAGCACGACGAGGTCGAGCAGGGCGCCGAGGGTAGAGGCGTGCGGGAACTTGGGCTGCTGCGAAAAGCCGCCGTAAGCCGGTTCATAGTTGTGCGACGCCTGTTTGACGAAGGTGTCGAAAATCGCCGGGACCAGTTTGGTAGCCTCTTTGGGGCGTTCGGCGGGTTTGAGGTACTGCACGATTTCGTCGGCGTTCTGAAAGAGCTTCGCGTCGTTTTCTTCGATTTTTTTGGCGATGATTTCGATCAGTTCCGTGAACCCGAGCATCTGGTCGCGCGAGGTCGGCGGAATGTAGGTGCCGGCGAAGAACGGCTTGTTGTCGGGCGTGCAGAAAATCGACGTCGGCCAGCCGCCGGGCCGGCGGTTGAGCAGCTGGTGGACCTCCTGGTAGTACTTGTCGATGTCGGGGCGCTCTTCGCGGTCGACTTTGATGCTGACGAAATGCGCGTTCAAAAACGCGGCGACGGTTTCGTTTTCGAACACTTCGTGCTCCATGACGTGGCACCAGTGGCAGCTGGAGTAGCCGATCGAAATGAAAATGGCTTTGTGCTCGTTTTTCGCCTTTTCGAAGGCTTCGTCGCACCACGGCCACCAATCGACGGGATTGTCCTGGTGTTGCCGCAGGTAGGGGGAATCTTCTTGGGCCAGTCGGTTGGGCATGGGGAAATCCTTGCATCGAAATAAAGGCATCATAGGCAAAAGCCGATGACGGAATGCTGAAGTTTGGCAAGTGTGACGGCCGTTACGGTTTCGTTTGGGCTTGATGCGATAAAATAGCTCACGACAACTTCCAGCACAAAGGTTTTTCCGTGAAAAGGTTTTTCTTATGGTTCTTGCTGATCGCCGCCGTGAGTGCGTCGGCGTTTCAGAGCTCGTTTCTCAAGCCTGACGAGGCCTTCAAGCCCAAGGCGACGCTGACCGACGGCCGGCACGTGCGCGTCGATATCGCCCTGGGAGAAGGGATTTACGTCTACGAAGATTCGATCAAGGTCAAGGTGCTCGAACCCAAGCAAGACGTCAGTGCGTCCTTCACGGTCGATCGCAAGGTCGAAACGCACGACGGCGACAAGGTCTATACCGACGACGTGCCCGTCGATATCGCGTTCGCTTCGACGCACGAAGGCAAGCTCCCTGTCAAAATCCAGGTGGACTATCAGGGGTGTTCGAGCAAAGGACTGTGTTACGAACCGCAGTCCAAAACGTACGAGTTCACCCTCGATTTTTCCAAACCCGCCGCGCAGAACGCAAGCGGTACGGAAAAATGGAAGGTGCCCGCGGCCAAGACGGCGGCCAAGCCGCAGCCGACGGGCAGCGAAACCGACCTGATCGTCGATACGCTCAAAGGCGGCAGCCTCTGGGCCGTCTTGGCGCTCTTTTTCGGATTCGGCCTTGCCCTGTCGCTGACGCCTTGTATTTTTCCGATGATCCCGATTCTTTCGTCGATCATCGTTTCACAGGGAGAAAACATCACGATGCGGCGCGGCTTTACGCTCTCGCTGGTGTATGTGCTTTCGATGGCCGTCGCCTATACCTTCGCGGGGATCGCCGCGGGGCTGTTCGGCGAGAACATTCAGGTGCTGCTGCAAAATCCGTGGGTGATCGCCGGTTTCGCCCTGGTTTTCGTGGCGTTGGCGTTTTCGATGTTCGGTTTTTACGAAATCGGACTGCCGGCTTCGCTGCAGACGAAACTTTCGCGTGCTTCGGACGAAGCGGGCAAAAAGGGCGGTTTCGCCGGGGTTGCGGTGATGGGCTTTTTAAGCGCGCTGATCGTCGGGCCCTGTGTAGCTCCGGGATTGGCGGCGGCGCTGATCTATATCGGCCAGACGGGCAATGCGGCACTCGGCGGCGCGGCGCTGTTCGTCATGAGCCTGGGAATGGGCGTACCGCTCATTCTTATCGGGATCGGTGCCGGGCGTTTCATGCCCAAACCCGGCGGTTGGATGACGACCGTGACCGAGGTGTTCGGCGCGGTCATGATGGGCATCGCCATCTGGATGGTGTCGCGCATACTGCCTGACTGGATGACGTTGCTGCTGTGGGCGATTTTCTTCATCGTTTCCGCCGTCTATCTGGGGGCGTTCGAGCCCTTAAAAGACGGTATCCGTCGCAGCTGGCAGTCGTTCGTCAAGGCGATCGGCATCGTCTTCGCGCTGTACGGCGTGCTGCTTTTCGTCGGCGCGCTTTCGGGCGGTACGTCGCTGATGCATCCGCTCAAAGGCTTCGAGGTCAAAGTCTGCAATGCGTCGGGCACGCCGGCGTCGCGGACGGAAGGGCTTTCGTTCAACGTGATTCATTCCGAAGCGGAACTCGATCGCATACTCGATGCGAACCGCGGCAAAAAGGTGATGCTCGACTTTTCCGCGCAGTGGTGCAGCGCCTGCAAAGAGTACGAAGAGAACACCTTTTCCGACCCGGCGGTCGTCGCGGCACTGAAAGATTTCGTGCTGGTCCAGGCCGACGTCACGAAGAACACGCCCGAAGAGAAGGCTTTGACGAAAAAGTTCGGTCTGTTCGGCCCTCCGGGCATCGTGTTCTTCGACGAAAACGGCCGCCCGATGGCGTCGAAAACCCTGGTGGGCTACAAGCCGCCGCAGGCCTTTTTGGAGCATCTGCGCTCTTTGTAAGGCAGGGGCTTTCCCCGCACTTCGTGTTACGAATCTTCACGTTTTTCTTTTTGTCAAAAAAATATCACAATATCAGTAATTTTAATAGTAAAATAAGTTTCGTTCCGATAGATTTTCACAGAAATAGAAAAACATTTTGTTATGTTTGTCCCTTTAAGAACTATAACGATTTGTTTTTCTAAAAATCTGATACGCATAAGGAATCACCATGGCAAAACTCTTTTCCGACGAATGGATCAACGAACTCAAAGACGCGTGGAACAACGAACCCGAAGTCTCCGACGCACTGGCGAAAATCAACTTCAATTCCGTCATTACCTGCGGCTTCAAAGACGAAGAAAAACCGCGCTGCGTTTTCGTCGTCGAGAACGGCGAAGCGGTCCGTGCAGGGCTCTACAACGGCGAAACGCCCGACTGGGATATGCGCGCCGATGAAAAAGACTGGATGAAATGGGTCGAAAAACCGCTGGGGATGACCGGCATGGGTATGGCGTTTACGACCGGAAAACTGAAGTTCTTCACCGGCGATTTCAAATCGATGATCAAAAACCCCTCGATGGCCGGGCCGTTCGTCAAGAGTTTCGCACTGATGCACAAGATCGGCGCCGACGCCTAATACTGCTCCCAAAGCCACTGGGCGACCGCCTCTTTCTCCTCGGCGCTCAGTCCCTTCACGGGCGGCATCAGCCCGTATTTTTCGACCATCTGCTCCATACAAATCACGTAATCTTCGTCCGGTTCGACGATGTACTCTTTGATGAAGGCTTTGACGACTTTTTGCTGAATGTCTTCGTCTTCGTTCTGGATGTTGATCATCATTTTCAGCCGCATGGCGACCATCCGCATCGTCGGAGCTTTCATGATGACTTTTTCGCGCGCGTCGGGGTCGACGGGCAGCATGGTGAGGTGGCAGACGGCGCAATGCTTTTTGTAAACGGCGTATCCGTCGGCTGCGTGCAGGGTTGAAAACAGCAGCACCGCTGCAATCGGTAGTAAGGCTTTCACGTAGACCTCCTTGGATTTGAAAAAATTATGCCACTTCTTCGAAAGACGACGCTGCTTTCATGAAACTAATCGCTTTTTTTCAGCCTTGTGCGTTATCATTGAGACGATAGATCGAAGCACCGAGCGGAAAAAGGAGTAAGCATGCACAAACGCAACGCGAAAGCAGGGGTATGGCTCGTCGTCGGAGGGCTGGTCATCTTGCTGATGCTGATGGCGATGATGTACCACAACAAGGCGGTTGAACTCGACGAAAAAGTCGGTGCCGCGTGGTCGCAGGTACTCAACCAGTACAAGCGGCGTACCGACCTCGTACCCAATCTTGTCAACACGGTCAAAGGGTACGCGTCGCACGAAAAGGAGGTGTTGACCGAAGTGACCGAAGCGCGTTCGAAGGTCGGGCAGATGCAAATAAGCCCGCAAATGCTCAAAGATCCGGCGGCCTTTGCCGCATTCGAAAAAAACCAGGCGGCGCTTTCGTCGGCGCTGTCGCGTCTGATGGTCGTCGTCGAACGCTATCCCGAGCTTAAAGCGAACCAGAATTTTTTGGCGCTGCAGTCGCAGCTTGAAGGTACCGAAAACCGCATCGCCGTGGCGCGTCGCGACTATATCGAGGCGGTACGGCGTTACAACACGATGCTGCGTCAAATGCCGGCGAAACTCTTTTTGGCCGTGACCGACGGCGAACTCGAACCCAAGCCGACGTTCAGCATTTCGGAAGCCGAAAGCAAAACCCCGACGGTGGCCTTTTAACCGATGCGGCGTCTTGTCGTTTACTGGTGCCTGCTTGCGCTGACGGCATGGGCCGAGATCGCGTTTCCGGCTTTGACGGGCAGGGTGGTAGACGAAGCGGGTATCTTGAACCCGGCACAAAAAGCGAAACTGACGCAGCGGCTCGAAGCGCTCGAAAACAATACGACCGATCAGCTCGTCGTCGTGACGTTGGCCACGCTCAACGGCTACGATATCGCCGACTACGGCTACCGGCTGGGGCGGCATTGGGGCATCGGGCAAAAAGATAAAAACAACGGGGTGCTGCTTATCGTCGCGCCTAAGGAGCGCAAGGTGCGCATCGAGGTGGGATACGGACTGGAAGGGACGCTGACCGATGCCTTGAGTGCGCAGATCATTCAGCAGGTGATTGTGCCGAAGTTCAAAACGGGTGACCTTGCGGGCGGCATCGAAGCGGGTGTCGAAGCGATTGCCGACGTGCTGGAAAAAGGCGAGACGACATTTGCGAAAAGTACGCAGCAAGACGACGCGGAAGGCACGGGGTCGCTGCTGTTTATGCTGGTGCTGGCGGTATCGGCTTTCACGCCGTTGGCGAAGTATAAATTCACGCCGCTGATCAGCGGCGGAGTGACGACAGTATTGGTCTGGCTGGTCGAGGGCGATATCGTGTTCGCGATCTTTCTTGGCATCTTCGCCCTGGTGTTCACGTTTTTTGCGCAGCTTGGTTCGCGCGGCGGCGGCGGAAGCGGCGGAGGTTTCGGCTCGTCGGGCGGCGGCTGGAGTTCGTCATCGGGCGGTTTTTCCGGCGGCGGCGGAAGTTTTGGAGGCGGCGGCGCCTCGGGGAGTTGGTGAATGCAGAAGTTATCGAAAGAAACACTCGATGCGATCGAGCAAAAGGTCGCGGCGGTCGAATCGCAAAGCGCGTGCGAGCTGGTGGCGGTTTTCGCCGTTCGCAGCGACGACTATCATTATATCCCGCTGCTGTGGGCCGCGCTGACGGCACTGGTCGTTCCCGCGGCGCTGATTCCGTGGTGGCATCCGGGTGCGGGCACCTTTTTCACCGCACAGACGATCACGTTCGCTCTCGGTGCGCTGCTGCTGCGCTCGGACCGGCTGCGGGTGCGGCTGGTACCGAAATCGATCCGCCTGCACCGGGCCGAGCAGATGGCGGCGTTGCAGTTCACGGCCCAGGGACTAAACGCCGCCGATGCCCCGCCGGCGGTGCTTTTTTTCATCAGCTTCGAGGAACGATACGTGCGTATTCTCGCCAACGCCAAAGTCCCCGTCGAAGATGC
The DNA here is from genome assembly GCA_964646705.1 of uncultured Sulfurimonas sp. Taxonomy (GTDB): domain Bacteria; phylum Campylobacterota; class Campylobacteria; order Campylobacterales; family Sulfurimonadaceae; genus Thiomicrolovo. The sequence continues at coordinate 7,912 of CAZYEW010000085.1, forward strand.
ACAGTGGCAGCAGGTCGTCGATACGATGATCGCGCATATCAAAGACGGCCGGCTTGAAGAGGGGCTTGGCGAAGCGATCGGCCGGATCGGAGAAATTTTGCATAAAGCGTGCCCTGCGGCGGAAAACGACG
>CAZYEW010000086.1:0-1277 GCA_964646705.1 uncultured Sulfurimonas sp.
ACCGATCATGACGATCTCGTCGGCGCACCATTTTGCAAGGTCGAGTTCGTGCGTGATCAAAAGCATCCCGACACGGTCAAGATGGCGCAGCAGCAGTTTCATGACGTCGAGCTGAATCACGTTGTCGAGTGCCGATGTCGGCTCGTCGAGCAGCAGCAGACGCGGCCGCATCAGCAGAGCACGCAGAATCGAGCAGCGCTGAAGCTGGCCGCCGGAAAGCTCATGCGGCAATTTGTGCAGCAGCGCGGCATCGATCTCCATCTCATCGAGGTAAGCCTCGATGCCCTCCGTCGATGCGACATCTTCGATCTGGTTGACGATGGTATAAGAAGGATGAAACGACGTATAGGGGTCTTGAAAGACCATCGCGGCCTTCTGTGCCCGGATCGTTCCCTTCCACGGGCGAAGGTTGCCTAAAATCAGCTCAAAAAGCGTACTTTTTCCCGCTCCGCTCGGACCTACGATCGCTTTGATCTGTCCTTGTTCGAGGTGCAGGGAAAAATCCCGGTAGAGCGGACGCGCTTTGTCGAAGCCGAAATCGATCCCATCGATCTCGAGCACGGTGTTCAACGAATCTGTCCGTTACCGTAAATTTTAAACTTGTACGTCGTCAGCCCTTCGATGCCCATCGGCCCGCGTGCATGAAGCTTGTTGGTCGAAATCCCGACTTCTGCACCGAACCCGAACGCCCCGCCGTCGGTGAAACGGGTCGATGCGTTGACGTAGACCGCGGCGGCATCGACGGCATTTAAAAATATCTCGGCTGTCGTGTAGTTCTCGGTCACGATCGCTTCGGAATGGCCCGACCCGAAACGCACGATGTGCTCGATCGCTCCGCGCACGCCGTCGACGATACGGATGTTGAGAATATTCGCAAGATATTCGGTATCGTAATCGGCATCGGTCGCTTCGGCGACGTCGATGATTGCACGGGTCTCGCCGCAGCCTTTGAGCTCGGTATGCGCCTCGTCGAACGCCGCTTTGAGTAGCGGCAGCGCGTCGGCGGCAACCGCACGGTCGACAAGCAGAGTTTCCATCGCGTTACAGACGCCGGGACGCTGTACTTTGGCGTTGATCGCGATGCGCACCGCCTTGTCGAGATCGGCATCCGCGTCGATGTAGGTATGGCACTGCCCTTTGTCGTGTTTGACGACGGGAACGGTGGCGTTTTCGCTGACGTAGCGAATCAGCCCCTCGCCGCCGCGCGGCACGATCAGATCGACGTACTTGTCCATCTTGATGAGTTTCGCCACCCCTTCGCGCGATGCGTCGGGCAA
>CAZYEW010000086.1:1377-8001 GCA_964646705.1 uncultured Sulfurimonas sp.
TCGATACGCGATTCGTCAAGAAGCAGCCGGTCCTTGAGCGCCGGGCTCAGGTCGTTCGCTTCGGCGGCTTTCATATCCGCGGCATTGGCCTCGATGATGTCCATCGTCGCGCTGCGCAGCGATGCCGCCATCTGCCGCAGCAGCCGGTTGCGCTCGGCACCGTCGATTTCGGCCAGTACCCGGCTGGCCGCCTTGGCCTCTTTCAAAAACGCTTCCATCGTCTTTTCCTTCGTTTTTTTGGATAAAAGTATATCGCAATTTATCGGTGCAAAATGTTTTCCGAAAGGGCCGGCACGAAAGAAGAAGCAGGAAGGTTAGCGCTTCGCTTTTTTCTGCATGATGAGGGAAATGCGGTCGTAATCTTCTTCGTAAGCGACTTCGGAGGGTGTCATTCCCTCTTTGTTCTTGATTTTGTTGCTGCCGCCCGCACGAATCAGCGCCCAGACGCTGTCGACGTTTCCGACCTTGGCGGCGATATGCATCGCCGTCTCTCCCTGGTCGTTCTGGATATCGACGTCGGCACCGGCTTTGAGAATCATGCTGACGGCACGGTGATGCGCACCGAACACCGCGGCATGCAGTGCCGTATAACCGCTTTCGTCCTGAATGTTCGGATTGGCCCCGGCATCGAGCAGCGCCTGAATCAGTTTTTTGTTCCCGAAATATGCCGCCCACATCAAAGGGGTCTGCTCGTGTGCACCGCGGGCGTTGACCTTGGCGCCGTGAGCCAGCAGGTATTTGACCATGGGGAGATTCTGATCGAGCGTCGCGAGCATCAGCGGCGTCTGTCCGTCGCCGTCTTTGGCCTCGATGTCCGCCCCCTGCGCCACAAGACTTTCGAGTTTTTTCATATCGCCTTTGAGCACCGCGTCGTGAATCGGCGCGCCTTGCAGCCATACCGTCATCATCAACACCGACAGAAATAGTTTTCCAAGCATTGGCAGTCCTATAATCTATTTTGATATTAGAATAGTCATATCCAACTGAAAATACACTAAAAGTTAATAAAAAATTGTGATTTTTTTGTGAGGTGGGAAGAATGAAGCCCGAAGGCTTCGAAGGATTACTCGATTTCGGCGTCGATGACGTCGTCGTCGGCTTTTTTGGCGCCTTCGGAGGCCGCTTGCTGGCCGCCTGCCTGTTCTTGCTTGTACATCTGCTCGGCAAGCTTGTGGCTCTTTTCGGTCAGCGTTTTGACTTTCTCTTCGATCTGCTCTTTGGTCGCGTTGTCGTCTTTGAGCGTCTCTTTGAGGTCGTTGATCGCCGCTTCGATCGCCGCTTTTTCACCGGCATCGACGTTGTCGCCCGCTTCGGCGAGTGTTTTTTCCGTCTGTGCGATCAGGGCATCGGCCTGGTTGCGCGTCTCGACAAGCTGCTTGCGCTTTTCGTCTTCGGCTTTGTGACGCTCGGCATCCTGGACCATCTGGTTGATCTCCTCTTCGGAGAGTCCCGACGAACCGGTAATCTTGATCTCCTGCGATTTGCCGGTGCCTTTGTCGACCGCCGAAACCGTCAAGATGCCGTTGGCGTCGATATCGAACGTCACTTCGATCTGCGGTACGCCGCGCGGTGCGGGCGGGATATCGGTCAGCTCGAACATTCCGAGCGATTTGTTATCCTTGGCGAATTCACGCTCACCCTGAACGACATGGATACTTACCGCCGGCTGGTTGTCTTCAGCCGTCGAGAAGATCTGCGACTTTTTGACCGGAATCGTCGTCCCTTTTTCAATGATCTTCGTCGCGACGCCGCCGAGCGTTTCGATCCCCAGCGACAGCGGCGTAACATCGAGCAGCAAGACGTCTTTGACGTCGCCGCGCAGCACCCCGCCCTGAATCGCGGCACCGAGGGCGACGACTTCGTCGGGGTTGACCGACTTGTTGAGCTCTTTGCCGTCGAAATAATCCGAGACCTTCTTCTGAACCAGCGGCACGCGCGTCGATCCGCCGACCATGATGATCTCGTTGATGTCGCTCTTGCTCAATCCGGCATCTTTGAGTGCCGTATCGATATGTGTCATCGTTTCGTTGACGAGATCTTCGATCATGCCTTCGAATTTCGCACGCGTCAGCTTGACGACGAGGTGCTTCGGACCGCTGGCATCCGCTGTGATGAACGGCAGGTTGATCTCGGTTTCCATGGCCGAAGAGAGCTCTTTTTTCGCCGCTTCCGCCGCGTCTTTGAGGCGCTGAAGCGCCATCTTGTCGGCTTTGAGGTCGATGCCGTTGTCGGCTTTGAACTGCTCGGCGAGGAAATCGACGATGCGGTTGTCGAAGTCGTCGCCGCCGAGGAAGGCGTTTCCGTCGGTTGCGAGAACTTCGAACGTACCGTCGGCGATTTCAAGCACCGTAACGTCGAACGTTCCGCCGCCGAGGTCGTAGACAAGCACGTTCTCTTCGCCTTTTTTGTCCAGACCGTACGCCAGTGCCGACGCGGTCGGCTCGTTGATGATACGAAGCACGTTGAGGCCCGCGATCGTTCCGGCTTCTTTGGTCGCCTTGCGCTGCGCATCGTTGAAATACGCCGGTACGGTAATGACCGCGTCGGTGACGGGCTGGCCGAGGTAAGCTTCGGCGTCCTCTTTGAGTTTGCTCAGGATTTTCGCCGAAATTTCCTGCGGCGTATAAATCTTGCCCGCGACGTCGACGGCTGCCATGCCGTTTTTGTCGACGATTTTATAGGTAACTTTGTCGTGCGCCTCTTTGGCCTTCTCTTCGTTCATCATCAGGCCCATGATCCGTTTGACCGAATAGATGGTCTTTTCGGGGTTCGTGATCGCCTGGCGCTTGGCGGGATCGCCGACGAGGACTTCGCCTTTGTCCGTAAACGCGACGACCGACGGGGTCGTATTTTTTCCCTCTTTGTTCGGGATAATTTTGGCTTCGCCGCCTTCGTAGACGGCGACGGCCGAGTTGGTGGTTCCGAGGTCAATTCCAATAACTTTGCTCATTTTTTCTTCCTTTGTATGTTTTTAGTTTCTTTGTGTTCCGCGCCGCTTAGTTGGCAATCGCCACCATCGCGTCGCGCAGGGTGCGGTCTTTGTACTTGTACCCTTTTTGGAAGGTACTAACGATTTCACCGCTTTCGTGATCCGGACTGTCCACCTGCTGAACCGCATGATGGACATTGGGATCGAACGGGGCATCTTCCGCCACCGGCGTGATGCCGTGTTTTTCGAGAACGTTCAGAAACTGCTTCATCGTCAGCTCCACGCCCTCTTTGACCTTGGCCAGAAGCTCGTCGGGCTCGACGCCTTCGGCTTCGGTCGCTTTGATCGCCATCTCGAGCGAATCGACGACGGGGATCAGATCTTTGGCGAATTTCTCCTGCGCATATTCAAGCGCCTGGTACTTTTCGCGTTCGAGACGTTTCTTGATATTGTCGAAGTCGGCATGAACTCTTGCGTACTTGTCTTTAAGCTGCGCGAGTTCCTCCTCGACGCGGCTGAGATCGTTTTCGACTTCAGCTGCTTCTTCTTCGACGATCTCTTCGATCATCTCCTCGTCTTTCGGGATAGTTTCTTCACTGTTTTTTTGATTTTTTTCTTCCGACATCTTCGATTTCCGACTCCTTTCTCTTGAAATCTGAACGTATTATACAATATGAGTGAGTCAATGTCAAGTATAAAATGATTTTTTTTACTAAATATATTTTAGTCTTCTAGACTCAACTATAGGCCACACCCGTTTCTGTGCGCTTTTTACGTTATAATCGCCGCATATCAGAGCAAGGAAAGAGAAATGAAATGGATCGCATGGATCGGCGGCATTATGCTCGCACTGCTCGCCGCCGTATACGTCGTCGCCTTCACCGCTGCCGGAAACAGCTGGCTCGCCCCGCAAATCGAAAAGCGACTGAGCACGGAACTGAAAATGCCGGTGACGCTTTCTGCGTTCACGGTGCGCCCCGATCATTTCGAACTGGCGCTTCAGCTCGGCCGGCACAACCGCATCGAAGCGGCGGGGAACTATTCGCTGTTTTCGCGCACCCTCGCTGCCCGTTACCGCGTGCGCCTCGACGACCTTGCCGCACTCGAACCGCTGATCAAGCAGCCGCTGCAGGGCGCGGTGCACACCGACGGCAATCTGACGGGAACGTTCAATGCGCTTACGCTTTTTGGGCAAAGCGATATCGCACGCAGTCATACCCGCTACGAAGCGCATATCAACGACTTCGATCCCGTCGATTTCACCGCACGCATCGACGGCGCCCGGCTTGCCGACCTGCTTTACATCGCCAAACGGCCGGCATTCCTCGACGGCCGGCTCGACGTCGACCTTCATGCCGCACCGCTAAAGCCCGAAACGCTTCAGGCCGCGCTGGCGCTTGACATCACCGAAGGCCGCTTTAACACGGCGATCATGCACGACGAATTCAACGTCAGCCTGCCCCAAACGCACTTCAACCTCGACCTCGACAGCAATCTTTCCTCGACACAGGTGCTTTATACCCTGACGCTTCGTTCGAATCTCGCACAGGCCGATTCCAAAGGCAGCATCGCGCCCAAGCCTTTCGCAGCCGACCTGACTTACAACCTCGCCTTCAAAGAACTGGCGATGCTCAAGCCGCTGACCGGCGCACCGCTGCGCGGGCCGTTCGCTACCAAAGGCCGTGTCAAAGGCAACGAAACGAAACTTATCGTCGAAGGAGCAAGCGACGTCGCCAAAAGCGCCACCGCCTACCATGCCGTCTTAGCACATTTCAAACCGCAGACCGTCGTCGCGAAAATTCGCCATGCACATCTCGACAGACTGCTTTACCTTGCCGGCGAAGACGCCTACGCCGGCGGCCTGCTGCGCGCCGATATCAACCTTGCGAACCTCGATCCCAAAGCTCTCAAAGGTATGCTGAACGCCAAAATCGAAAACGGTATGATCCACCCCAAGGCACTCAAACGGCGTTACGGCATCGACATACCCGCAAGCCGGCTCGACGGCTCGCTCGACGCCGCACTCGATACGAAAACGGTCCGTTACGACCTCGCACTCGATTCGTCGCTGGCGAAAATCTCCTCCAAAGGTTCCGTCATCCCTGAAACACTCGGCATGGATCTGACTTATAGCCTCTATATCGCCGAGCTCGGCCTGCTCGAAAGCATGACACACCAGCCGCTGCGCGGACCGCTCGAACTTGCGGGCAAGGCCAAAGGCGACCGAAGCCGCCTGAACGTCGCCGCCGCGACCGATCTTGCCAAAAGCGATACCCGTATCAAAGCCGTGCTCGAAAATCTCGCTCCGCGCTCGGCCGACGTCACCGTCACCCATCTCTCGCTCGGACGGCTTTTGTATCAGCTCGGCCGGCCGCACTACGCCGACGGCGACGTGACGCTCACCGCCACCTTGCGCGACCTGCGCGAAGGCAAACTCGACGGCAGCGTGCAGCTCGCCCTTACCCGCGGCAAAGCCGACGTTCCCGTCGTCGCCAAAGCCTTCGAATGGCCCCATTTCAAAGGCGCCGCTTTCAGCCTGCACACCGACAGTGTACTTCAAGGCGATCACGTCGATTCGGTCGTCACCTTCGATTCCGATCTTGCGAAATATCGAAGCCGACGCATCCGTTACGCACTTGCGAAGCAGCTGCTCACCGCCGATTTCACCGCCACTGTCCCCGATCTTTCCCGGCTCTATTTCATCACCGAACGCCCCATGCGCGGCGGTATCACGCTCGAGGGCGATCTACGCTACGACAAGACACTGCTTGCGCACGTCAAAAGCGACACCCTCGGCGGACACGTCGCCGCCACTCTCGATGACAGCAAACTGCACGCCAAACTCGATGCGCTCGACACCCTTCAGGCGCTTCATATGCTGACGTATCCCGAGATTTTCAAATCCAGGCTCGACGGCACGCTCGATTACGACCTGGCGACCAAAAAGGGGCTCCTTGACGCCAAACTTCAAAACGGCCGCTTCACGAAAAACGTGATGTTCGACCTGCTCAAACAGTACAGCCCCGTCGACCTCTACCGTGAACGCTTCAAGGGAACTTTGCAAAGCCGTATCGACGACAAGCTGATCGACTCGGACCTCTTTCTCAGATCGAACCGCTCCTCGCTCAAGAGCGAACACGCCCTGTTCAATGCGGCGGCCAAAACGATCGACGCGACGATTCATGTCGATGCCAACAACAACCCCATCGACCTGACGCTCAAAGGCAGCGTCGCAAAGCCCGACATCTCCGTCAATGCCCAGAAGCTGCTCGAACGCGAAGCCGGCAAACAGATCAACCGCCTGCTCAACGACCTTTTCAAATAAATGCCGCTTTTGCCGCAGCGGCTGAGAAAAGCTCTGCTTTTCCGCATCTATGCTATGATAAATTTATCATGACAAATTGAAAAAGTGAGAAGATGCATAATACCTTGCAATTTGAAAAAGTTCGGTACCTATACGGTACGCTGCCACTGATTTTGTCAACGCACCTTGTTGCCACTGTATTGTTTGCTTTCGTAATGTGGGGAGAGGTCGACAACACCGCACTGGGCGTCTGGGTCGGTATCAGCCTCGTACTGCTCGCATTTCGTCTTTACCATCATCTGCTTTATACCAATTCCAGCGACGAAGAACTGCGCGAAGAAAGCACGCTCTGGATGCATCGCTACTACACCTACGTGCTGCTCGGCGGTGC
>CAZYEW010000087.1:0-7905 GCA_964646705.1 uncultured Sulfurimonas sp.
GGATCACCTGATCGTATCCGCGCTGCAAAAAGGTCGAATAGATCGTACAAAACGGCTTGAAGCCCTCTTTGGCCAATGCGCCCATCGACGTCACCGCATGCTGTTCGGCGATGGCTACGTCCCAGAAGCGGTCGGGATATTTTTCGATCAGCTTGCTCAACCCCGTTCCGCTTGGCATCGCCGCCGTGACGCCGACGATGCGTTCATTTTCATCGGCCAGCGCCAGCAGGGCTTCGGTGTAAATTTGCGTGGCGCTTTTCGCACCGCTTTTTTTCTTCAGTTCGCCGCTTTGAAGGTCGAACGGCCCGACCCCGTGCCATTTTTCGTGGTGCCCTTCGGCAATCTCGTAGCCTTTGCCTTTGATCGTCTGTGCATGCACGAGTACCGGCTTGCGCATCTGTTTGGCCGTTTCGAACGTTTCGACGAGTCGCCGAAGATCGTGCCCGTCGACGGGACCGATGTATTCGATGCCCATCTCTTCGAACATGATACCCGGCGTAATCAGCTTGAACGCCTCTTCGAAACGTTTGGCGAGGTAGTGCGCACCCTCACCGAAGTTGTCCACGAACGCCTCGGTCTTTCGCTTGAATTTCTGGTAAAACGGCCCCGCCATCGCCGAACTCAGCATCCGGCTGACCGCACCGATGGGTTTGGCGATACTCATCTCGTTGTCGTTGAGAATGATGACCATCGGATATTTGCGTTCGCCCAGCTCGTTGAGCGCTTCGTAGGCCATCCCGGCACTCAAAGCGCCGTCGCCGATCATCACGACGGGAACCCGCTCGTCCTGCTCGCCTTTGAGCGCAATCGCCTTGGCCGCACCGACACCCAGCGAGATCGACGTCGAAGAGTGCCCCGCGACGAAATAGTCGTGCTCGCTTTCAGACGGCTTGGTGTATCCGCTCAGTCCGCCGAACCGGCGCAGGGTCTCGAAGGCGTCCCAGCGCCCCGTCAGCAGCTTGTGGGCGTAGGCTTGGTGCGACACGTCGAAAATGAACGGGTCTTTTTTCGAGTCGAACACCGCGTGCATCGCAACGATCAGTTCCGTCGCCCCCAGCGTCGAGCTCAGGTGTCCGCCGTTGCGGCTGACGACTTCGAGAATGCGGCAACGGATTTCGTCACACTGGCGCGCGAGCGCATCGAAATCATACGACGGTTTTTGATGCATGACAGTTCACTTTTGCATACGCAGTGCGCATTATTTGGTTCGATATTCTATCGAAAAGGTGCTCTAAGAAAGCTTCCGGAACGCCGTTTGTTTCGCCGCTTCAGCCATCAACGCGCGCTGAGAGCTGTGACGCCGCCAGGGCGAAGAAGCGGTCGTTCTGCGCCGCCGTCCCGACCGTCACGCGCACGGCGTTGAGCCCGTAGCCGGCAAGGTCGCGTACGATAACGCCGCGGCGCAGCAGCGCGTCGGAAAAATGCGTCGAATCGAGTGCATCGGGAAAGAGAAGCGTCACGAAATTCGTGTAGCTTTCGATCGTTTCAAGCCCGTGTTCTCGTGCGAAGGCTTCGTAACGGTGCATCTGTTCGAAATTGTACGCGATGCATTCGTCCACGAACGCCTCATCCGAGAGTGCCGTCGTCGCCGCTTCGAGCGAAAGGGTCGTAATATTGAACGGCGGACGCAGTTTGTGCAGTGCCGCGACGATCGTTTCGGACGCGATGCCGTAGCCGACCCGCATACCGCCCAGTCCGTAGGCTTTGGAAAACGTCCCGAGATACAACACGTTGGAGAAACGCGCGCACAGATCCGACGGCTCGATCGCCTTGGAAGCATCCTTGTACGCTGCGTATTCCATATACGCTCCGTCGACGACGACGAGCGTCTCCTCGTCGATACGCTCCAAAAAGGCGTACAGCGCTGCACGTTCGACCGCATCGCCGGTCGGATTGTTCGGCGTACAGATAAAAATGATCGAAGGACGATGCTCGCGGTAAAGCGCATAAAATGCGTCGAAATCGTGTTCGCGCGACGCCGTCCGTACGATGCGTGCCCCGACCTGCCGTGCATAGATTTCGTACATGGCGAAGGTCACGCTGTTCATCAGCACCGTGCTTTGCGCGTTCGCCTTGGCGTGCACGGCGAATTCGATCACCTGGTCGCTTCCCGCCCCGATGACGATCTGCCGCTCCCCGACCCCGAAACGTTCGGCCAGCCCCGCCTTGAGACGATACATCGAATCGTCGGGATACAGCGCCATGTTCGGTACGACCGCCCGCACGGCGTCTTGGACTTTGGGCGAACACCCGAACGGATTTTCGTTGCTGGCGAGTTTGACGATATCTTTGGGTTCGATCCCGAATTCGCGCACGACCAGCTCGATGGGCTTGCCCGCTTCGTAGGTCTTGATCGCTTCGAGCGTTTTGTTGAATGTCATTGTTCTCCTTTGACGTAGCTCCCCAGCCACGAAATCTCGTCACAGTGGCGCTCGATCACCGTCTGCACGTTCGCATCGTCGATATGGCCGTAGAAATCGATGAAAAACCAGTAGCCGAAACCGTCGTCGGCGCGGGCCGGGCGGCTTTCGATTTTGCTGAGATTGATCTTGTGCGCGTCGAAATCCTGAAGAAAATGCACCAGCGCACCCGCTTCGCCCGCGTTTTTCAGGCGCGCGAGAATCGACGTTTTATCCCGTCCGCTCGGTTCGTTCTTGAAATCGCTGAGTATCACGAAACGGGTCGTGTTGTCGGTCACGTCCTCGATGTTCTCGAACATCATCGGCACCCCGTAGAGCTTTGCGGCGATGTGGCTGCATATCGCCGCCGAATGCGGGTCGTCCGCGGCGAGAATCGCCGCTTTCGCCGTCGATTCGACCGGAATCTGCTCGACATCGTCGAGTCCGTGTTCACGCAAAAACTCACGGCACTGGCCGAAGCCTTTGTCTTTGGAATAGATCCGCTCGATACCGTCGAGGTGGGTCGCCTTGGTCGCGAACGTCATATGGATGGGCATATACAGTTCGGCGACGATTTTCATGGGGCTTGCGGCCAGCAGGTCGAGGGTTTCGCCGACCACGCCGTCCTGGCGGCTTTCGATCGGCACGACGCCGAATTTCGCCCGGCCGCTCTCGATCGCCTTGAACACGCCGCTGATCGTGTGCATGGGCAGGTATTCGCTCATCGCACCGAAACGGCTTTCGGCCGCCTGGTGGGTAAACGTCCCTTCCGGTCCGAGGTATGCGATGCGTTCGGGAAGTTCCAAATTGCGCGCCACGGCAAAAATTTCGAGAAAAATCGCCTCGATCGCACTGGCGTTGAGCAGCCCGCCGATCGCTTCGTTGCGTTCGGCCAGGCGATCGAGAATCGCTTTTTCGCGCTCGGGACGGTAAATCGGCGCCCCGCTTTCGTTCTTGATTTCGCCGACGCGCTCGACGATTTTCATCCGCTCGTTGATCAGCTCGAGCAGCCGGTCGTCGATGGCGTCGATCGCCTCGCGGCACGCTTCGAGCGTCGTCAGTTCTTTCACGTTCACCATTTGCCTTTATTCGATCTCGTTGACGCCATTATACACCATCGTCACTTCCCCGCGCAAACGCGGCAAGGCGGTATCGTCCGGGCGGATTTTGCCGCTGAGTACCAAGCAGGTGCGCATCCCCAGTGCCGCCGCGCCGCGAAGGTCCGCCGGATCGTCGCTGATCATCGTCAGGTCGCCGAAACCCGCATGCGGCGCGAACGCTTTCATCCGTGCCAGCGCCTCGCGGTAAAAAAGCGCCGAAGGCTTCCCTACGACACGGTAATCGACCGATGCGGCATAAGAGAGCATCCGCAGCAGCGCCCCCGTACCGGGGTAACGCCGGCCGTCTTTGGCAAAAAGCGTCGTTTCGTGCATCCCGTAAAGCCGCGCACCCTGAAGCAAGCAGGCGATCATCACGGCGAAATCTTCGGAGGTATAGTCGTGCCGCAGCGAAAGCAAAACGGTTTGAGGATGCTCATAGTCCGGCGTATAGCCCAGGCTTTCAACCTGTTTGGCGAAGGTCTCCGTTGCGAAAATCGCCGTCGGTCCTTTGGGAACGACGTGTTCGAGCATCATCAGCGCATCGAAATAGCGTTCGGCACCGACGGAAAAACCGACACTGCACAAATGGGCGAGAAACTCGGTACCGGGGCGCTTGGTATTGTTGGTAACGAGCAGATAGGGAACGTTATCGGCGTTCAAACGGTCGATAAACTCGAGCGCACCGGGAAGCGGAGCGAAATCGGCATCGTCGATCAGCGTCCCCTGCACGTCGATAAAGTACATCAGTCGAGGAATGCACGTTCCGAAGCGATGACGTCGTCGAAGGTTTCACGCTCGCGAATCAGGCGTGCCTCGCCTTGTTCGACCGCCACCTCGGCCGCACGGCCGCGGGTATTGTAGTTGCTTCCCATGCCAAAACCGTACGCTCCGGCACTGTGCACCACCAGCACTTCGTCGTGCTCGAGCGGCGGCAGCGGAAAGTCTTTGGCCAGGAAATCGCCGCTTTCGCAGACCGGCCCGACGACGTCCGCCGGTGTCGCCGGCTCGCCTTCGTGTGCCCGTACGGGTTCGATGCGGTGAAAGGCTTTGTACAGGCTCGGGCGCAGCAGGTCGTTCATCGCTCCGTCGACGACGACGAAGCGCTTTTTGCCGTTTTGCTTTTCGTAAAGCACCCGCGTCAGGAAATAGCCGGCATTGGCCGTCAGGAAGCGGCCCGGTTCGCAAACCACGGTCAGATCCAATCCTTTGAGCGTCGAAAGAATCGCCTGCGCATAATCGTACGGCGCGATCGTCGTTTCGTCGTCGTAGCGGATACCAAGCCCTCCGCCCACGTCGAAGAACTTCAGCTCCAGCCCGATCGCCGCATCGAGCGAACGCACGAGGTCGGCCACGATAGCGCTGGCTTCACGGATCGGGTCGAGTTCGGTCAGCTGCGAACCGATATGAAAATGGATCCCCACCGGATCGAGATGCTTCGAAGCGTTGGCACGGATATACATGCGTTTGGCCGTATCGATATCGACGCCGAATTTATTGTCGTGCAGTCCCGTGGAAATGTACGGATGGGTTTTGGGGTCGATATCGGGGTTGACGCGAATGCTGATGCGCGCCGCGGTACCTTTTGCTTCGGCCAGCATTTCCACGCGTCCCATTTCCGCTTCGCTCTCGACGTTGATGTAGAGAATGTCGCGTTCGATCGCCTCGGCGATCTCGTCGTCGCGCTTGCCGACCCCGCTGAAAATGACTTTGTAGTTCGGCACACCCGCCAGCATGGCCCGGCGTACTTCACCGATCGAAACACAGTCCGCACCCGCACCCATCTTCGCGAAATGGCGCACGACACTGAGGTTGGAGTTGGCTTTGACCGCGTAGGCCAAGAGCGATTTTCGGCCGCGAAACGCCGTTTTGAGCATCTCGTACTGCTCACGCATCGCATCGAAATCATACACGTACAGCGGCGTGCCGTAGGTATTTGCCAGGGCTTCGAAATCCATATTGCTTCCTTTGACGGGCACTTTTTTGGTGCGGATAATAGCGAAAAAGGGCTAAAAATCAGGTGCCGCGCCGCACGGAACGGTTGCGCCGCCACATCAGCATCGACGCGGCGAAAAGCGCGACAACCGGCAAGACCACCCCGACTTCGCTGGGAATGGTCTTGTTGTTCGCCAGCTCGTTGAGCATGAACAGAAGCGCCCACGTCACCATCGTCGCCAGAATCGCCCCGAAACTGAACAGCGTGATGTTGAGAAAACGCGGACTGATCGGAACGAAAAAGAAAATCAGAATGATCAGGCTCGGTACGAAAAGCGGCCCGATAAAGATACGGTACAACGCACTCTTGATCTTTTCGACGTTGATGTTTTGACTGTTGAGCAGCAATAAAGCGTCGATAGCATCGAGGATCGTATAGTTGACCTTGCCTTCGTAGACCTGATCGAGAATTTTCGGGCGAAAACCTTCGAGCAGCCGCAGATCGTGCACCTGCGACACACTGATGCCCTTTCCTTCAAGTGAAAAGATCTGCGGTTTTTCAATGCGCTGCGCCGCACGCAGATACCATGCGCCGTCTTTGTACGACGCTTCGGGCGCCGTAAGAATCTCGCGAAGCTGACCGTCGTGGGTCTTGAAAATCCGAATGTCCTCGGCACGTTCTTGCAGCGGGTAGAGCTTGCCGAAATAGACGTAACGGTCCTTAAAGGTAAAAAAGAGGTTCGACGTCGGCTGCAAAAACCGCTGCGAGCTGCGAATGTTGTTCGAATATTCGTCCGCGCGCGCGAACGGCGTCGCGTGCAGCGCCACATAGATCGTCACGATCGCGGTCGCCACGACGACGAAAGGCCGCAGTACGTCGGTTTTGCTGTAGCCAAGCGCGTAAAACGCCACGAGCGCATTGGAGCGAATCAGCATGATTTTCGTCGCGATCATCGCGAAAATCAGCGACAGCGGCAGCATCATGTCGATGGCGAAAAACGCTTTGAAAACCAGATAAATGACGATCAGGTTCGCCGATTTGAGCTTGTCGGCATTATCCATATAATCGAAACCGACCATGAAAAAAACCAGCGCGAACAAAATGACGCCGATGTATTTCAGATAGTGAAAGGCGATGTAGCGAAACAGTAACATACGGCTATTGTAGCGGCATTTGTTTGATCGTATATAAAGAAGCGACCCGATCCAACGGCGTATCGCGAAGCGCTTCGACGGCATCGGCGGCTTTGGCGATCCACGCTTCCATACAGTCGTTTTCCTCGAACGGACTCAGCACGTAGTCGGATACGCGGCTGCGGTCTCCCGGATGACCGATCCCCATGCGCACACGCAGGTAGTCCTTGCCGATCGCCGCATCGACCGACTTGAGGCCGTTGTGCCCGCCGTGGCCGCCGCCGCGTTTGAAACGCAGCGTGCAAAACGGAAGGTCCAAATCATCGTGCACGACGAGAACCTCGTCGATTTTGTAGAAATTTTTCACGGCCAGTACGGAGCGCCCCGAAAGGTTCATGAACGTCAGCGGTTTGAGAATGAAGAAGTCGTCACACCGAAAAAGCTCGCCTTCGAACGAAGCCTTTTCGATACGGCGGCAGGAATGCCGTCTGAGAAGTTCGTCGGCGACCATAAAGCCGACGTTGTGCCGCGTATTCGCGTACGACGGACCCGGATTGCCAAGTCCGACGATCAGCAAGATTATTTCGCTTTAATGATGCTCATCACCGAAACGCGGTCGGCGTCGGTGAAGTGATAGCCTTCGCCTTTTTCAAGGTCGCGGATCAGTACCGAATCGCCCAGGTCGAGCGGAGCGACGTCGACGACGATCTTATCGGGAACGTTCTCGATCGCACCTTTGACGCGCAGACGCTTTTTCGCGACGTACAGCATCCCGCGGTTTTTCAGGCCGATCGGACTGCCTTCGGCGACGACGGGGACATGGTAGTGCGTAACGACGCCGGGCTGCGCGACCATCAGGTCGACGTGCAGCAGGTTGCCGGACACAGGATGGGACTCGTACGCCTGAACGACGACGTTCATCTCTTTGTCACCGACCTTGATCGGAAATGCCAGGGTCTCTTTGTTGCGAACCGTACGGATGAACTCGTTCATCTTGAACGCGGCGTGAATGTTCTCCAGCCCCTTTCCGTAAATGTTGGCAATCAGATAACCATCCCGACGCAGCGCCTTCGTCGCACGTTTGCCGGTACTCTCTCTAACGATACCTTCTAACATAGGTGTGTCCTTTGGATAAAATAGGGCGCAATTCTACTTAAACGGCTATTAAAAAACGCTGAGTTTTACCCTTTGAGCTCGAAAATTTCGTCGTCATCGAATATCTTTTGCTCTTTTTCTTCTGTTTTTTCCGCCTTTTTCATCGTCGAACTGCCGTCTTTCGTCGTCACGCGGTCCGTCAGCCCCTGCATCCGCAGCTTCATATCCGCCGGCGACGTGGCATA
>CAZYEW010000088.1:0-7873 GCA_964646705.1 uncultured Sulfurimonas sp.
TCTCCTACGCTATAATCGCGCACCATATAGGGTGCCCGTGCGCCCGAATCAACGCAAAGAGATATTCATGGACGTTCGTGAAGCCTATCTGAAATTTTTTGAATCCAAAGGCCATGCGCGTATTCCCAGCGCGCCGCTGGTTCCCGAAGACCCGACCCTGCTGTTCAACAATGCCGGCATGGTCCCGTTCAAGTCGATTTTCACCGGCGAAGTGCCCGCGCCCGAAAACCCGCGTGCGACGTCGTGCCAGACCTGCGTACGCGCCGGCGGCAAGCACAACGACCTCGAAAACGTCGGCCATACCGCCCGCCACCATACCTTTTTCGAAATGCTGGGCAATTTCAGCTTCGGCGACTATTTCAAAGAAGAAGCCATCGCCTACGCCTGGGAATTCGTCACCGAGGTGCTCGAACTGCCCAAAGAAAAGCTCTGGGTCACCGTGCACGACAGCGACGACGAAGCCGAAGCGATCTGGCAAAAGCATATTGCCGCCGACCGCATCGTCCGCATGGGCGACGCCGACAATTTCTGGCAAATGGGCGACACCGGCCCCTGCGGCCCCTGCTCGGAAATTTTCATCGACCAGGGTGCCGAGCACTTCGGCGGCCCCGAAGACTACCTCGGCGGCGACGGCGACCGCTTTTTGGAAATCTGGAACCTCGTGTTCATGCAGTACGAACGCGACAAGGCCGGCAACCTCACCCCGCTTCCCAAGCCCTCGATCGACACCGGAATGGGCCTCGAGCGCGTCGTCGCGGTCAAAGAAGGCGTTTTCAGCAACTACGATTCGTCGCTTTTCATGCCGCTGATTCGCCGCGTCGAGACCCTGATCGGCAAGCCTTACGTCTATGAAAGCGGCGCAAGCTACCGCGTCATCGCCGACCATATCCGTACCGTCACCTTTTTGCTCGCGCAGGGCGTGAACTTTTCGAACGAAGGGCGCGGCTACGTACTGCGCCGTATTCTGCGCCGTGCGGTGCGCCACGGCTACCTGCTGGGCTTCACCGCACCGTTCATGCACGACATCGTCGATACCGTCGTCGAACTGATGGGCCGTCAGTACCCCTACCTCGGCGAAAAGGCGCCCGCGGTCAAAGAGCAGATCCGCCTCGAAGAGGCGCGTTTTTTCAAAACCATCGAAGACGGCATCGCCTTGTTCAACGAAGAGCTCAAGCAAACGAAAACCGTCTTCAGCGGCGAAACGGCCTTCAAACTCTACGACACCTTCGGTTTCCCGCTCGACCTGACCGAAGACATGCTGCGCGAAAAGGGCCTGACGCTCGATACCGAAACCTTCGAGCGGCTGATGCAGGCGCAGCGCGAACGCGCCAAAGCCGCCTGGAAAGGCAGCGGCGACGCGCACGTCGAAGGCGATTTCAAAGCCCTGCTCGAAACCTTCGGCGAAAATACGTTCGTCGGCTACGACCGCACCGAAACCGACGCGAAAATCCTCGCCCTGCTCAGCGACGGCTTCGAGCGCGAAGAGAGCCTGCACGCACGCCACGAAGGCTGGGTCCTGCTCGACCGCACGCCGTTTTACGCCGAAAGCGGCGGGCAGGTCGGCGACACCGGTGTGCTTGCAGGCAAAGCCGAAGTCCTCGACACCAAAAAGTTCTTCGGACTCAATCTTTCGCGCATCCGCGCCGTTGAGACGCTCACCGTCGGCGAGACCGTCCGTGCCGTCGTCGACGAAAGCCGTGCGGAAATCGCCCGCCACCACTCGGCGACCCACCTGCTGCACGCCGCACTGTACGAAGAGCTGGGTGAGCATATTTCCCAGGCAGGCTCGCTGGTCGAAGCCGACCGGCTGCGCTTCGACTTTTCGCATCCCAAAGCCCTCAGCCCCGAAGAGATCGCCGCGGTCGAAGAGCGGGTCAATTTCGTCATTCGCCGCAACATCGCCGGCGAAACGCGCGAAATGCCCATCGACGAAGCCAAACGCAGCGGAGCGAAAGCGCAGTTCGGCGAAAAATACGGCGACCGGGTGCGCGTAGTGCGCTTCGGCGACGCATCGGTCGAACTGTGCGGCGGCACGCACGTGCACGCCACCGGAGAAATCGGCCTCTTCGCCATCGTCAAAGAGAGCGGTGTCAGCGCAGGCGTGCGCCGTATCGAAGCGGTCTGCTCGCAGGCGGCCTACGACCACTTCAAACAGCAGCGGCACCTGCTGCATACCGCTGAAGCCGAAGTGAAAAACCGTGACGTCCTTGCAGGGATCGAACGGCTCAAAGAACAGATCAAAACCCTCAAAAGCGAACTGCAAGAGGCCCAAAACGCCGCCAAAGAATCGCTCGAAGCCGAAACGATCGGCGGCGTCAAAGTCTTCGTCGAAACGATCAAGAACGGCGACGTCAAAAGCCGCATCGACGAGCTCAAAAACATCAACGACGCCGTCGCGGCGATGCTCTTTCAGGTCAAAGGCGACAAGGTCCTCATCGCCGCCGGCGTCAAGAACGCCCCGGTCAAGGCCGGCGACTGGATCAAGCAGATCGCGCCGATTCTCGGCGGCGGGGGCGGCGGACGGCCCGATTTCGCCCAGGCGGGAGGAAAAGACCCCTCCAAACTGCCCGAAGCGATCGAAGCGGCCAAGGCCTATGTCGCCAAGGAGCTTGCCCCGTGAAAGCATGGATGACCTCGTTTTTCTGGGACCACACGGCGATCATCGTTTTCGCCCACGTTTTCAGCGCCGTCGTCTGGGTCGGCGGCATGATCGCGATGCGTTTCGCCGCGCACCACGCCTTTTTGCGCCTCGATCCGCCCGAACGCCTCGCCCGGACCGCCCAGGCGCTGGGGCGTCTGTTCGCCATCGTCACGCCTTTCGTCATCGTGCTGATCCTGACCGCCGTCCTGATGGCCGTTGGCTGGGGCTTTCGGATGGCAGCGGTGGATGCCGCGGGCAACGTGATCGACGAAGCCGCTTACGCGACCTATCAGCTGGTGCACGTCAAAGAAGCGATCTGGCTGGTGATGGCACTCAATCTCGGTGCGATGATTTGGCGGCGTGCCAACGCGCAAAAAGCGATCGACGCGGGTGATTACGCCGCAGCCGCACCCCTGCTGGGTATGATCGGAAAATACATGGTACCGGTCAATATCGTCCTGGGCACCGTCGCGATCTATCTGGGCGTGGTCCTGCGTTATTCGCACGCATAAAGATTGACGATGGACGGGGAAAAACCTCTCAAAATCCGTCTCGCTTCGGCCTCTTCGAGCCGTGCCCTGCTGCTGCGTGAAGCCGGCATCGACTTCGTGCAGTCCCCGGTCGATTTCGACGAAGAGCGCATCCGTGCCGCTTCGCCTGAAAGTTTCGTCTATCAGGCCACCGTCGGCAAATACGAAAAAGCAGTGGCGCAATTTGGCTACGAAACCCTGCCGCTGCTCGTCGCCGACACCGTCGTCGCTTCACGGGGGCACATCCTGCGCAAGGCACGCTGCGTCAACGACGCGCGCAACATTCTGATGACGCAAAGCGGCCATACGACGTCGATCGTCACCTGTACGATCTACCGTTCGCACCGCGTGCAGCTCGTCGACCTTTCCAGCACCGACTACCGCTTCGCCCCGTTTGATCCCGACGATCTCGAACGCTACCTCGATTCAGGACAGTGGCGCGGCAAGGCCGGTGCGTGCATGGTCGAAGGTTTTTGCAAACCCTACATTCGCGACGTCCGCGGCAACGAGAGCACGGCACGGGGACTCAACGTCGAAGTCCTCCGGGCCTTTATGCGATGACCGAAGCGCCCGTGACCCCTTACGCCGGGGAGCTCGCCGCCCTCGAACGCGCCGGCCGCTACCGCGAACGCCGTATCTTTTCCGACACCGTCGTCGACCTTGCCTCGAACGACTACCTCGGCCTTGCCGAAAACCGTGCGCTTTTCGAAGCGGCCTGCGAACGGCTCGGACGCGAAAAATCGCATGCGCCCAAGGCGTCGATGCTCGTCAACGGCTACCATCCGATTCACCGCGATTTCGAACAGGAACTGTGCCGTGCCAACGGTTTCGAAGCGGCTATCGTCATGGGCAGCGGCTTCAACGCCAACATCGCGATGATCGAAGCGCTGGTGCGCAAAGGCGACGCACTGATCCTCGACGAAAAATACCATGCCAGCGGAATGCTCGCCGCACGCCTGCTCGAAGGCGGGGTTTCGACCTTCGCCCACAACGACGCCGCCGATCTCGAACGCCGGCTGGCCGCCGCCTCCGGTGCCCGGCGCCGTATCGTCGCCGTCGAGGGGATCTATTCGATGGACGGCGACCTGATGGCACCCGAAATCTTCGATCTTGCCGAACGTTACGATGCCCTGCTCATCGTCGACGAAGCCCACAGCAGCGGTGTCGTGGGCGAACGGCTGCTCGGCGTTTTCGACCATTTCGGCATCACCCCTTCCGCGCGCCATCTCAAAATGGGGACGCTGGGCAAGGCCTACGGCAGTTTCGGCGCGTACGTTCTGGCCTCGCAGCACCTCGTCGACTACCTCGTCAACCGCGCCAAACCCGTGATCTACGCCACCGCGCCTTCGCTCTTCGATACGGCACTCTCCCATGCCTCGCTGGACTATATCCTCTCTCACGCGGAGGCACTGAAGACGGAGATCGCACAGCGCCGGCAGATCGTCGCGTCGCATTTCGACATCGCGATGGACGGCCTGATCGCTCCCATTGCCGTCGGCGGAAATCGTGAAGCCGTTCGGATCCAGCAGGCACTGCTGGCAGACGGTATCCTCGTCGGCGCGATCCGGCAGCCGACCGTCGAACGCGCGATCATTCGGCTGATCGGCCGCACTTCGGTCGATCCCGAGACCCTCGATACGGCCTGCCGTCAGATAAAAGCGCTACAATAATAGCCATGATTCGAATCAAACGCCTGCATATCGAGCACAACGGCCGCACCCTCGTCGATATCGCCTTCGACATCACCGGCGCGACCGCGCTCGTGGGCCAAAGCGGCAGCGGCAAGAGCCTGACCCTCAAAGCGCTGCTGGGCATGCTGCCCGAAGGCATGCGCTGCCGGCTCGATACCGAAAGCCCTTTTGCGCTGCGGCGCGGCGAAACGGTGGCCTTCGTCCCGCAGAACCCTTTCACCGCCCTCTCGCCGCTGACGCGCATCGCGGCGCATTTCGACGCAGCCGACGAAGCGGCGATCGCGGAACTCTTCGACCGAGTCGGCCTCGATGCGGCCCTGATGCGGCGCTTTCCGCCCGAACTCTCTGGCGGACAGCTGCAGCGCGTCGTCATCGCCATCGCACTCAGTCATGCGCCCCGGCTGCTGCTGCTCGACGAGCCGACGACCGCGCTCGATCCCGAAACCCGCCGCGTCATTATCGCGCTGCTGGACCGGCTGCGCGAAGAACAAGGGTTTTCGATGCTGTTCGTCACCCACGATATCGTCTCGGCCAAGGCGCTGTGCCGCGACGTATGCGTAATCAAACAAGGAAAAGTGGTAGAAAAAGGAGCGATGCAAACCGTGATGAAACATCCAAAAAGTACCTATACCCGTACCCTCGTCGAAGCCAGTTTCGCCGCGCGGGAGTTTCGCCGATGAAGCGCGCACTGCTTACGCTGTTCGTCATCGGGATTCTGGCCGTCGTCGGCTTCGTCGGCTACTTCGTCGCGATGTACGGGCACGAAACCGAAAAACTCGTCGACTACCGTCCCGAACTCACCACCTACGTCTACGACCGCAACGGCGAAAAGATCGCCAATATTTTCGACAAAGAAAACCGCGCCTACGCCGCCTTCGACGAGATCCCTCCGCAGATGATCGAAGCGCTGCTCGCCATCGAGGACACGACCTTTTTCGAGCACAACGGCGTCAACGTCGACGCGATCTTCCGCGCGATCGTCAAAGACATCAAGGCCGGCAGGCTCGTCGAAGGTGCGAGCACCATCACCCAGCAGCTCGTCAAAAACACCCTGCTCACCCGTGAAAAGAAATTTTCCCGCAAGATCAAAGAGCTGATTTTTTCGATCAAACTCGAAACCGAACTGAGCAAAGAACAGATTCTCGAACGCTACCTCAACGCCATCTATCTGGGGCACGGCTACTACGGCGTCAAAACCGCCGCGCAAGGCTATTTTCACAAACCGCTGGACCGCTTGACCCTCAAAGAGACGGCGATCCTCGTGGGGCTCCCCAAAGCACCGTCGTTTTACGCGCCTACACGCAACTACGACCTCGCCCTCGGCCGCGCCAACCGCGTGATCGAACGGATGCACGTGCTCGGCTGGATCGACGAAGGCACCTACGACGCCGCCCTCAAAGAGCGCCCGAAAGTCTACAACGACACCCTGACGCAAAACCGCGCACCTTATGTCGTCGATGCCGTCTTGCGACGTGCCGCCAAACTTTACCCCGACGTGCGTACGGGCGGCTACACCATCGAAACCACTATCGATATCCGCTTGCAAGAAGCCGCGCGCAAGGCACTCAAATACGCCTACGACGGCATCGTGAAACGAACCATGACGCGCGAGCACAACGCCTCGCGCATCGCACGGCTCAACGGTGCACTGGTCAGCCTCGACCCAAAAAGCGGCGAGGTGCTCGCCCTCGTCGGCGGCGTCGATTACGCCAAAAGCGCCTTCAACCGGGCCACCCAAGCCAAACGCCAGCCCGGTTCGGCCTTCAAACCCTTCATTTTCCAAACGGCGCTCGACCTGGGCTATTCGACGGCTTCCGAACTCGTCGACATCGCCCGCACCTACAACTACGACGACAAAAACGCATCGGGCAAAAAATGGAAACCGAAAAACTACGAGCGCGACTACAAAGGGCTTATCACTCTGCGCGACGCACTGGTGCACTCGCGCAACCTCGCCACCATCAACCTCGTCACCGACATCGGACTTTCACGGATACTCCACGAGCTCAAACGTTACGGGTTCAAAAACCTTTCGCACGATCTTTCGCTCGCGCTGGGCAGCATCACCCTCTCGCCGCTCGAACTGGCAGGCTACTACACCTCGTTCGCCGCGCAGGGCGTGCAGACGCAGCCCTACCTCATCAAATCCCTGCGCAATCGCCGCAACACATGGGAGGCCGAACCGAAGCATACCGTCATCACTTCCCCGCAGCAGACCTACCTGATGACCACCGTCCTTCGCGACGTCGTCAAGCGCGGCACCGGCCGCAACGCCGCCGTACGCGGGATCGAAGTCGCCGGCAAAACCGGTACGACCAACAAATCGATCGATGCCTGGTTCGCCGGCTATTCGCCCAGCGTCGAAACCGTCGTATGGTTCGGCAACGACGACAACACGCCGATGCGCCGCGGCGAAACCGGCGGCCGCGCCGCCGCCCCGGCGTTTCGCGAATACTACCGGCAGCTGATTCGCCTCTATCCGCAGGTGCCGCGCCATTTTGAAATGCCCAAGGGCGTCGGCGTCGCCAAACACGTCGGCAAGACCGAATATTTCACCAAACAGTCGCCGCTGCCGCCCGAACCCGCGGCACCCGAAACCGACGACTCACTTCTGTTTTAAAGGATCCATCATGAGAAAACCTCTTCTTTTCGCCGCGCTTGCCGCTGCGGCGCTGCACGCCGGCGTCTTCGACAGCGGCCGCAAAAACGTCGCCTTCACCGTCGGTGCGGGCAGCGGCTACGGCAGCAGCTATACCATCGTCGGGCTAAGCGCGAACTATTTCGCCCTCAACGGCCTCTCCGTCGGCCTGGGGTACCGCGGCTGGCTCGGCGGCGATCCGAGCATCAACGAAATCGACGTGCCCGTAACCTATTACGTGCCCGTGCGCCGGAACCTTCGCCCCTACCTCGGCGGATTCGCACGCCATACGTTCATCAGCGGCGATTACGACGACTACGAAACCTACGGCGGGCGTGCCGGAATCTCTTACGTGCAGGGGAACGGCTATTTC
>CAZYEW010000089.1:0-5375 GCA_964646705.1 uncultured Sulfurimonas sp.
AAGGCTTACTTGATGATTTCGAACGGGTTGACGACGACTTCTTTGCGAGAAATCGTGTAGGGGATAATCGCTGCGGCGCGTGCACGTTTGATGGCCGAGGCGACCATGTCCTGGTGGCGTTTGCAGTTGCCCGTCAGGCGGCGCGGCATGATTTTGTAGCGCTCGGAAAGCGAGTGCTTGAGGCTCGAAGCGTCTTTGTAGTCGATGAACTCGACTTTCGCTTCACAGTATTTACAATAACGTTTTTTATATTTGCGTTTTTCTGCCATGGGTTGTCCTTCTAAAATGGTATTTCGTCTTCGTCGATGTCGATTTCGGGAAGATTTTCCCCGCCCGTATTAGGCTGCGGAGCCGGCTGCGGCGTGGGGGTCGTGAAACCCTGCTGTGCATTGGGCTGCTGCGGTTGGCCGTATTCTTGAGCCGGAGGGGGCGTATAGCCCTGCTGCGGCTGGCCGTAGCCTCCTGCGTTTTGAGCAGGGGCGTTGTAGCCGCCGCCCTGCGGTGCACCGTACTGCCCTTGCTGCTGTGCGTCCGCACGCGAGTCGAGCATCTGCATCGTTTCGACGATGATCGAGTGTTTCGAGCGTTTCTGCCCGTTTTGGTCGGTCCACTGTTCCAGCTGAAGCCGCCCTTCGACAAGGACTTTGCTGCCTTTGCGGAGGTACTGGTTGGCGATTTCCGCACTGCGGTTGAAAAAAGTGATGTCGATGAACATCGTTTCGTCGACCTGCTCACCGCTTTGCTTTTTGTAGCGGCGGTTCGTGGCGATGCCGGTTTTGGCGATCGCCATGCCGCTTTGCGAATAGCGAAGTTCGATGTCGCGGGTCAGGTTGCCGACCAGGATGACTTTGTTGAACATGGGACCCTCCCTCGGGATTTACGACGCGGTGGTTTCTTCCGCGTTTTGAGCCGGTGCTTCTTCGGCCGCCGGAGCTTCTTCGGCAGGGGCTTCAGCCGCTGCTTCGGGTGCTTTTTCTTCCGTTTTCGCCGGAGCCGCTTTGGCTTTGGCAACGAGGTCGTTCCACGCCTTGACTTCGCGCTTGGACTCGTATTTGACGGTCATGAAGCGCAGCAGGTCTTCGTTGATACGGAAACGGCGTTCGATTTCGGCGATGGCCGAGGGGTTGACCGTGTAATAAACCACATGGTAGTAGCCGCGGGGGTTTTTGTCGATGGCATAGGCCAGGCGGCGCATGCCCATCGCATCGCGTGCGGCGATTTCGCCGCCGTTGGACGTGATCACGTCTTCGATCGCGGCGATGCTGTTTTGAATCTCTTCTTGGGTCAGCGTCGGTTTGACGATGACAAGGTTTTCGTAATGTCTCATGTAGAGTATTTCTCCTTATGGTTTCATCCCTTATGGCTCTGCGTGTACTACGCGTGTTACATGCTTCGTTGTGTTCAAAGCACAAAGAGTAAGGAACGCGCAATGATAGCTGAAAGTTGCTTAAGAAAAGATACAAAAAAATGCAAAGGTGCCGGCCGGCACGATTTCAGAGCAGCCGCTGTACGTTCAGTAACGCGGCGATAAGCAAGGCGTTCTTTTCGGCGGCGCCGGAAGATTTCATCTGCAGTTCGGTTTCGCACAGCAAAGTCAGCAGCCGGGTGTAGTGGTGCTGCTGGAGCCGAAGGCACTGCTGCTGGCGGGCCTGCTCGATTTTCGGAGGCAGGCGGTAGCCGAGAATGGCGGCGGAATCGGCTTTGCCGTGCAGCCGAATCGACAGGTAAAAAAGGTACAGCTGCGCCACATGGTTTTGCAAGGAGGTGAGCAGCCTGATTTCGTCTTCGCCGCTTTCGAGCAGGCGGTGCAGCAGCGGCAGAAAATCCTGTTTTTGCAGCAGGGCGTCGATCAGCTGGTCGACTTTGACTTCGGCGATGCCGAAAACGAGTTCGTCGATTTCCTTGATACCGATACGGCCGGGAACGAGCGAAAGTTTGCCCAGTTCGTTCACGGCAAGGCCGAGGTCGCCGTTTTGGCTTTCGAGCAGATGGGCCGCGGCGTGCGGATCGAGGTCGATGCCGCGTTCGCGGGCTTCGCTAAGTACGATTTGGCGGGCCTCGTTGGGAAAAGGCGCAAAGAGCCTGACGGCGACGCCCCCGCTTTTGGCGGTGAAGGCGGCGGTAGCGGCGCGTTTGAAATCGCTGCCGTAATAGGCGTAGACAAAGACGTTGCCCGGTGTTTTTTTGACGGTTTCAAGCAGTGCGAGCAGTTCGTTTTTGGGCAGTTTCTTTTCGCTTTTGACGACCAGTACGTTGCGGCCTCCGAAGAGCGACCCCTGCGACAGATGCGCTTTGGCGGCCGAGAAGTCGTATTCGTTGAAATAAAACGTCAAAATGTTCGCGTCTTCGACGCGGCTGAGCAGCCGCACGTAGCGCTCGATCAGAAAATGGCTTTCGCCGTAGAGCATCACGGCGGCGGGCGGATTGCCCCTGCCGACGGCCGCATCGAGTTCGTGGCGTTTCATCGGTCGTCTCCGGCGGCCGCGTGGCGTTCGAGCAGTTTCAGGGCCGTCGCCGTGACGGCGGCGGTGGCGAGGTCGGCCGTTTCGAGGCGCGCTTCGATGTCGTCGAAGAGGAGCAGCGCCTCGGAGGCGGTGATTTTCATCGGTACGCCGCGCAGCGGCGAGAACGATTCGCCGCGCAGTTCGGGATCGGTACTGCGGATCCGTGCGCTGACGCTTTGCCCGAGCCGTTCGTTCGCCCAGCGTGCGAATTTGCGGTCCATAAAGCGCAGTTCGATGTCGGCGGCTTCGCGTTCTTTGTCGCTGACGGCGTAACACAGCGCGTCGATGTTGCGCAGCACATACGAGCCTTCTTCGGTGTCTCCGGCCTGGATCGCTTTGAGCAGGCGGTGCACGACGAGGTCGGAATAGCGGCGAATCGGCGAGGTAAAATGGGTGTAGCGCTCGAAACCGAGGCCGAAATGCCCGACGTTGTCGGGGGCGTAGCGCGCCCGCTGCTGGGCACGGATAATCAGCGTATCGACTTCGTGTTCAAGCCCGCGGGCACGGGCGGCTTCGCGAATCGCCGAAATGGTTGCTTTGAGGCTCTCTTGCTGTTCGACGAAAATACCGATGCCGGCGAGCTCGGCGAAGAGGCTTTGCAGTTTCGCCGGGGAGGGCGGTTCGTGGATCCGGAAAATGCCGCGTTCGAACATCGACGCGGCGGCTTTGTTCGCCAGCAGCATACAGTCTTCGATCAGCGCGTGCGACGGGGTCTCTTCGGCGACGCGGGTCGCAACGATGTTCTGGCGGTCGTCGAGTTCCATTTCCAGCTCTTCGGAGCGAAAGTCGAAGCCTGTTTCAAGGCGTTTTTCGCGCAGGGCGTCGGTCAGTTCGCGCAGGGCGGGGAGGTAGGCACAGACGGCTTGTTCGCCGCTGCTTCGCGGGGTGAAACGGCCTTCGAAAAAGGCATCGACCTCTTCGTAGGTGAAGCGGCGGCGCGAATGAATCACCGCTTCGAAAAGTTCGGTTTCGGCGACACTGAAATCGGTCGGGTCGAGCACCAGTTTGAAGACGTAGGCCAGGCGGTCTTTTTCGGGTTGGAGCGAACACAGCGTTTCGGAGAGCGCGCGCGGCAGCATCGGAATGGAACGGTGCGGCAGGTAGATCGAAAAACCGCGGTAGATCGCTTCGGCGTCGATGGGGCCAAAGGGCGTCACGTAGTGGCTGACGTCGGCGATGGCGACGTAGAGGGTATGCGTATCGGGCAGGTAGCAGACGGCGTCGTCGAAGTCTTTGGCGGTGACGGGGTCGATGGTGCAAAACGGCAGATGCCGCAGATCGGTGCGGTCGGGAAAATCTTCGGCATGCACGACGGGGTCGAAAGCGCGGGCGGCCGCTTCGACCGTTGCGTCGAACGCGTCGTGTTTGTTGTACATCGCCAGTACGATTTTTTCGTCGACGAACGGATCGTCGAGCTTTCCGAGCGTCTGGGCGATGCGGCGGTTTCGGTTGTCGATCTGAAAGACGCTGCCTTCGCCGAAGCGGGCGAGTTCGTCGGGAGCGATTTCGACGCCGGCGGGATGTCCCGTGCGAATGTCGACGAGCGACGGTACACCGTTTTGGCGTTTGACGTAGGCGACCGAATAGCTTTCGGCGCGTCCGACGATTGCCACGACGCTGCCGGGCGTCCCGCGCCGTCCGAGACGGCGGCGTGCAATCACGAGATCGCCTTCTTCGGCGCCGTTGAGATCGGCTTCGTCGAGAAAGATATCGCGCACGTCGGTTCCGAGGACCTGAAGCCATGCGCCGTTGCCTTTTTGATGCATCGCGACGGTACCGGCGCGGTATTGCGAGGGCAGCCGGCAGCGTCCGTTTTCGCAAACGACGAACCCTTTTTCGCGCCACGACTGCACGTACGTACGCTCTTCGTCGGTCATGTCGCGTTCGTCGAGGCCGAGGGTAAGGCGGACAAGCAAAGATTTCATAACAGCCTTTTTTGCAAGCGATTATAGCGAAACGGCGTAAGATATGTTAGAATTTGCGGCCAATGCCAACGAATGTATAAGGAGTATGAATTTGCAATTTCTCGACAGCGAAGCGGTACTGAAGCAGCTGGGCTACAGCCCCAACGACAAACTGATCGAACAGATCGGCCGGATCGAGGCCAACACCAAAGGCTACGACAAGATTCAAAAACACATTCTGGATCTGCACGAACGGCTCAAGGTGGACGAAAGCTACGTGGCGCTGTCCAATTCCAACGATTACTTCAAAATCAAAGTCGAAGCACCCAGTGAAGAGCGCAAGACCGAAGCCCTCGAAGCGATCGAACATTTCGGTGAAAAATACAAGATCGGCCTTCAAAAGGTCGAGGGCAAACAGACCTATTATATTATCGGTTTCGACAAGTAGACGATGAAAGCCGAACCGTTCACGCCCGAAGGCTATGACCTGCTGGTGCGGGAATTCAAGTACCTCAAAGAGGTCGAAAAGCCCAGAGTGACGCGCGAAAAACAGGCTGCCGCCGAGCTGGGCGACCGCAGCGAAAACGCCGAATACCACGCGGCCAAAGAGAAGCTGCGCCATATCGACAAGCGGCTTTTTTACCTCAACGGCCTGATCGAAAAGGCGCGGATGATCGATCCGGCGACGCTTGACCACGACCGGGTGCATTTCGGTGCGACGGTGACGCTCGAGACGGCCGAGGGCGACGAAGCACGCTACACGATCTGCGGCGTGCTGGAGAGCGAACCCGAACACGGGCTGATTTCCGTGCATGCCCCGCTTGCGCGGGCGATGATGGGAAAAGAAGCGGGTGACGAATTCACGATTCGCCTGCCCGGCGGCACGAAAACCTACGAAGTCGTTTCCATCGAGTACATTCCGGTGTTCTCGCTGAAAAAGCATATTCGCACGGAAGAGGATTTCGGG
>CAZYEW010000089.1:5475-7750 GCA_964646705.1 uncultured Sulfurimonas sp.
GCGTCATCGCACCTTCAAGCCCCCTTTGGTATAATCCGCATTCATAGAAAAACAGCAAGGATACGCGGTGGATCAGCCCCTCGAAAATATCGACGAACTTCTGGCACAGCACAAGCTTTCCAAACTCGACTACGCCCATATCAAAGAGATACTCGGGCGCGAACCCAACCTGGTGGAACTCGGAATCTTTTCGGCGATGTGGTCGGAGCACTGCAGCTACAAATCGTCCAAAAAATACCTGCGCGGGTTCCCTACCGAAGCGCCGTGGGTCATTCAGGGGCCGGGCGAAAATGCCGGCGTCATCGATATCGGCGACGGTTATGCCGCCGTCTTCAAAATGGAAAGCCACAACCACCCGTCGTTCATCGAGCCTTATCAGGGAGCGGCGACGGGCGTGGGCGGGATCATGCGCGACGTTTTCACGATGGGTGCGCGCCCCGTCGCCAGCCTCAACGCCCTGCGTTTCGGAAAAGTGACCGGCGATGACGATATCGGCCGCCATCAGCGCTATCTGGTGCGCGGCGTCGTCGAAGGGATCGGCGGCTACGGCAACTGCATGGGTGTGCCGACGGTCGGCGGCGAAATCAGTTTCGACGCATGCTACAACGGCAATATCCTCGTCAACGCGTTCAACCTCGGCGTCGCCAAATCCGACGAAATTTTTTACGGCAAAGCCGAAGGCGTGGGCAACCCGGTCATCTACGTCGGGTCCAAGACGGGGCGCGACGGTCTCGGCGGTGCGGTGATGAGCAGCGACAGCTTCACCGAAGCGTCCAAAAGCCTGCGGCCGACGGTGCAGGTGGGCGATCCGTTCACCGAAAAACTGCTGCTCGAAGCGTGCCTCGAGCTGTTCAAGACCGATCACGTCATCGGGATTCAAGATATGGGCGCGGCGGGCCTGACGTCGAGTTCGTTCGAGATGGCGGGGCGTTCGGGTTCGGGGATGATCATGCACCTCGACAAGGTTCCCGCCCGCGAAGAGGGGATGCAGCCTTACGAGTTCATGCTTTCCGAATCGCAAGAGCGCATGCTCATCTGTGCGAAAAAGGGCAGCGAACAGGCGATTATCGACATTTTCGAAAAATGGGAGCTCGATGCGGCCGTTATCGGCGAAGTCACCGACACGGGACGTATGGAACTGTTCTGGCACGGGGAGAAATGCGCGGACATTCCCGTCGACCCCGTTTCCGAAGAAGCGCCCGTGCTCGACCGCCCGACCAAACGTCCCGAATACCTCGACGCGATCGCGGACGTCGATATCGACGATTTCGCGCCGGTGACCAACCAGCATGCCTTCGAGACGCTGATGGGCTCGATGGAGGTCGCCGACAAGGCGTGGGTGTACGAGCAGTACGATTCGATGGTGCAGACCAATACGGTCAAAAACGGCGGCATGCTCGACGCCTCGGTCATTCGGGTCAAAGAAAACGGCCGTGCGCTGGCGATGAGTTCGGACTGCAACGTGCGCTACTGCTACGTCGATCCGCGCGGCGGCGCGGCGGCGGCGGTCGTCGAGGCCGGACGCAACGTCGCCATGAGCGGGGCGCGTCCGCTGGCGGTCACCGACTGCCTCAACTACGGCAATCCCGAAAACCCCGAAGTGATGTGGCAGTTCGCGCAGGGGTGCGAAGGGATCAAAGAAGCGTGTGCCGCGCTAAATACCCCCGTGATCGGCGGCAACGTTTCGCTCTACAACGAAACCGACGGCGTTTCGGTCTTTCCGACGCCGGCGATCGCGACGGTCGGCGTGAACGACGACCAGGAGCGGGTGCTGCTTTCGTCGTTCGGCAAAACGGGAAATCTGCTGTACCTCGTCGGCGAAACGAAGCACGAATTCGGCGGGTCGCTCTATATGAAAGAGCTGTACGATACGGTTGCGGGGACGATGCCGGCCATCGACTACGCGGCCGAGCTGGCGTTGTGGGATCTGGTCATCGAAGCGAACAAGCAAGGGCTGCTCGCCTGCGCCAAAGACCTCAGCAGCGGCGGTATCGCCGTCGCACTGGGCAAGATGGCGGCGGTCAGCGGCCTGGGATGCGACGTCGAGGTCGCCCTGGACGATCCGCGCGACCTTTTTAGCGAATCGCAAAGCCGTGCCGTCGTCGAGGTTGCGCCCGAAAACGCCGAAGCGTTCGAAGCGATGGCGGGAGAACTTGCCTGCAAAAAAATCGGCACCGTCGGCGGCGATGCGGTGCGCATCAACGATATCGCCATGAACCTGTCTGACCTGCAAGCCGTCTATTTCGGGCGTTTCAAAGAGGTAATCGAACAGGAT
>CAZYEW010000090.1:0-2606 GCA_964646705.1 uncultured Sulfurimonas sp.
CTGCCGTAATGCTATAATTCGCCCAAAAAACGGAAAGGACGCGTATGCGCAGCCCCAAAGGCTTCGGCAAAACCTACTTCACGCTTGCCGCGATCTGTGCGCATGCCGTCGCACCCGTGCTCGCGGCAAACACGTCGCGGACCGTCGCGCGGCGCTTCGCGCTTTGCCCTGACGACGCCGAAGAAACGCCCGAAGACGAGCCGCTCGAAGCGCTGCTTGCGGGCTGTGCCGTTTCCGAAACCGCGGAGGGAGCCTCCGGTACGAAACGCTTCTTCGACGCTTCCTCTTTTTCGTTTTTTTCTCCCGCTTTTTTCCTTCATTTCACCACCAAAGGACACCTATGAATACCCTACGTTACCCGTTTTCCGTCGCCGCACTGGCCTCGGCGCTTTTGGCGCAGCACGTGACGCTTGAGCCGCTGACCGTCGTCTCCGACCCGCTGCAAAACAGCGAGCTCGACGCGCCCGAAGCCGTCGAGGTCTATACGGCCGAGCAGATCGAAAAGGCCCATGTGCAAAACCTCTACGATTTTCTCGATCAGCAAACCTCGGTGTTTTCCATGCCCGCCTACGGCAATCCTATCGCGCAGAAAATCGACCTGCACGGCTACGGCCTTGAAAACGGCTACCAGAATATCGTCGTCACCGTCGACGGCCGCCGTCTGAACAACGTCGATATGGTGCCGCAGCTGCTCAGCTCCATCGCACCTTCGGATATCGAACGCCTCGAAATCGTCAAAGGCAGCGGCATCGTCACCGCCGGCGACGGCGCCAACGCCGGAGCGATCAACATCGTCACCAAAAGCGGCAGCGGGTCGTCCCTGTCGTTTTACGGCGGTCCCTACAACACCTATGACGGGGCCTTTCGGCTGGGCTACGGCGACGATTCAATGCGTCTTTCGGCTTCGGGCGAAACATGGCATACCGCCGGCACCCGCCACGTCGATGCCGCACAAAACCGTGACGAACAAAAGCTTGCCAACGGCACGTTCACACTTGCGGTCACGCCGACGGATGCACTCGAACTGCGTCTGGGTGCGATGCTCAGCCGTACCGACGCCACCTACGGCGGTCCGATGACCGAAGCCGAATACCACGCCAATCCCGCCCAGCCCGGATCGGGATACGGCTACGGCCCCGCACCCGTGCGCCAAAAATACGACAGCGACGCCTACACCGCGGGGCTGACCTACGACCTCACGCCGCACTGGTCGTTCAATCTCGATGCCTCCATCGAAAAGAAAAAATCGAACTATCTGACCTACGGCAGCGTCTATACGTACGACTATCAGTCGCTTAAAGGCACCGTCGATTACCAACGCGACGGATTTTCGATGCATCTTGGCGGCTCCTTTTTCGACGGCGAACGCGACAGCGGCGCAACGGCCTATGCCATCGCCAACGAAACGACCAAGAAAAACACCGCAGCCTTCGCGCTGGCACAGTACCGTTTCGGCGCACACACCGTCAAAGCCGGCTACCGCTACGAAACGGTCGGCTACGACTACAGCGACGCGAACAATTCGCTCGACGATTCGCATACGCTCAGCGGCATCGAGGCCGGCTACAGCTACCGTATCGACGCGGCACGTTCGCTCTTCGTCAGCTACGCCCACGCCTACCAGGCACCCGATCTCGACCGGTTTTTCAACAAAGATTTCAGCGGTCACGTCACGTTCAACGGCTTTATCGACCCGATGACCTCCGATACGGTAACGGTCGGCTACACCGCACTTACCGCCGCCAACCGGCTGAAAGTCTCGGCCTACTACGCCGCACTCAAAAACGAAATCTACTATTACAGCGACCCGGCCTACATCGCGTCGAAGAACACGAATATCGACAGCTCGCACAAGTGGGGTATCGACCTCTACGACCGCTGGCAGGTCAACGAAAAACTCGCGCTTTCACTCAACTATACCTACGTACAGGCCGTCATCGACGAAGAAAAGGAAAACGGAGAAGATTACGGCGGCAACGACCTGCCCGGCGTCAGCCCGCACACCGTCAAAGCCGCCCTGACGCTCACGCCGACGGAAACGACGACGTTCATTCTCTCGCATACGTACCGCAGCGAAACCTATGCGCTGAACGACTTTTCCAACGATGCAAGCCAAAAGCAGGAAGCCTACAACAGCACCGACGTCTCGTTCACCTACGCCCGAAAAACCTACGAGCTTTTCGCCCGCGTCAGCAACCTGTTCAACCGCCCCAACGCCCTGTGGGTACAAGACGACGCCGTCTATCCGGTCAATTTCACGACGACGGCCTACGCAGGCGCGAAACTCAAATTCTGATGGTCCGCTCGCTCTACGACGGAACTCCGGCCGCACTTCCCGCAGGCAGAGCCGATTTTCTGCTGGCGGCATCGGTGACGCGAACCTGCGAGATTCCCGGACTCACCCAGGCCGGCATCCCCGGAAAAATTCCGCTTACACCGACGCTCGATGCCGAATTTCTCGCAACGGGGCGCGTCTACAGCCTCGACGATCTGGCCGAAACGGCCTCCGGCATTCCGACCCCGGGACTGCTGACGCGGGCCGTACACGAGCTGCATCCGTTCGCGCGCATCGGCATTCTCGATCTTGGCACGGCCTCGGCACCGCA
>CAZYEW010000090.1:2706-6309 GCA_964646705.1 uncultured Sulfurimonas sp.
CTGGGGCATACGGCGGACAACACCCTGCTTTTTACAGCCGGCTTTCTCCTCGAAGCCTCGCGCCGTTTTCCCGTCGTGCTCGGCGGCGGCACCCAGATGGCCGCGGCACTGCTCATCGCCGACACGCTCGCCGCACGGCAAAGGATCGCGTTCGATCCCGACCGTCTCACGCTGTGCACGACCCGCTGGATCGCCCGCGACGGTGCCTCCGATATTGCCGCACTCCTTGCCGCGCTGTCGTTTCGCCCGCAGGCACTGTACGCCGACTTTTCGTACAAAGACGCTACCATTCCCGTGCTTCGGCGCTACGATGAAGGCGAAGCCAAAGAGGGCGTCGGTGCCGGTGCAGCACTCGCCTACGCACTCACCCACGGCCTGACGCAACAGCAAATCACCGCACGGGTCGAAAGCTTGATGAAGCAAGCCGGATGAAAGCGCTCTTCATCGGCGGGGTCAAAAGCGGCAAATCCGCCGCCGCCGAACGCTATATTCTCGATGCGGCCGACGGAGCGGTCTGCTACCTGGCGACGACGGAACTGTTCGACGACGAGATGCGCCGTCGCATCGCCGCACATCGCGCTCGCCGCGATCCGCGGTTTTTTACCCTTGAAGCACCGTTGGATATTGCCGATGCCGTACGCACCACCGATGCGCCCGTGCTCGTCGAATGTATCGGGATGTGGCTGAACAACATGCTCTACCACGGCCGCGGCGAAACAGAGATTTTCGCACAAATCGACGCCGTTTGCAGCCGCGAATCCGCCCCCGTCGTCTTCGTCCACAACGACGTCGGCAGCGGCGTGATCGCTGCCGACGCGGCAAGCCGCCGCTACGTCGATCTTGCGGGTATCCTCTCACAGCACATCGCCCTGCGCTGCAACGCGGTCTATCACTGCATCGCGGGCATCGCGACGCGTATCAAATGAAAACCCTGCGGCAGATCGCCTCGGCGCTGGCACTGGCCTTTTCCATGCTCACCACGCTGCCGCTGTTTCGCGTCCATCGCTTTTTCCCCGGTATCAACGGCTATGCGGTCATGTTCTACCCCGTCGTCGGTGCGGCGCTCGGCGCCCTGCTGGCCGCCGCCTGGACGCTGCTGCATACGCTGCTTCCCCACGAAACGGCTGCCGTCAGTGTTTTCGCGCTCTCCGTGCTGCTGACGGGAGCACTGCACCTTGACGGATTCGCCGACACCGCCGATGCGCTCTTCGTCCCCGAAGAACGTGCCGACGCGGTGATGAAAGACCCGCATGTCGGCGGTATGGGCATGATCGCGACCGTGACGTTCTTGCTGCTCAAAGCCGCCGCGTTCATCGCACTGCCCTCGGCCACGGCGCTTGTCGGCGTCCTGGCGTTTTCGCGCTTCGGTGCAACCGTCCTGATTTATTGGCTGCCCTACCGCCGCAAAAGCGGCATGGGAACGCTTGCCAAAGCCGAAACGCGCTTCGTGCACGTTGCCGTCGCCGCACTTGCGGTCATCGGCATCGCCGCGGCACTTTCTCTGCTGCCGCTGCTCGGTGCGGCCGCACTTTTTTTCGCCTTGGCTTCAGGGTGGGCGATGCGGCGTTTCGGCGGTTTCAGCGGTGATCTGTACGGCTGCTGCATCGAAGCCTCGGAACTGTTCATGCTGCTGCTTCTGGCGGGACGATGCTGCGCGTAACCCTGGTGCGCCACGGCGAAGTCTCCCCGCGGCACCGCGGCCGATACAACGGCCACGTCGATATTCCGTTGAGCGACGCGGGAAAACGGCAGGCACGCACCGTCGCACGCTGCCTCGCGCACGAACCTTTCGACGCCGTGTACTGCTCCGACCTGAGCCGCTGCCGCGAAACCCTTGAACCGCTGCTGCCGTCATTGCCCGTAAAACCCGTCTACACCGCACTGCTGCGCGAAAAATCGTGGGGACGGCACGAGGGCATGAACTACGACGAAATCGTCACACGCGACGCGCTCGTCTACCGCAGCTTTTCCCAGTGGGTCGATGCGCTCGACGGTGAGCGTATCGAGACATTCAGGCGGCGTGTCGATCTGTTTTTTCACGCCTATTTGCCGCAAACCGGCTGCAATGACATCCTGATCGTCACCCATGCGGGCGTGATCCGGATGTTGAAACATCTGACCCTCGGTATCGATCTTGAAACGGCGTTTACGCAGCCGATTCCCTGCGGCGGCGTGATAGAATACGATATGATGACCGCACCGACATACAAGGAGCGCCGATGCGACGGATCGTAGCGATACTGCTGCTCGTTTTGCAGCTTGGTGCAGCCGAGCGCATCGTAACGCTCGCTCCCGCCGCGGCCGAAATGGTCGCGGCACTGGGCATGGCCGACGCTATCGTCGCCGTCAGCGACTACACCCTCTATCCGCCGCAGCTCGCATCGCGCCCTTCCGTCGGCGGCTATTTCGCGATCGCCCCCGAAACCGTGCTTGCGTACCGTCCGACACTTGTCGTCGGCATGGACTACCAGCGCAGCCTTCTGCATACGCTCGAACGTTTCGGCGTCGATACCGTCGCGCTGCGGCTCGGTCACATTGCCGACATCGAAACGGCCCTGCGCACGCTCGGGAAGCGGCTCGGCAAAAGCGCGCAGGCAAGGCAACGCATCGCGGCGATCGAAAACGCCGCGGCGCACGTGCCGAAACTTACGACCCCTCAAAAGGTCCTGATCGTTTTCGGCAGCAGCGGCGGACTCGGCCGCGGCGTCTACGCCGCCGGGCCGTCACTGTTTTTCGACGAAATCCTGCATCTGTGCGGTGCGCAAAACGCCCTGGCCGGTGCGACGGCGGTACAGCCCGTCCTCGGCCCCGAAGCCATCATCGCCGCCAACCCCCAGCAGGTACTGATCCTCTTCGGCCCCAAAGACCGGTTCGATGCCCTCACCGTCCGGCGGCAGTGGCAGGCATTGCCGATCGATGCCGCGAAACACGGGCGTATCAGGCTGCTGCAAAGCGATTACCTGCTGATCCCCGGACCGCGCATCGACCGGACGATCACGACCCTGTGCGAAGCCCTGCAATGATCCGTGTTCGCAATCTTTCGTGCGGCTACGACGTTCCCGTGCTCAGAAACATCACCTTCGAAGCCGACGGGAACCTCTGTATCCTCGGTGCCAACGGTATCGGCAAAAGCACCCTGCTCAAAGCGCTGAGCGGCCTGCTGCCGTTTCACGGCGACGTCACGCTGCTTGGCAGGCCCCTGACGGATTACACGCCGCGCGAACGGGCACGTATCGTCACCTACATTCCCACCGAACTGCTCAGCCACGACCCCTACGTGAGCGCACTCGATTTCGTGCTGCTGGGGCGCTACCCGCATCTCGAAACGTTCGGGCGTATCGACGCCGACACCCGCCGCGAAGCCCTGCAGCGGCTCGAAGCCGACGGGATCGAGCCCGACAAGCCGCTTTCGGCGTTGAGTTCGGGCCAGCGTCAGCTGCTGCTCATCGCCCAGGCGCTGATGCAGCGCAGCCGCATGCTCTGTTTCGACGAGCCCACCGCCAACCTCGATCCGTATCATCAATACCGGTTTTTCCGTGCGCTTGCCGCATTGCCGTCTGCGCACCTCCGCCTTGTCGTCACCCACGACCTCGCGTTCGCACG
>CAZYEW010000090.1:6409-7690 GCA_964646705.1 uncultured Sulfurimonas sp.
TTCGACGCGCACAGTCTCGGCCACCGCGTCTGGTTCGAACTGCGGCTGCCGCGGTTTTTGCTGGCACTGGGGGCAGGGGCGCTGCTCGCACTCTCGGGATGGCTGTTTCAGACCCTGTTTCGCAATGCCCTCATGACGCCCTACACCCTGGGCATCTCGGGCGGCGCCGTGCTCGGTACCGGCATTGCCACGGTCGCGGGGCTGGGAACGCTTGCCGCGGTCTGGATGCCGCTCAGCGGTTTCGCCGGCGCCCTGGCCTCGGTCGCGCTGCTGCTGATGCTCGCGCGCCGCCTGCGACACCGCGGAAGCATGGCGCTGCTGCTGCTTGGCATTGCGCTGTCGTTTTTCTTCTCGGCGGCGCTGATGGCGCTTTTCGCCGTCGCGTCGCAGATGCAGAGCTACACCATTTTGCGCTACACGATGGGTTCGCTTGCCGTTTCGGGCTATACGGCGCCTGTCGGCGTACTCGCGGCCGCCATCGGGCTTGGCGCCGTGCTGTGGCGCTGCCGCGGCGAACTCCTGCTGATGGGCATCGGCGAAGAGACGGCGGCGGCACGCGGCGTCGATCCGGTCCGCCTGAGCCGTTTCTTGCTCGCAGCGGCTTCATTGGCAATCGGCATCCAGGTCGCAATGACGGGCCCGATCGGTTTCGTCGGTCTGGTCGTGCCGCACATCGTACGTATGCTCTATCGCCGTGCCAACGACCGCCTTATCGTTCCCGTCGCACTTTTCGGGGCCTTGTTTCTGGCCGCGTGCGATACGCTTTCGCGCGCGCTTTCACAAACCGGCGACATCCCCATCGGCATCGTCACCGCCTTTGTCGGCGGGCCGTTTTTCATCTATCTTATTCTCAGAGGAGAACGCACGTGATGACCTACGCCCAATGGTTCGATACCCACGCGAAAAAACACCGTACCATCGTCGAAAAACTGCGTCGACAAAGCTTTGACGAGGCACAAATCATCGCTTATTTCGATTTCGAGCATATGTGCGAGGCCGAACCCGATTTTTGCCCCCTGTACGCAGACAAAACCAAATGCCACGATATGCCGGCACTCAACTGTTTTCTGTGCGCCTGTCCCTATTTTCGTTTTTCCGACGCGGGCATCGCCAAAGAAAAAAACGGCACCGTGCTTTACAGCTATTGCGCCGTCGACGCCAAAGGCGGCCGTCCGATGCGCTTCGGCGACGCCGTGCATCACGACTGCTCGGGCTGCACCCTGCCGCACCGCACGGGTTTCGTACGCAAACATTTCGACGACGACTGGAAAACCGTGATGG
>CAZYEW010000091.1:0-7551 GCA_964646705.1 uncultured Sulfurimonas sp.
CAATTTGTTTAAAAGATCCAAAAAGGGCTTATTGACGTTTTCTCCCTGATAGAGCAATACGGACTTGAATAGCTTCGCACCCATACAGTCTTGCAGTTTTGAAAATCGATAGATAGATTGATCGCTGTAGGCAAGGTATTGAGGTTTTTGTATCATAGTTGTAAAATCATCAGAGCCCAAAGGAAAATCATAAACCTTCTCCAATGCTCCCAAAGCGCCCTCAAGTCTGGCAAGATGCTTATAGCTCTCTTCCAAATTATCGGCAACTTTTTGTTTGTATACTAAAGCTTTATCCCCCACCGTCTCGCCTCTTGTTCTATAAGCCTGTTCTCGTCTCTGTTAAAGACGACATCGATCTTTTGATCACCCAACTCCCTCTTGATACGCGATAAAAATTTGATCTTTTTCTCAAAGAGATCTCGATGGTCGTCTACCACAAGATACAGATCGATATCGCCGCCTTTTTTAGACTCGTCCACACGGCTACCAAACAAAAAAATATCACCCTTTTGAAAAAACAGTCTAAAATTCTTTTTGATGACATCCACATACTGTTTCGACAGACGCACAGAAACCCTTTCTTAGCTCATCGTGTTAAAGATATTATACCATATCCCGATGGGTGAGAGGAGGAGGTTTTCTTCCCAAATCCCGAAATAGAAATCTATCTCTGCCCCAAAAGCATAGTACTCCATGAACCTGGCATAATAATCGCATCCCCTGGCTAAAAAAGGCCATTACCGCTCAGTTTCCGTGCGTGTGACCTGCCCCCGCATTTTGTGTAAGTCAGATGCCACTCATGGCCTTTCGGTATCATAAGCGATGTCGGGAGAGATAGGATATATCTCAACGATGTTTAAGCATTTCGTTCTATAATTCCGAAAACGTCCGCCGACTCAGGCTCTACATCACGCAGGCGGCGGGCTTTCTTCACCGTCCGATGGCTTTCCCACCGAACACCTTTTGATTTTTTTCGCGGAGCGAACACCGATATGTTTCAGTTCGATACCCTTTCGGCGGTTTTCACGGCGCTTGTGGCGCTGGGTGCCGTCCCCAATCTGCTGTATTCGCGCGGCTACCTGCCGCACATTGCCCGAAAGGCGCACTACCGCCTGCACTACTACGCCTTCATCGCCTCGATGCTCGGCGTCGTCCTTGCCGCCAACGGGCTGAGCTTTTTGCTGTTCTGGGAGCTGATGAGCCTCACCAGCTGGCAGCTGATTCTGACCGAAGCCGACAGCGCCGCCACGATCCGCGCCGCACGGTTCTATTTTTTGATGACGCATTTCGGCTTCGTCTTTTTGCTGCTGTTCTTTCTCATCGTCACCAACGGCGATCTCGAAGCGGGCTTCGCGCAGATGCATGCGAACGCGGCGCATTTCGCCTATCCGACCCTGCTGTTTTTCCTGCTGGCGCTCGGATTTCTCAGCAAAGCCGGCGCCGTGCCGCTGCACGTCTGGCTGCCCTACGCGCACCCCGAAGCACCTTCGCCCGTCTCCGCACTGATGAGCGGCGTCATGCTCAAAATCGCCATTTACGGAATGTTTCGTTTTCTGCTCGACGTGCTCTACCCCTGGCCCCTGGAGTGGGGAATCCTTATCCTTGTCATCGGGGCCGTTTCTGCCCTCGTCGGCGTGCTTTACGCCCTGAGCGAACACGACATCAAGGCCCTGCTCGCCAACCACTCCATCGAAAACATCGGCATCATCCTGATCGGAACGGGAATGGGCATGATCTTCACCGCACTCGGTCTCGACCTGCTCGGCAGCTTCGCTTTTGTCGCCGCACTGTTTCATACCTTCAACCACATGAGCTTCAAATCCCTGCTTTTCATGGGCGCAGGCAGTGTACTGCACCAGACCCACACGAAAAACATCGAACGCTACGGCGGACTGGCCAAGGCGATGCCCGTGACGGCGCTGACTTTCTTGCTCGCGTCGATCTCCATCTCAGCCCTGCCGCCGTCGAACGGATTTTTGAGCGAATGGATGATTTTTCAGTCGATGCTGGGCTCCAGCCACCTCGGCGACACTTCGCTCAAGCTCGCCATCCCGTTTGCCGTCTTCGCGCTGGCGATGACCGGCGGACTCGCCATCGCCTGTTTTGTCAAAGCCTACGGCATCACGTTTTTGGGCCTGCACCGCAGTGAAAACGCCCGCCACGCCCGCGAAGTCAACGCCCCGATGCGCGCCGGCATGATCCTCATGGCCGGCGTCGTGCTCTCGCTGATGCTGTTCGCTCCGCTGTATCTGCATGCTTTCGACGACGCACTCGTTTCACTGGGACGGCCGTCGGTCTATGCACAGATTTTTCCCGACGGCATCTGGCAGATGCATTCGCCCGGCGTCCACGGCGGCGTGGTCTCGCCGCTGATTCTTCTGGCCGCACTGACTGTGCTGACCCTGCTGCTGATGGGAGCCTATCGGGCGATGCGCGTCAAAGAACGCCTGCACCGCACCTGGGCATGCGGCTACACGACCTCGGCGAAAACGCAGTACTCGGCAACGGGATTCGCCGGTCCCGTACGCCGCTTTTTCGACTGGCTCTACCGCAGCGACGAGCATTTGGACAAAACATCCGTCGCCGGCCACGCCAGCAAATTTTCCGCTTCGCGCTACGACGTGCATGTCGTACCGCTGTTCGAACGCTCGCTGTACCGCAGTGTCGGCGTCCTCGCCAACCGTGTCAGTTACTGGGTCTATCGCCTCGCACATTTCGAACAGACCCGCTATGCGGCGATGATTTTCAACCTGATGCTCACCGTGTTGTTCAGCTACCGGCTTTTTGCCCATGAATTCTCGTGGGCCACCTTCGCGCTCGAAGGCACCGTGATGCTGATTTCGATCAAAATTCTTATCATAGGAGACCGGCGATGACGACCTACCTGCTCACCGTCGTGCTGCTGCTGGCCGTGGCACCGCTGCTGACAAGCTTCATCAAAGCGTTGAAGATGGTCTTGCTGTTCAAGCGCCCCGTTTCGCTGCTGCAGGGCTATCGCAACAGTGCGAAGCTGCTGCACAAAGAGACCGTGCTATCCGAAGAAGCCGGCGCCATGACCCGCACCGCGCCGTTTCTCGTGCTCTCGCCGCTGTTACTGGTGCTGTTTTTGCTGCCGCCCGCCGCGCAAGGGGCGTTCTACGTCAATTTCGCCGATGCGTTCACCCTGACCGGGCTCATTTCGCTCTCGACGTTCTTTCTGATGCTGCTGGGGCTTGACGGCGCCAGCGCGTTCGGCGGAATGGGCAGCAGCCGCGAAGCCTTTATTTCCGCCCTGGTCGAACCGGCGATGGTGCTCACCGTCTTTAGCGTCTCGATGATGGCGGGCGATTTGGGGATCGCCCAGGCCGGTGTCAATCTGGCGCAGCACTTTCCGCAGACGCATACGGCCAGCTTCCTGTTCGCGGCGATCAGTTTTTTCATTCTGCTCATTGCCGAAAACGGCCGCATTCCCGTGGACAATCCCGAAACGCACCTCGAACTGACGATGGTGCACGAAGCGATGATTCTCGATATCGGCGGCGTCTTTTTGGCCATCGTCGAAACGGCCGCCTCGGTCAAGTTCGTCATCTTCGCCGCCCTGTTCGCCTCGCTGTTCATGCCGTTTGGCCTGCAGCTCGGTACGTTCGCCGCGCTGGGCGTCTTTTTGCTCAAACTTTTCGCCGTCGCCGCCGCCGTGGCCCTGGTCGAAGTCAATACCGCCAAACTCCGTCTGTTCAAGGTGCCCAATCTGCTGGGTATCGCGATCGTCTTCGCCTTTTTGTCGTTGATCACCTTTTACGTGCTGGGAGCCTGAGCCATGAATGTCGATCTGCTTATCGGTCTGTTTCTTGCGACGCTCATCACCTCGCTGTTCACCTCACGGCTGTATCGCCTGCTCGGCTGGTACGCCATGAATTCGCTCACGCTCGGCCTGCTCGCACTGAGCATCGGCGAGCGCCTCGGAGACACGGCCATGCTCGTGACGGGTGCAGCCACGATTATTCTCAAAGCCGCCGTCATTCCCTACGTGCTCAAGCACCTGAGTCGCAAATTTCATTTCGTGCGCAATATCCAGCCCGATATCAAAGTCCAGTACGCCATTATCCTCATTCCCGCCATTTTGGTCTTTACCTTCTACCTTGCCGAACCGATCACGCACATGGTCGCGGGCAACGCCAACTACGTCGCCGTCAGTATCTCTTCGCTGTTTCTGTCGCTGCTGCTGATGATGGAACACCATAATGTCGCGCCGAAAATTATCGGCTTTTTGAGTATGGAAAACGCACTGTTTCTGCTGGGCGTCACGGCCACCGACGGCATGCCGATGCTCGTGGAACTGGGAATTTTCTTCGACCTGCTCATGGCCATCGTCGTCATCAATCTGCTGTTTCACGAAGAGGAGGTGCGCTCATGATGCTCGCGATGCTGCTCTTTCCTGCGCTGGCGATGTTCGTCGTCAGCCTTTTTCACGACCCGCGGGCCCGGCGGCTGCTGCCGCTGACTTCCATCGCCATTTTGCTGCCCGTCATTCGGCTGCTGTGGCTGCCCAAACCCTACGGCATCTGGGGAAACTACCTCATCGCCGACGGGCTGGACACCTACGTGCTGCTGGTATCGTCCGTCGTAGGCATCGGCGTCACCCTCGCCCTGCTGACGCTCGACAAACACGTCAGTATCACCGAAGCGGCTTATCGGCGCTTTTACCGTTTTTTCGCACTCTTTTGGATCGGACTGACCTTTTCGATTCTCGCCAACCATATGGGGATCTACTGGATAGGGCTGGAAATGGCGACGCTTTCGACGGTCTACATGATCAAAACCAACCGCACCAAAGCTGCCCGCAAAGAGGCATGGAACTACATGATCGTCGGCGCCATCGCCATCTCGCTGGTACTTTTCGGCATCATCTTGATGTATGCCGCCGCCAAACCCGTCTTGGGCGAAGAGGCGATGCGCTTCGACCTGCTGCTTGCCCGGGCCGCACGCATCCCCTCCCCGTTTCTGTTCGAAATGGGCTTTGCCGTCGCGACGCTGGGAATGTTCGTCAAAATGGGCTTTTTCCCCATGAACCTTTGGCTGGCCAATATCGAACGCGCCGCGTTCTATCCCGTCGCGGCACTGTTCAGCGGCATCCTCGAAAGTGCCGTGATCGTCGGCTTTTTTCGTTTCAGCCATATTGCTGCACAGGTCAACTATTCGCACCTGTTCGTCTTCGTCTTCGTCTATACGCTGCTGACGATTTTTATCGTGGCGTTTCTGATCTTTCGTGCCAAAGACTTCATGCGGCTGTTTTCACTCTCGGGCGTCGAACATATGGCACTGATCGCACTGTTCTGGGTCAGCGGCGGGGTTTTCGCGGCGCTGCTGCATTTCGGGGCACACGCGTTTTTGAAACCGGCACTGTTTCTCTCTACCGGCGTCCTCGAATCGCGGGGAAAATACCGCATCGCCGGAGCGCTGCGCGGCTATGCGGGACGGCGCGGCACCGGATTTTGGATGCTTGTGTCATTACTGCTGCTGGCCATCGTCTCTCTGCCGCCGAGCCCGATGTTCTTCAGCGAGCTTTACGGCTTCGGGGCCATGATCGAAACGGCAAA
Source organism: uncultured Sulfurimonas sp. (assembly GCA_964646705.1). GTDB lineage: Bacteria > Campylobacterota > Campylobacteria > Campylobacterales > Sulfurimonadaceae > Thiomicrolovo. The sequence goes on from CAZYEW010000091.1 coordinate 5,577, forward strand.
ACAAAGCGACCATATGCTGGCGATGCTCGGAGCGATCTTTTTGCTGCTGCTGTTTCTGTCGGTCATTTTCTACCGCTTCGTCGCCGTCTACCAGTCGATGAAATACGAAGGTACCGCCGAATCCAAAACCGTCTATACCGGCGAAATCGTCGCGCTGACGCTTTTTGCACTGGCAGCCGTCGCCCTGCTCCTGCCGCAAAATCTCGCTTTTTTGCGCAGCATCGCCGCGGGGGTGCATCTTGGCTAGGAAACGCCCCAGCGAATGGAGTGCCGACGAACTCGCCGACAAGGCGGGGCTTAAGGCCTTTCATCCTAAAAACATGCGCAGTTTCTACGCCTGGGACGGCGATACGCTTGTGCTCAACGTACTCGGAACACCTTCTGCCGCCGCCGACGAGCTGGGAGAACCAAAAGGCAATCAGCTGCAAATCAGCGTCACCGCGACACCGTGGCGCGGGCGTGCCACACGCCATATGACCGCATGGCTGGCACGCGAAGTGTTCGGCGTCGATGCCGCGCAGATCGACGTCGTTTTCGGTACCATGAACGTCAACAAACAGCTGCGTATCCGGCGGCCCGCTCGGCTGCCGGACATTATCGCTCCGGGAGCCTGCTCATGAAACGACTCATCGCCCGCTATGCCGTCGAACGATCCGACTGTTACGAAATCCGCACCGTCTTCGACAACGGCACCGAAACCGTCACCGCAGACAAAGCCCGTCCGCATGTTCCGACTCTGACGCACACGCACCCTGCAGCGATCTGGTTCGAGCGCAAAATGGCCGATGATTTCGGCCTGGTCTTCGACGATGCTTTCGACACGCGGCCGCTGGTGCATCAGGAACGTTTTCCTCCCGACGTGCACCCCATGCGAAAAACGTTCGGCGCGCAAAGCCGCATCACGCCCGTCGAGCCCGTCGACTATCCGTACGAAGCGATCGACGGCGACAGTGTTTTTCAGGTCGCCGTCGGGCCGATCCACGCCGGTATCATCGAACCGGGACATTTTCATTTCTCGCAAGCCGGCGAAGCGATGCTGCATCAGGAGGTCCGCCATTTCTACAAATACCGCGGCATCGAAAAAATGCTCGAAGGGATGCCGCCCGACGACGAAACGGCCGCCGCCGTCATCGAACGCATCAGCGGCATCGAAAGCGTCGCCTGCCAGACGGCGTGGCGCGACCTGTGCCTGCAGATACACGGTGCCTCGCTGCCTGAGGGACGCCGTGCGCGCGATGCCTTTTTGCTCGAACTCGAACGCCTGATCCATCACCTCACCGATTTGGGGTTCATCCCCAACGATGCCGGTTTCGGCGCGGCGCTGGCGGCGGCCTCGATCCTGGCCGAAGACGCCCGAAGGCTGATGCAGCGTCTGAGCGGCCACCGTTTCGGTTTCGGCGCACTGCGCCGCGACCGCCCTTTCGAAGACAAAGCGGCACTGCATACCCGCCTCGATGCCCTCGGGCGGCAGATCGACGCGTTCGAAGCCTGGATTCTCGACATTCCTTCATTGTGGGACCGTTTCGACGGAACGGGCATTTTGCGCACCCGCAAGGCGATCAAGTACGATACCGTCGGCGTCGTCGCCCGTGCTTCGGGGCTGCCGATCGACGCCCGCAAAGACGACGATTTCTACCGCGCGTACGGTTTCGAACTGCAGACGCAAAAAACCGGCGATGTCGCCGCACGCTTCAAACTGCGCCTTGCCGAAGCGAAACATTCACTGGCCATGATGCAGCGCTTTCTCGACGATGCCGAGGCCGAACCGTGGCTTGCGGAAAACGTGCGAGACGGCAGCTACGATACCGTCTGCGAAAGCTCGCTGGGAGAACTTTACATGAGCGTCGATATCGAAGACGGGCGGATCGCACGCTTTTTTATGCGCGATCCGAGTTTCATGAACTGGCAGGCGCTGCATCTGATGATGCCGGGCAATATCATCGCGGATTTTCCGCTCATCAACAAAAGCTGCGAT
>CAZYEW010000092.1:0-4437 GCA_964646705.1 uncultured Sulfurimonas sp.
CGAAACATAAACCCGACGGCGAAATTATAGAGGGTGAAATCTTTTCCGTTGTTCGTGTCGAGATCGACGTAATCGAGACCGATGCCTGCTTTGAGGAACAGGCTGTTGCCGAAATCGTAGCGCAGGCCGAGCTGTGCGCCGTAGTTGAGTTTGTTGGCGGTATAGGTCGAGGCGTAGGGGGCGCAGATGTAGCCCCACCACGGGTCCCACCAGCAGCCCTCGTGTTCTTCGCCGGTTTTGATCCCCGAATCGATGTACGTCGTTCCGACGTTTGCGACGACGTAGGGCGTGAACGGCCCTTTCATGAAATTGTAGGTCGCCGTGATATTGAAACTGCTCGTATACATGTTCGATGCGAACGTTTCGGGATCGCCGCCGTTTTCGGGAACGGCGGTACCTTTGTAGTTCGCCGAGGTCGAGCTGAACGTCGCGCCCAGGGCGAAATGTTCGTCGAAGTTGTAGCCAAAACCAAACAGCAGCGACGCCATGTCGTTGATATCGGCCTCGGCACCGCCGCTGAATTCGAGGGTTTTGCCGCCGATGAACTGCGGGCCGATATAGAATTCCCACGATCGGGCGCGGTTTTTTTCGAAGCCCCAAGCCGATGCGGCGAAGACCCCTGCCAGCGTTAAGACAAGAACGGTTTTTCGGTACACGTGAACTCCTTTGGGACCGGTGTTTTCAAAGTATAGCAGTTATCGCGTCACGATGCCGAAAAGTGGCGAAACAGCGACGGTTCGGGTGCTTCGAATTCCAATCCGAGCAGACGGACCTTTTTGGCGTGCAGCATCACCCGCTTGCCGCGGCGGCCGCCGTACTGCTCGTCGCCGACGATCGGGTGGCCAAGATGGCGCAGATGCGCACGGATTTGGTGCGTGCGTCCGTGGTGGATGACGAGGCGAACCTTGCTCTTTTTGCCCGATACTTCCAGCGGAAACATTTCGGTCACGGCAGGTTTGCCCTTTTTCGAGACTTTCGAATAGGCTTTGCCGTGGCGCTTTTCGGTGAGAATCGGCGCGTCGATCACGGCCTCTTCGGTGACGATGCCTTCGACCCATGCGACGTATTCTTTGTAAACGTCGTCGTGTTTGAACGCTTCGATCGCCTCTTCGCGGAAGGATTCGTTTTTGACCAGCATCAGCACGCCGCTCGTTTCGCGGTCGAGCCGGTGCAGCAGTTTCGTGCCCTTGAATTGCCGTTCGACCTCGTCGGCGTTGAGAAAAGGCGGCTTGTTGACGACGACAAGGTCGTCGTTTTCGAACAAAACGGTCGCTTTTTCGATTTTTTCGACGCGAAATTCGGTTTTCAGCGGCAGTTCGCCGCGGGCGATCATCACCTTCTTGTTGCCCACGTAGACCCGGCCGCGGTCGATGAGTTCTTTGGCTTTGGCGTTGGAGATGCCCTCTTGCGCGGCGAGCAGCTTGTAGGCCTTTTCGGCGGGACCGCCGCTTTTTGGCTGGACGTAGCGGCTTTCGTCAGGGTCCGCGTCGCGCTTGCGCACCGGTTTGCCGCGGGCGGCCTCTTTTTTGGCGAAGGCTTTGGCTTTGGTCTTGTTTTTGGCTTCGAGCTTTTTGCTCTGGCCGCGGTAGTCGTTGCGTTTGGGTTTCATGTATTTTCCTTGAGGTAGTCCAAAAAGGGGGCAAGATCGATGCCGCCGTCGATGCGGGCGGGTTCGAGGGTGTCGGCTCGTTGGAGGGTGTCGGCGAGTGCTTCGGAAGGCACGACGGCGACGTTGCGCACGTAGCGCATCAGTTCGCGTTGGTTGAAAAAGTGCGGGCCGGTGATCGTCTTGCAGCCGAACCGGGCCGGTTCGAGCGGATTGTGCCCGCCTACGTCGGCATTGAAAGCCCCGCCGAGGACGGCGACGTCGCTGACGGCATAGAGGTTGTTCAGTTCGCCCATCGCATCGACGAGGACGATGCCGTGTTCGGCCAGCAGGGCGTTTTTGTCGGCGCTGTCGCTCCAGCGCTTCGCATTCGTATCGACGCTGTGCAGCAGTTCCCAGACCGCATCGAAACGCTCGGGGTGGCGGGGAACGACGAGCAGGCGGGCGTCGGGACGGTGCTTTTGCAGTGCGGCGAACGCATCGAGCACGAGCGCTTCTTCGCCTGCGTGGGTGCTGGCCGCGACGACGGTGAGGCCAGGGGGCTTCGCGTAGCGGGTGTCGGCTTCGATACGCTGCGCCAGCTTGATGTTGCCGATGGCCTCGACGCGGCGTGCCCCGAGCGCTTCGAGGCGGGTTTTGTCGGCTTCGCTTTGGCAAAACACCCTGTCGACGCGTGCGAAAAGGCGGCGGTAGAACCAGCGCATTTTGCGGTATTTCGGAAAGCTGCGTTCGGAGATGCGGGCGTTGAGCAAGACGACCCGTGCCCCGCGTGCCCGTGCGACGGCGAAGAGCAGATACCAAAACTCGGCTTCGAGGACGACCAGCAGGCGCTGGGGGCGGACCCAAAGCGGCATCCAGGTTTCAAACGGCAAAAAGCGGTGTTCGCAGCCGTACGACGCGGCGACGGCCTGGCCGGTCTGCGTGACGGTACTGATACGAAGCGTGTGCGTATCGAGCTGCCGGACGATCGGCGCAAGGGCTCGGGTTTCGCCGACCGAGCAGGCGTGAAACCAGATGCCGCCGCCTGAAAAGGGCGGGTTGCGCCACAAAAAAAATCGTGCGGGAATCGCACGGCGGTATTTGGCTTTGAACATCAGCAGCAAGAGCAGGGGCACGGCGGCAAGGTGGAGCGTCAGAACGAGAAGAAAATAAGCAAGCGTGAAAAGGTTCATCGTGGCGTCTGCCGTGCGGCAGCGGTCGCCGAGGCTCAGGCTTCGGCGTTTTCCTCGTCTTCGATGTAGAGAATGCGTCCGCAGTGCGGGCAGGTCGTGATCTCTTCGCCTTTGATGACGTCGGCGTAGGTTTTGTCGTTGATGACCATGAAGCAGCCCATGCATGCCTGGTTGCGCACGGGTACGGCCGTGGTGTTTTTCGCCCAGCGGCGGATTTTCTGGTAAAACGACAGCCCTTTTTGGTTCATCTGCGAAACCAGTTCCTGTTTGCGGGCGAAGACTTTTTGGCGTTCTTTGTCGATTTCGGCCAGTTTGGCGTCGACCTCGGCCTTGATGTCGCCGAGATTCTTTTCGATTTCTTCCATTTGGGCTTTGAGCTCGCCGAGGCGCTCGGTTTTGCTTTCGATGATTTTTTCAAGACGGGCGATCTCTTCGTTGGCGAAAGTGATCTGCTCTTTGGCGATCTCTTCTTCGAGCTGAAGCGATTTCATCTCTTTTTCGGTTTTGATCTCGGCGCTTTTTTTGCGGTTTTCTTCGAGTTTTTCGGAGAGTTCGGCCAGATGAAGCTCGTTTTTCTTGCGTTTGAGCTCTTCGTCTTTGATTTCGGCTTCGAGGCTTTCGATGCTTTGTGCGAGGGTCTCTTTTTTGGCCAGTGCCGTTTCGTATTTGTGATTCGCCGCGTCGATCTGCGGGTCGAACGCGTCGATTTCTTTGTCGATTTTAGAGAGGTCGATCAGTTGTTTCAGGTGTTGATTCACGAATCGTTCCTTTGAGATTGTGGGAATAGGTGACACCGCCAGGGTGCAGCCCGCAGCCGAAACGGCGTTTTTCAGTTATTTTATAGATAAATGAACGGGTTTTTCGATGACGAAATTATAACCGTTAATCCGAAATTTTTCAAATGCGGTGCCAAGACGTCGGGGAAAAAACGCTCGCTTTCGAAGTGCCCGATGTCGATCATCGAAAGCCCGATCGTTTTCGCGGCCATCGCGTCGTGATACTTGACGTCGCCCGTCAGCAGGCAATCGGCGTCGATTTCGCGCATCAGCGACGCGCCTGAACCGGTCACGAGTGCGACGCGGCGGATGCGTTCATGGCAGCGTACGGCTTTGAGATGCGGCAGCGAGAAACGCTCCTGCACGTCGAGGGCGAAGCGCTCGAACGCGACATCGGTGTCGTAATAGGTGACGAAGCCCTCCGTCACTGGGTTTTGGGCGCCGAGAATCTCCGACGCGACCCAGCGGTTGAGGTGGGTCTGGTCGAAATTGGTGTGCATGGCGATATTGGCGATGTTCTTGCGCACCATGGTCCGCAGCAGTTTCGCCGGATACTGCGTGTAGTCAAGCGCATCGAGACCGCCGAAAATCAGCGGATGGTGGGTGATGAGCAAGCTCCCTTCGCCAAGCGATTCGAGCAGAGGCTCGTCGACGTCGATACTCAGTACCGCGGTCGTGATCTCCTGCATCGGATCGCCCGCGATCAGGCCGGAGTTGTCCCATTTTTCTTGCAGTTCGAAAGGCGAGAGTGCATCGAGTTTTGCGTAAATGTCTTGCAGGGTCATGAACGGGTTCTCCTTTTTTTGCGGCGGGTTCGTACGAAAATGCCTTGGGTGTGCGTCAAAGGGTCTTCGTCTTTGATGTCGAAAGCTTCGGTGGCGCG
>CAZYEW010000092.1:4537-7520 GCA_964646705.1 uncultured Sulfurimonas sp.
TCGATGATCATGGCGCTGTCGGTGGCGTTTTTGCCGGTGGTATACGCAAACTGCTGGATGGGCTGGATGCCGTGTTCGAGCAGGTGCGCCTTCCAGCCGCGCAGCTGGGTGTCGGTCCAGTCGCCGTAGATGCGTTTGACGCTGGCGACGCCGTATTGCGCGATTTCGTCGAGCAGCCCTTCGATAATGGAGGGCTGGGAGTTGTCCGCGTCGATCAACACGGCAAGATGGCGCTGTTCGAGGCTCAAGATCCGGACTCCGTATCGAGCTGTTCGAGCGCGGTTTTGGCTTCGGTATAGTCGGGTTTGAGTTCGAGCGCTTTACGGAACATCAGGCGTGCGCCGTCGCGGTCGCCTTTGTCGCGCAGCAGCGTGCCGTAGTTGTAATAGGTCTCTTCGAACGTGTCGTCGATATCCACAGCGGCTTTGTAGTGTTCCTGGGCTTCGTCGAGGCGGCCGAGGCTGCGCAGCACTTCGGCGATCGCGTTGTGGGTCAGGTCGTCGTCGGGTGCGATGCGCAGCGAGCGTTCGTAGTAGTGCAGCGCTTCGTCGTCTTCGCCCTGGCGGTGCAGTACGAAAGCGAGTTTGTTGAGGATTTCGGGATTGTCCGGGTCTTGCTTTTCGGCACGTTCCAGATAGAAACGGGTATCGGAAAGGTCGCCTTTTTCATAGGCGGCGTCGGCCTTGGCCAGCAGTTCGGGCACGCTTTGCGCCAGCGCCGAAGATGCGGGTGCTTGTACTGTTTGAGGCTCTTGGGCGGGTGCCGCCGCCGGCGCGGGGCGTTCGCCGTTGTCCGAGGGCAGGTTGGGTTTGCCGTCTTGCAGGTTCTGGACGAATTTGTAGACCTGCCACGCGAAATAGGCCGTGGCGCCGAGCATGATCAGTTGAAAGAGGGTCACGTTTGTCCTTTTTGCAAGGATTTTACCATACTGAATCGCGACTGATCGTTTACCGGAACTGTTTCTGATGCAGGTCGCCGGGATTTATTATTGCGGCGGCCGCAACATGATGATGCCGGCCTGGCGTCCGGTGGTGCCGCCTTCGGCGCGGTACGAAAAGAACCGGTCGTGTTCGCAGGCGGTGCAGTGCGGCAGGACGTCGGTACGTTCGGCACGCACGCCGGCGCGGCGCAGCTGAAAACGCAGGATCGCTTCGATATCGAGAAAGGCTTGTTCGCCGAGGCGGTGCAGGGCGAAGCCGTAGCCGAGTGTGCGGGCTTCGTCGGCCTGCGTGTTTCCGACGGCGTAGCAGCAGGCTTTGATCGCAGGGCCGAGGGCGGCGAGAAGGTCGGCCGGGTCGCTGCCGAAAGCGCGTTGCATCGCCTGAACCGTTTTGCCGACGATATTTGAAAAGGCTCCGGCGCGTCCGGCATGCACGGCCGCGGCTGCACGGCGGCGGGGGTCGTACAGCAGCACGGGGGTGCAGTCGGCGGCCATCACGATGAGCGGCCGGCCGGGGAGATCGGTGATGAGCGCGTCGCATTCGGGGCGGGTGTGAAAATCCATGCGTGCATCGCACCGCACGATGCGGTCGGAATGGATCTGGCGCATGTGCACGGCAAGGGCAGGATCGTAGCCGAGCCGTTTCGCCAAGCGCCGGTGATTTTCAAGCACGACCGCCGGATCGTCGCCGACGTGCAGGGCGAGATTGCACGTATCGTAAGGCGGTGTGCCGATGCCGCCGGTGCGGTCGGTGAACGCGTGTACGAGGCCGGGAAGATCGAGCAATGACGACCGTATCACCGCACGATCCCCGTACCGGCCATGTTGGCGCTGTGAAAGATGACGGTGCGGTGCTTTCGTGCGTAGTAGGTCATCAGCAGTTTTTGCAGGGTCGGTTCGATCGAGGGGGTGAACCAGGCGTTGTTGCTGATGGCGACCATGTAACGCGGATCGCCGGCGAAAAGCGGTTCGCTGGTGGCTTCGTAGCACACGGCATTGCGAAAGGTGATGCCGTCGATGACGAAATCGGTCGGATGCTCGGCGGCAAGGTAGTCCGAGGCTCCGTCGAAAACGAGCGTGTTGACCCAGCGGCCGATCCAGTGCGGCAGGGGAATGTATTCGCCGAAGGGAACGAGTACCATTTTTTTGGCGATTTGGCTGCGGCCGTCGTGAAAAAAGTACGTGACGTTGTAGTTGCTGCCGTCTTCGTAATACAGTGCTCCGGTAACGATGGCGATACGCTGCGAAAGGTGTTCCAGGCGCATCAGCAGGTCGGGACGCTTGTTCAAAAACAGCGGAAAGGTCGATTCGGGCAGCACGACGACGTCGGCACCTGCGGCGACGGCACGCTCGATCGCCGCGAAATCGTCCGCGACGATGCGTGATCGCATGGAAGCTTTCCATTTGAGCGCCTGGGGAATCTGCGTCTGCACCAGTTTGATGTGCAGCGGCGGCAGGGGCGGCGGAACGTACGGCGGAGCGTAGGCGCCGGCGAGCAGCAGCAAGGCGGCGAATCGCCACGGTGTTTTGAGCGTGGCAAAGAGCGCCAGCGCGAACAAAATCAGCGCGAATTGTGCTTTTTCGAAACCGAGGCAGGTGTGCAGCAGCGGCAGTTCGGGGACCATCCAGTTGAAATGAAAGGGTGCGACGAAACTGAGCGCAAACAGCAGCGCGGCACGCACGAGGGGCCGGTTCGAAAGTGCAAGGACTCCGAAATAAAGGGCGTAGACCAGCCCGAAAAAGAGCGTCAGCAGCGGTACGGCCCACGGCATGCCGTAATAGCGAAAGCTGAACCCGATCCAGTAAAACCACGCCAGCCCAATAAAAAACCCCGCCCATACGACGGTGCGCCGCGGCGCGGCGAGCAGGCCCCAGTAGGCTCCCAGCGCTAGGACGGTTTCAACGGCTTTGACGTGCGGCAGGTGAAAATGTTCGATATAGATAAATGCCGAAAAGGCCGCTGCAATGGCGGCGGCATAGAAAAGATAGCCGAAACGTTGCATGGATGCCATCATAGCGAAGGGGCGGTTAGGAAACGGCCAT
>CAZYEW010000093.1:0-7318 GCA_964646705.1 uncultured Sulfurimonas sp.
CAGACCGTCGTCTCGCACGACGCCGACTACTACACCGCCGACGTACGCAACACCCAGCTGATCTACACGAAAAAGAACCTGCCTTTCGCACAAGAAGCCGCCCGCGTCGAAATGTCGCTTCAGCCCGCCTACGAAAAAGCGTTCGGCTACCGCATGGACGAAACCCTTTACGTCGGGCTGATTTCCGAATACAACCAGATCGCCAACGGTTTTTCGACGCCTTATCCGAACAACCGGCAAATCAACTACATCGGCGGGGCGCTGATGCCCGACTATTTTACCTCGGCCTCGTGGCTCAAAACCCTGCTCTTTCACGAAACCTGCCACAACTACCAGGACAACGCCAAAGACAACGTCATCTCCTCGTCGCTGCACGCGGTCTTGCGCAACGGCAGTTTCATCATTCCGTGGTTCACGATTCCGAACATGGTCGAAAGCAGTTTCATGCTCGAAGGCAATGCCGTGCTCAACGAATCGTGGCACGGCAACGGGGGGCGGCTTTACAGCGGCCGGTTCAAAGCCGCGACGCTGCTGCAGGCCAAGGCCGGCTATCTCACGCCCGCGCGGGTCTACAACGACAACTACTATTTTCTCTACGGGTCCCACTTCTACACGCTGGGCGGCTTTTACAATTACTATCTCGCCAAAACCTACGGGCTTGAAAAGACGAACACCTACTGGGAAAATCACTCGCACTACTGGTACTGGCCTTTTTTCACCAACAACGCCATGACCGATACCGTCGGCGAAGATTTCGAAACGACGTTCGACGCCTGGCAAAAAGAGATGCGCGCAGAAGCCGAACATCTCGTCGAGGCCAAAGGTAAACCCCTGGCCGTTACCCAGTTCATTCAACCGCTAAACGGCGATGCGGACCACATCTACTTCACCGTCAACGAAACGGGCAGGGGCACGCCCAAGCTCGTCATTTACAACAAGCATACCGGCCGTGTCGAAACCCGCACCGACTCCTGGATGCTTGGCAAGGTCGTGCGCCTGAGCGACGGCCGCTATACGACCCAAGGTTCGCGCCACGTCAATCCGTGGCGCCTTTACACCGGATTGTTCGACGCAGGTGCGTTCATCACCGAAGGCACGCAAGGCAAAGCCGTACAGGGCTACCTCGATGACGCGACACCGGTCTATTTCGATATCGCGACCTCCTTCGACCGTCCGCAGCTCTACGTCGGCGACCGTTTCTACGATACGGCGAACTCCTCGGTTCTTGTCGACGGCGACGACCTTTACTACTGCAAGCAGTCCGGAAAAACCCGTACCTATTATAAAAACAAAACCCCACTTTTCTCGATACAAGGCTACTACGGCTTCCCCGTCGGCACCGATAAAAACGGTGCGCTCTATTTTATCGGCAACACCCGTTACGGCAGCGGGCTGTTTCGCTGGAACGCAGGCCGCTTCGAACGCATGAGCCCCGCCGATACGATCGTCGACGCGCGTATCGTCGATGCGCACAAGGCCGTCGTCACGTCGATGGGCGCGGACGAAGCGAAGGTTCTTGAAGTTTCCTTGTCGCCGAAAGAGGAATCGCCCTACGAAGAAACGCTCTACTTCGAACACGAACCCTATTTCGCAAACGATGATGCAAGCGGCGACGTTCCAAAAGTCGATCTGAACGATTCATATTATGCGTTCCTCGACATGCACTACAGCGCGACGAACATCATGCTCGGATCCGACGCCGATGCCGGCTTTATCTATCATGCCGATGTCATTTTCGCCGATCCGCTGACGCAAAACGCCCTGTCGTTTTTCGTCGACCGCAACCTCGACGAGTACACCCTTGCGGGTGCATCATACAGCAACTCGCAATATTTCATCCACTACACCGTACGCGGCTACGGCATACTCGACCGCCCCGACGACAACGTCAGCGATTCCGACGAACGCCGCGATTTCGGCCTGCTGGCTCTTGTCGACATCCCGTTCGTGCAAAGCGGGTACTGGCAGGCGAACCTTTCGGGGGCGTATTTCCAAGACTATGTTTCCAACAGCCGCGAACCGCTGAGTACAACGCTGTCGGTCGTCAACGCCAAACGTTACGGAGCGAGCCTCTTTCCCAACTTTCTTGCCCAAGCCGATATCTACGGCAGCAGCGACCGCGGCACGGCCGCGTACGGCGGCCTCGCCGCCTATAAACAGGGCCTGCCGGCAGAATTTTATATCGGGCTCGACGCACAATATTCACACAGTGAAGCCGAGAACAGCATCGACGACCACGGGATCAAAATCGCTCCGTTTTCATTGCGAGTCACCGATCCGACGACGATCGTCATGCCCTCGATCGACGGTACGGCCTACGCCAAAAGCGTCCTCAAAACCGGCGGCGAGCTCAAGAAGGTTTTCAACGCCGCGGCCTATTTTTTCACCTTCCCCGTCTCGCTGCGCCGTGAAGCGCTCTACGGACGCTACAACTATTACAACATCGAAGATTTCGCCGCAAGGACGCATGAAGCCGATGAAATAACTGCCGGGCTGCTGTTCGATACCTACGTCATGAATCGCCTGCCGGTCATGTGGCATTTCGAATACCTTTACAACGACAACCGTGACGTTGCCGAAAACGAGCACCGTTTTCGCTTCTTTATCGATCTAGGGCTCTGAGACGGTCCGCGTCCGTACCGTCTACAAAACGTATTCCAGGCGTATATGCACATCAAGCGCATTCCCGAATCGGCGCTCAAGCACCCGTTTGAACGTACGCATCTCTTCCGGTGAAAGCGGCGTGTGCACCTCCAGTACCAGATCGAGACGCAACCGCCCGGCACGATAACCGACACTGCTTTCTCCGATGCGAAGCGGCTTTCCGTGCACGACAAAATGTTCTTGCGAAAGTGCCTGCTCGATGCGGTGCGTCCGAACAATCTGCGTATAGGATCGGTACAGCGGGTACGAAATAATCATCAGGACCGCCAACACGACGGCAATACTGCGTTTGCTGCGAAACGTACCCGAAAATCCAAGGACGTAAAAGGCCAACGTCGCCGCCAGCACGATCCCCACGAGGTTGGTGAAAAAAAGCAAGAACGCTTCTGCGAAGACCGAAAAACTGCCGATACCGAGCCCGATCCCTGCCGATGCCAGCGGCGGAACGAGCGCCACCGCAATGGAGACGCCGGCAAGGCTCTGGATAATCTCTTTGAACGACTTCGAATACGCCGCCGCGATGCCCGAGATAATGGCCACGGCAAGATCGAGCAGGGTCGGATTGATGCGTGCGCGAATCTGCGCCGTCAGCGTCGTATCGGGCAGCAGCCATGTGACCAGCGCCGAAGCGCCCAGCGCAAGCACGACGCCGACGGCGATTTTCCTCAGCGACATCCAGAGCAGCGTCGTATCGGCACGCAGCAGCCCCATGGCCAAAGAGACGATGGGCGCCATCAACGGCGCAAGCAGCATCGCGCCGATGACAACGGCCGCGCTGTCGGCGAACAGTCCCACCGTCGCCAGCAGCGTGCTCAACAGCATCAGCACCAGATAGATATTGTCGATTTTGGCGTCACCGCGAAGCTGAAGAAAAAGGTCTTTGAAGCGCTCTTCCGAAGCATAAGAAAACAGCGGAATATGTTTGCCGTGGTAGCGCTCGGTCTCTTTTTCGTCGGGAAGGTTGTCGATTTTGACGGTCTCTTTGTCTGCCGCGATTTTGGGGTGTTCCTCCCAAAACGCCTCGCTCGCACTAAGGGATACAGCCTCTTCGACCAGTTCGCACGTAAACGGTGCGGTGATTTTGCTTCCGTCTTCCTCCCGCCCCCACCGGCTGAGCGAAGGCACGATACTGATCGCTTTGCTTTTGATATATCCTACCGAACGCGGCATGGCCCGATTGCGCCCCGGGGCGAACAGCATCACCGCCGTTTTGACGAACTCGACGATCGAAAACGGCGAAACGACCACCAGCAGTATCTGATTGTCGCGAAAGGAAAATTCCGCACTGCTCAAGCGTACCAGGATGTCGCCGCGGCGCCGCTGCAAAATGAACGAACCGCTCATCGCCGTCGTGATCTTTCGGCCGTTTTGCGTCTCGATGTCGACACGCTGCAGCCGTGTTTTGAACAGCTGTCGCAACGCCAAAACGGTTTTGGAAACCATCGACGAACGCTGCAGCCGCTTTTCGCTGCGAATGACGGGAATGCTGCCGACGATGAAGTCGCCGCTGATAAAACGGCCGTTGACCCGCACCAAATTGATCGGCAATGCCTCGGCGCGCAGAGCGATTTCCAATTGCTGATCAGTTTTCGACGGCAGATGCATCCGTTTTTGTATTTTCGTCAATTCGGGGTGCGACAGGAACCCCAAAGACAACCCAAGTTCGTGTGCCGTTTCGAGCAGCGGGGAGAACCATCGCGTTCCGATACAGGCGACCACTCGCATACCCGTTTGGGCATAAGCCTTCGGGTCGGCGAAAAACGCATCGGCACCCACGACGGTGATTTCGGTGCCGAAGGCCTGTTCTTGCAGGACCGATGCGGGGATATCCGCGCCTTCGTCGGCAATGAGCAGGGCTTTTTCGACATAACTTATCGGAATCGTCTCTTCGTTTTCCGGCATAAAATATCCTTTCAATATGCGACGCTAAAACCGAAGCCGAGATTGTACCCGCGCAGCCCGTCGGCGCGGATCGTGCTCACATCGGCGAAAAAACGGCGGATGAACGGCCAACGTTTCGGCAAGTACCAGTATGCCGTCGCGCCCAGCGTGCCGTAACCGTCGAAGCCTGCGACCCGGGGCAGATCGCCGCCGAGCCAGCTGCCCCACAAGTAGCCTTCGAGCGTCAGGTATTCGCTGCCGCTGCGCACCAGCGGCGGGCTTTCCGTACCCAGCATCAGCGACAGCACCCCCGATTGCGATGTGAACGCTTTGAGCTCATGGACGCTGAAGCCGCTTTTGGTTTCGTACAGATTGTACGATAATTTGATATATGGTACGAACCCCTCAGCATGCCAGACATATTCTGAGAGCAGATAAAACCGATAGGTCAGGTTGTCGTTGTAGTTGCCGTCGAAAAAATTTCCGATAATTTCGCCGATATGCGTTTTGTTGAAGTTGGTAAAACGTACCCGGGAATAAATGACGTTGAACCCTGCACTCCACTCGATCCCCGTATCGTCGACATAGCGCACGCCGCCTCCCAGCTCGCCGGTGTAGGTTTGCAGCATATTCGAAAGCGTCAGCCCCGTATCCGTTGCCGCGGCGGGCGTCGCGGGCGGAAGCTCGTTGGTCATCCAGGTACGGCTGTAACCCACGCCCCCGGCGAGAAACACGTTGAAATGCGGGCTGAAAGTACCGAACTGATAGCGGTCGTAAAGATGCAGTACGGCCATCGTGGTATTGGCGCGCGTAAAATCGTAGTAGCCGGAATTGAGGCCGTCTTTGGACGTAAAGACCACGACCGCGTTGATGTTGGCCAGCGTCGCTTTTTTTGCGGCGCCCTCCTCTTCTTGTGCCTGCATCGGCACGAAACACGCCAGCAGAACAAAAAGCATCCATCGCATGATCAGAACGTGAAACTCAACGCGAAATTCGTCGTGATTTTATTGTTGCCGATATCGGGCTCGGGGTTGTTGTCGGCAACGTTTTTCAGCGAAAATTTCAGTGCGAACATATCGCTCAGAGGAAACGCCAGCGACATATTGAGCCGGAACAGCCACGAACTTCGGACATGCAGAATGCTCGGCATGTAAAAAAGCTTGCTGCGAAAGACGATGCCGTGCCAGAATTCGTAATATGCCTCCGCACCCGTATAGGCCGCCCCGTAATATTCACGGCCGTAGGTCATATAGTTGTTGAAAACCCCGCCGATCCCCAGCTGCAGCATCAGCCAGAACGCCTCCGTCGGCGTCCATTTGTAGCCGGCTCCGGCCGCGGGGTAGGTACGCGACTGAATTTCACGAATCGCATCGCGTTCGAAACCGGCAATAATGAAAAGGTGCTCTTCTTTTTCTTTGGAAAGGTAATGATTCTCTTCGAGATTGACGAGGTATTCGTCTTTGGTCGATTTCCAGCCCGCAGAGGCGTTGGTCTCCTGTATGTCATCTTCCAGGCTGCCGTAAACGAGGATGCGGTCGAGCTGACGGTGATACTCGAAACGTCCCGAAATATCGACTTGCCGCTTGTTGACCCCGCCCTGATCGACTTCGATGCCAAGGTCGATATTGCCGCTCCAAAACGGAACATAGTTGTGAATTTTGTTCGTCAGCGAATCGTCGTCTTGGACGGAAAGCATAAAACGGTCGATATCTCCGACGTCGACAAGCTCTTTTTTGCCTTGTTTGTCGATGACCAGCCAACGGTGTTCGTAAAGGCCGTAGATCCGTCCTTCGGTCTCTTTGTCTTTGTAGAAAATATGATAGGTATGCTCGGTGGTCAGCGTGTCGATATCGTCGTAGGCGATCCGAATCGCGCCGCGGCCGTAAATCAGCGAAAACGTCACGAACCGGTCGTTTAACCCCGTCACCTGCCCCTGCAGCACGGCACCTTTGACGACGATCGTATCCGTTTTGCCCGGCTTGATGCTGCTGTCGGAAAACGCGGCTTTCGTTTCACCCGTCTCGTTCGCATCGGTCGCGTTGACGTCGTTTGCCGCCCATACCGTCACTGCAAGAACAAGAACGAGAAAAACGCCGCGCATCCGCCCACTCCGTTTTTTTTCGATATTATAGCGATATGAAATGTTTTCCCTGCAAAGTCGCCCTTCCCATCATATTGATTTTTCTTGCACTGCTCTACGTCGGCAGCCGTTTCATTCCGCCGCTCGCTCCCGACCACGTCAGCGTCGCGACCGGTCCGAAAAATGGCCTGTACTACCGCAATGCCCTCGAATACAAAAAAATTCTCGCCAAACAGAAGGTCAAACTGACCATCGTGCCGACCAACGGGTCGGTCGAGGCGCTGCAGCTGCTCAAAGCCCGCAAAGTCGATGTCGCTTTCGTGCAGGGCGGCAGCGCCGACCGTTTCAAAAACGCGCCGTTTGCTTCGCTTGCCGCGCTTTACAACGAACCCGTCTGGATTTACTACCCCGCCGGCGGCAAAGCGTTTACGGCCCTTTACGAACTCAAAGGCAAACGCATCGCCGTGGGCGAAAAAGGCAGCGGTACGCGCGAACTTGCCCTCAAGCTGCTCGCCGACAACGGCGTAACGCCGGCGAACAGCACATTGCTTTCCATCGGCAACGAGGCGGGAGCCCAGGCACTTTTCGACCACGAGGCCGATGCGCTTTTCAGCATTATCGGAACCTTCGCCCCGCTGACGCAAGCACTGCTGCTCGACCCGCAAATCCGACTGATGCATTTTCGCCGTGCCG
>CAZYEW010000094.1:0-7129 GCA_964646705.1 uncultured Sulfurimonas sp.
TGATCGTCGAGTACGTCAAGCGCTACAAGCAGGGCAAAACGGTCGCGGTCGATCTTTTGGTGTGATGTTCACTGTTGCCGGCACATAGGTGCTGAGGACATTCGTTATGGAAGCTATCGCTTTCGCTGGACCTGCCGTTTGAGCGCGGGGGTGGTTTCGGCGGCGGCGTTTGCTGCGGGTTTTTTCAGATAGGGGGACAAAAAAGGAGGGAGCCGTTTGCTGCCGTTTTTGGCAAGATCGCGGGCAAGCAGGGGTCCGATCGTTTCATGGGCGATATTTTTATGATCGCGAAGATACTCGAACAATAGTTTCGCCATACGCTCCTGCGAGATCTTCCAAGTTGCCTGCGTCTGGTCGTAGAGCCATTCGCTGAAGTTCCAGAACCCTTCGAAGACGCTTCCTTCATCCCAAATCAGCCGGACGCTTTGCAGAAAATTGCCGCTGTTGTAGAGAATGTCCCAGTAGCGTGCGAAACGCTTCATTTTTTGAATCTCTTTGAACGAGATATGGGCGGTTTTGAGTACGTCGTAGGGCGGAAGGTCGCTGTAGACCATGCCGAAGGGGTCGTCGTGGCGTGCCATCGTCGTGCCCGAAAGTTTTTTGAGGATACCGATCTGGATTTCGCCGCTGCTCCACGACACCAGCGTATCGAGATTGCGGCCGAAGCTCTCGAGCGTTTCGCCCGGCAGCCCGACGATCAGGTCCAAATGCAGGTGGGCGTGCGTCTGCGTTTCGAGAAAGCGCAGATTCTCTTCGATCTTTTTCAGACGCAGCGGGCGGTGGATATTGTCGGCAATCTCTGGATCGAGGGTCTGAATCCCGATTTCAAGTTGCAGCTGTGCCGGGTCGAAGCGTGCGATACGGCTGCGCAGGGCTTCGGGGAAATGGTCGGGTATGACCTCGAAGTGCAAAAAGAGCGTTTCTTCTTTGGCAAGGAAGAAATCGAGAATCTTCGTAGCATAGGAGAGTTTGAGGTTGAAGGTCCGGTCGATGAACTTGAAACTGCGCACGCCGCGCTGCCAGAGCTTGTCGAACTCGGCGAGCATGACGTCAATATCGAAATAGCGCATTTTGTCGTCGACGGCGGAGAGGCAGAATTCGCACAGGTACGGGCAGCCGCGCGAGGTTTCGACGTAGACGTAGCGGTGGGCGATGTCTTCGTCGGTGTAGTGATTGTATGGCAGTACGATGCGCGAGACATCGACCGTGGATACCTTGATGAAACGTTCGGTGGGGGTGATACCTGCGAGCAGATCGCGGCACAGTTCGTAAAAAGCGACCTCTCCTTCGCCCGCGACGATGTAGTCGGCGGCGGAAAAATCGACGCGGTGAGGCACGTGCGAAGCTTCGGGACCGCCGAGGACGATCGTGACATCGGGGGCGACTTTTTTGAGAATGCCGACGAGTTCGGCGACGTCCGAGGCGTTCCAGATATAGGTGCCGATGCCGACGATACGCGGCCGTTCGTCCAAAATCCGTTCGGCGATCTGCTGAACGTTTTCGTTGATGACGAACTCGCGGATGACGGCATGTTCTTGCAGCTCGCGCAGATTGGCGTAAAGATACCGCAATCCCAGCGAGGCATGGCTGTAGCGGGAGTTGAAGGTGCTTAGGACGATGGTATGCATGCGGCATTTTAGCTTAGAAAGCTTGTGATGACCATTCTCCGATGTGAAAATGCCTGTGACGATTGAGCCGCGCGGCCGGCAAGTGCTTACTGCCCGTATACGGTGACGACCCGAGTGTCGATCTTGCCGACGGAATCATCCGTTGCCGTGAACACGAAGTGCAGCTGTTTGTCGGCAACCGTGTCGGGTTTGGACTTGCGGCTGCCGAAATACAAGATCTCGTCGGAACAGGTATTGGAAACCGGCTCGCCGAGGTTGCCAATTGTCGGCGTTTGAACGAACATGGCGATGTCTGCGGTGTCGAGATCGTCGAGAGGAACCGGTGCATAGGTGCGTACACAGCTTGCTTGTGCAATGTTTCCAAACATATCGTGGCCGTCGTAATAGGTGATGGTAAAGGCCTGGGGCGTGTAGTCGTATTCGGTACGCGAAACGAATGCCACACCGTCGTCGTGCTCTTCGATATGGATCGATTGGAAAGCTTTGCGTTGCGAGCCGTCGGTGAATGTGACCGTAAAATCGTTTTCGCCGCACGAAACTTGAATATCTCCTTTGGCAGTGATGTCGGTCGTTGCGGGGATTCCCTCGACGGTACAGCTGCCTGCCGGCATTTCGTCTTCTGTCGAGGAAGAAGATGACGTCTGCTCCGACGACGGCTGCATGGAACTCGAACTGCTTTCGCCGACTTGCATCGATGTTTTGAGATGCTCAATCGCGCTTGTCGGGTCGATCATCGTCACACCGCTCATCGCCGCGAGCTGGCCGATATTCAGTTCGGAAAAACTGATACCGTTTGAGAATTTGTCTTTCATGGTTTGTGTGATGACGATGCCGTTGGCAGGATCGGAGTCGTCGTCGATCGACTGAAGAAACCGTGCCATCGCGACAACTTTTGGATCCGAAAAATCGTCATGTCCGACACCGACGAGATCCTGGGGATAGACATTGCCGTCGGGCGTGGGAATGTTGACGCTGCCAAGGAACAGTTTTCCGATGGAAAAGCTCACCGTCACATCGTCGTTCCAGCAGAAAAAGGCGCCTTCGCTGTTTGTCAGGCCTGCCTTGTGCGATGTTGTCGAATTGGCTTGATAGCAGGCATAGAGTACCCCTTGTACGGGGCTGTCGACGAGATAGCCTTTGATTTTTTGGGAAGTGCTGCTCGACGAACCGGACGTTCCGCCTGCCGGTGCGGCGCTTCCTCCGCCGCCTCCGCAGCCGATAAAGAGTGCCGTTGCGGCAGCCAAAGAGAGTGTTGCGAATAGTTTCATGCGTTATCCTTTGGTACGCATCTTAAGGCATTGCCGTTGCTGTGGCGTTGTATTTTTATCACATTGTCTGAAATTCGATGCGGTAGCCTTCGCCGGGCACCGAAACGATGAATCGGTTGTCGAGTTTGGCGCGCAGCCGCCGGACGAGCGAGCGGCGGGTGCTGTCGTTGGGCGGCGTGTCGGGCCACAGCGCCAGTTCGATGTCGTAGTGCGACAGCAGATGGGGATGGTAGTCGATGAGCAGCCGCAGCAATTTATGCTCGAATACGGTAAGATGCACGGTTTTGCCGGCTTTGATCAGGCGTTCGGAAGAACGGTCGAAACTGTAGGCGGTGTCGAAAACGATATCGCCGCGAAACGGAGTGGCGCTGCGGTTTTCTATCAGTTTCAGCAGGGCGTACAGTTCTCGCTGATTGACGGGTTTGATGAGGTAGCCGGCGGGCTGCAGTGCCATGGCGTGTTCGATATGTGCATCGTCGGAAAAAGCCGTCAGGAAAATCAGTGCGGGACGGTAGATGCCGTAAATTGTCTTTGCGGCCGATATCCCGTCGGCGGCGCCTTTGAGGCGGATATCCATCAGCACGATGTCGGGCCGCAGGGTCGTCGCAAGCTCCACGGCGGTGCCGCCGCTGCCGCATATTCCGACGGTTTCGAAGCCGTGTGCGGAGAGAAATTCGGAAAGTTCAAGGGCGACCAGGCTTTCGTCTTCGACGATGAGGACTTGTTTCATGCAGGAAACCTTATGCTGATGTGCCGTATACCGCACTCATCGCTTTGACGGACTTGCGCACCGAGCTGTTCGCCGGCGAGGGTTTCGACGATCGTCATCCCCAGCCCTTTGACGGATTCGGCCGGTGCCGCGAACGGAAAGCGGATATCGAAAACGACGTCGTTCACGTCACGGACAAGGCCCATGGCGATATGTGCCGCAGAAGTGTATTTCAGGGCATTGACGATCAGTTCGTTGGCGATCAGGCCGATGTAGACGGCTTGGCGAAGCGGCAAGTCGATACGGCACGTGCAGCGGAAAACGTGTTGGCGCTTGTCGGTAGCCAATGCTTCGGTCAGTACCCGGTAGAGCCTGCCGAGGTAGTATTGCATATCGACGGTATCGATCTTGCCGTTTTCAAGCAGTATTTCGTGCGATTGGGAGATCGTGCGTATTCGGTTTTGCAAACTCTCAAGCTGCCGGGCGGTTTCGTCGGTTCGCGTCCGGTTTCGCTGAAGACGGATAATGGAGAGGATCATCTGAAGATTGTTCTTGACGCGGTGGTGCAGTTCTTTGAACAGCGTCTCTTTCTCTTCGACGCTGTGCCGAAGCTGCCGCGTGCGTTCGTCGACGCGCCGTTCGATGGTTTCGTTCCGTTCGACGAGCATGCGATTGCATTGGCGCTCGAACGCGATTTTCTGTGCTTCGTAGATTTTGAAACGGTCGACGAAAGCCAGCATCAGCAGCAGCGCTTCGATGACGGTGAAGAGCAGGATCGTCGAGGGGATACGATACATAATCGAGACCACTCCCAGCGCATCGGCGATCATCAGCATATAACCGACGATAAGCACGAGCCAGGCAAGTACGAAAAAGCGGGCTTCTTTGTGACCGGTCGAATAGACGCGAATTCCGGCATAAGTGTTGAAAAGAATAAAGAAAAACCCTGTGAATACGACGGCTTCGGGCACGTAGAACCACGGTGTTCCCGTCAGGGGAATCAGCACGAGCGACAAGGCGACGAAGCCGCGGTAGATGCGATCGAGACCGGGAAAATCGCGTGTATGCAGAAAAGCCCGCGCATACAGGGCCGCGGCGGCGATCATCAGCCCGACTTTCGGCACGACGGCCAGATCGTCGAAACGGATGAACCATGCGGGCGCGTACAGCGGAAGGAATCCCAGATAGGTCAGCTGCTGGTAAACGAGCAAGGTTAGGTAAAGTACATAGAGTGCGAAAGCGCCGTCGCGGGTGTAAGCGTACATCAGGACGCTCAGCAGCCAAAGTGCCGCGATCATACCGAACAGCCCGATGATCGTTTCTCGGCTTCGGTGGTCTTGGTGGCTGAAAGTTTCGGGGGGTTGCAGCTGCAGGCCGAACTGCAGGGTCGTCGTTGCGTTGCGGATGCGCACGTAGCGGTGCAAGGTGCCGTGCGGAGGCAAGACGAGGAAGAAAGCGGGGTGCAGTGACGTTTTGGGTACGCTCAGCATGCCCGTGCGTTGCAGCAGCGTGCCGTTTTCGTCGTAGAGTTCGATCGATTCAAGAAGCGGATTGTCGAGGTCGAGCACGGTTTTGTTCGGGGTGCCTTCGTCGTTGTGAAGCGTAACGTCGAGCCAGACCGTTTTATCCGTGAAACCCAGATTGACATGCCGGGCGTGCAGCGGCTGCCACGAAGGCTCTTTGAGAGCATCGGCAACGGTCGAAGCGTCGCTTGCGAGTATGCGTACGTCCATTCGGGCCTGTGCCGCCAGCAGCACGGGCAGCAAGAGAAGCCAAACGATCCGGGCAGTCTGCACGCTTGTCAGACTTTGCTCTGAACCCGGATCTTGGTTGCCGAAAAAAGTTCCGTCGCTTTTTTGACGAAGGGCTCTTGCAAAATGTCTCCGCCGTCGATTTCGCGCACCCCGTCATCCTGGCAGCCCGCCACACAGCTGGCGCTTCCGGTTTCGACCTCTTCGGTCATCGAAGCGCTCTGCGGCGCTTCGTCCGTGTTCGGTGCGGCGGCGTCGGGCATCATGTACGCCGGCCGTTCGTTTTCACCCTCGTCGTTCGGCGTTTTTGGCGGTTCGCTGCAGGCGACGGACTTGATTTTGGTTTCGAAACCGTAGATTTCGCGTACGAATTGCTTGATGACGCCGTAGCCGTGCCGGAGTTTGGTGCGGCACGCTTCGTCGGCACAGCTTTCCCAGGTCAACACGCCGTCGTCGAACGAAACGAAACGGATCTGCTCACGGAAACATTCGCCCAGGTCCGCACTGCGGTCGTCGATGCGCGCACACAGCTGTTCGAACCGGTCGTCGGTGGGTTTCGGCGGCGCCGCCGTTTCGGCGGAAGGTGCCGCTTTTTCGGGCGTTTTCGGCGCTGCGGCTGAGGGTGTCGGGGACGGAACATCCGGTTTGGCGACCTGGGTTTCGAGTGATTCGATCATCTGGTCGATCTCTTTGACCTTGAGCGCTTCGATCATTTTGAAAAAAACGAGTCCGAGCACGAAGCTGCCGTCGGCACTGAGCGAAAACAGCGATTTCGCGTCGCTGAGAATACGGAAAAAGCGTTCGAGCAGCAGCGTCGAAAAACGCGGATCGCGTTCGTACAGGCGTTCTTTGAGCCACGAGGTCAGTTCGTCGACGACCATTTCGGCCTCGTAGGTTTCGAGCGTCGCCAGCTTGTCCACCAGCGCAGCGGTATCTTTGGCGAAAATGACGGCGAAAAGGTCGTCGAAAAATTTCGGATCGATCAGGCCGAGCATATCGGTGACGGTCGAGACGTCGACATGGCCTTTGGAATAGATGATGGCCTGATCGAGCAGGGTCAGGGTGTCGCGCAGGCTCCCCGAACCGCTGCGTGCCAGAATGTCGAGGGCGTCGCTTTCGTAGGTGATCGCTTCGAGGTTGAGAATGTGTGCAAGGTGGCTGCTGACGGCAGGTGCCGGGATTTTCTTGAAGCGAAAATGCTGGGTGCGGCTCAAAATGGTCGGCGGCAGTTTGAGCGGATCGGTGGTTGCCAGAATGAATTTGACGAACGGCGGCGGCTCTTCGAGGGTTTTGAGCAGGGCGTTGAACGCCTCTTTGGTGAGCATATGCACTTCGTCGATGATGAAAATTTTGAATTTCGCCGAGGCGGGCTGGTATTTGGTGTGTTCGATAAGGTCGCGGATATCGTCGATTTTTCGGCTCGATGCCGCGTCCATTTCGATAATGTCCATATGCCGCCCTTCGTTGGCCATGACACAGTGTTCGCAGGTTTCGCACGGATGCGAGGTAGGCCCTTTTTCGCACATCAGCGCTTTGGCGAAGATACGGGCCGTCGAAGTTTTCCCCGAGCCGCGCAGACCCGAAAAGAGGTATGCGTGCGAAAGGCGGTTCGAATCGAGCGCGAGTGAGAGGGTCTGGGCGATCGTTTCTTGTCCGATCAGATCCTCGAAACGGCGAGGGCGGTATTTGAGGGCCAGTACCTGGGAATGCTCGTGCACGTGAACTCCTTGCATGCGGGAAGTGAGGGGTTGAGTGTAGCGTAAAGGGGGTTAG
>CAZYEW010000095.1:0-1111 GCA_964646705.1 uncultured Sulfurimonas sp.
ATCAGTGGCAGCCGCAGCTGCCGCCCGATGCAGCGCCGCCCTGTGACGATGCCGCACCGCCCGTCGAACAGGCCGAAACGCCCGGAGGGGTCGTCGGCTGAATCGCCTGGTTGTCGACCCCGCCTTCGGCATTGATCTGCTCGATGGCTTCCCAAACCTCTTCGGCCGCTTTCATGAACCGTTTGGCCGTGACCGAATCGGGCTGAAAATAGGTTACCGGCTTGCCTTCGTCGCCGCCGACGCGCACGGCCGGTTCGATCGGAATTTCGGCCAGTACTTTCGTACCGAACTCCTTGGCCAGCGCTTCGGTCGTTCCTTTGCCGAAAATATCGTATTCCACGCCCGTGTCCGGTGCGATGAAGCCGCTCATGTTTTCGATGATTCCGCCGATGGGGATATTGAGTTTTTTGAACATATCCAGCGAACGGCGCGAATCGTCCAGCGAAACCGTCTGCGGCGTCGTAACCGTGATCCCCAGCGTCACCGGAACGCTCTGTGCCAGCGTCAGCTGCGCATCACCCGTTCCCGGAGGCATGTCGATAACGAGAACATCGAGCTCGGACCACAGAATATCGCGCAGAAACTGCTCGATCGCTTTCATGATCATCGCGCCGCGCCAGATCAGCGACTGCCCCTCTTCCATCAAGGAGCCCATCGACATCACTTCGATGCCGTAGGCTTTGATCGGCAGGACTTTGTTGCCCTGAACTTCGGGTTTGACGTCTTCGATTCCCAGCATCCGCGGCACGTTGGGGCCGTAGATATCGGCATCGAGCAATCCGACTTTCTTGCCCTGCATCGCCAATGCGATCGCCAGGTTGACCGACGACGTCGATTTGCCGACGCCGCCCTTGCCCGAACTGACCATCACGAAATTTTTGACCTGCGGAGCGATATTCTTGCCGTGCGACGAACTTTCACGCGGCATTTTCGGTGCGGTGATGTTGATGCTGACATTGTTCGCACCCGCACGTTTGAGTTCTTCGGTCGCCTCGTCGGTAATCTGTTTGGCCACTTCGGGCGCACTGGAGGTGATATCGATCGTCACGGCAACGTCGCTGCCGTCGATCGCAATCTCTTTGACGAATCCGAACGTCACGATATCTTTGGT
>CAZYEW010000095.1:1211-6806 GCA_964646705.1 uncultured Sulfurimonas sp.
AACTTCGGTCCGCACATCGAACAGAACTCCGCTTCTTTGAACACGTCCTGCGGCAGCGTTTCGTCGTGATATTCGCGGGCGCGCTCACTGTCGAGCGCCAGTTCGAACTGCTTTTCCCAGTCGAAGGCGTAGCGCGCGTCGCTCATGGCGTCATCCACGTCACGTGCTCCCTTGCGGCCGCGGGCAATATCGGCGGCATGCGCGGCGATTTTATAGGCGATAATGCCCTCGCGCACGTCGGCAGCGTTGGGCAGCCCCAGGTGTTCCTTCGGCGTGACGTAACACAGCATCGACGCGCCGTGCCAGCCGCCCACGGCCGCACCGATCGCCGAGGAAATATGATCGTACCCTGCGGCGATATCGGTGACCAGCGGCCCCAGAATGTAAAACGGTGCTTCATGGCACAGTTCGCGCTGCAGCTTCATGTTGCGTTCGATCTGATTGAGCGGCACGTGTCCCGGGCCTTCGATCATGACCTGCACATCTTTTTCCCAGGCGCGCAGCGTCAATTCGCCCAGCACCTTCAGTTCGCCCAGCTGCGCTTCGTCGCTGGCATCGGCCAGGCATCCCGGGCGCAGCGAATCGCCCAGCGAAAGCGATACGTCGTAGCGGCGGCAGATGTCGAGAATCTCGTCGTACGCCGTATAAAACGGATTTTCGCGGTGATAGTGCATCATCCACGCCGCCATCAGCGAACCGCCCCGGCTGACGATACCCATTTTCCGCTGGGCGACTTTGGGCATGGTTTCAAGCAAGAAACCCGCATGAATCGTGAAATAGCTCACGCCCTGCTGCGCCTGGCGCTCGAGCACTTCAAGCATTTTGTCGATCGTCAGGTCCTCGATCTTGTTACCCACATCGTGCAGAATCTGGTAGATGGGCACCGTGCCGATGGGAATTTTCGAATTGGCGATGACGGCTTTGCGAATCTCGTCGAGGTCGCCGCCGGTCGAAAGGTCCATCGCCGTATCGGCTTTGTAATGCTGTGAAACCTGAATCTTTTCGATCTCGCCTTCGATATCCGAGGCCAGCGCCGACGAGCCGATATTGGCGTTGATCTTGCAGCGGGCGGCAATGCCGATCGCCATCGGTTCAAGATTGGTATGATTGACGTTGGCGGGGATAATCATCCGCCCGCGTGCCACTTCCGAACGTACGAGCTCGGGCGAAAGGCCTTCGATCTGCGCGACGTATTCCATCTCTTCGGTCACGATGCCCTGCTTTGCGTAGTACATCTGCGTCCGAACGTTGTCGTCTTTGCGTTTTGCTACCCATGAACTTCGCATGGTCTTCTCCTTGGGGGCGGTTATCTGGTGCGTAATATAGTCATAAGAACTAAAATTGCGCTATGGCTTGCCGAAGCAGCGATGAACTTTCAAATCGATTTAAGAGAGATTTTCTCTTATTACCGTCTTGTACCGTAATGATAGCTTCAAGCGCGTAAAAAACTCGTTAGACTTTCTTGGCTTTCCCTTTTACCCAGCGTTACAAATTGTAGCTACCCCTAAGGTTTGCATGTGTATAATTTCGTAACATTTTCCAGGAAAGAGGATATTTTTTGTCTGATACAACCCTCATCCTCCTTGCAGCGGGCGAATCGAGCCGTTTCTCCTTCCCTGTCAAGAAGCAGTGGCTTCGAATCGGCGATGAACCGTTGTGGCAGTTTGTTACCAATCGTTTCATGTCGACCGAGCGGTTCGCCAAGGCCATCGTCACGGCGCATGCCGACGAAACCGATTATATGCGTGCACACGGCGATTACGTCGTCGTCGAAGGCGGTGCAAGCCGCCAGCACTCGCTGCGCAACGCCCTTGAACACGTCCAAACGCCTTTCGTCATGGTCAGCGACGTCGCCCGCGCCTGCGTCGACGCGGAACTGATCGAACGGCTCGTCGAGGCCAAAGGCGAGGCCGACTGCATCGTTCCCGTCCTCGCCATGCACGACACCGTCGTCTACCGCGGCGAGACGATTGACCGCAGCGCGGTCTTTCGGGTACAGACCCCGCAGCTCTCACGCACTGCCGCGCTTCGCGAAGCGTTACGAAACGAAACCGAATACACCGACGAAAGCAGCGCGATCGTCGCCGCGGGCGGAAGCCGCCTGTTCGTCGGCGGCGACGAACACGCCCGCAAACTCACGACCCTGGCCGACCTGCCGGCACTGAAATGCCTCCAACCCCCGAAAAACGTCACCCTCTGCGGTACGGGCTTCGACGTGCACGCCTTCGATACCGAAGGCACGCTCGTGCTCTGCGGTGTCGAAATCGAGCATCCGGTCGGCTTCAAAGCCCACAGTGACGGCGACGTCGCTATCCATGCCCTGATCGACGCCCTGCTCGGCGCGGCGGGAATGGGAGATATCGGAACGCTTTTTCCCGATACCGACGAGGCCTATGCGGGCATCGACTCCGCCGTCTTGCTCGCTCGCACCTGCGAACGGCTGCGCCGCTTCGGTTTCGTCGTCGTCAACGTCGATATCGCCGTCGCCGCCCAGACGCCCCGGCTCGCACCCTATATCGCCGCGATGCGCCGTCGGCTTGCCGATATTCTCGCCATCGCACCCGTGCGCGTCAGCGTCAAGGCGACGACGACCGAACGGCTCGGTTTCGTCGGGCGCAAAGAAGGCGTCGCCGTCATGGCTTCGGCTACCTTGAACTATCTGAACTGGACACGACCATGAATGTACTTATCATCGAAAACGAAATCTACCTCGCACAAAGCATTGCCGCGAAACTCGGAGAACTTGGCTACCAGTGCGATATCAGCAGCTCGGTACAAGATGCTTTCAAAGGAACGCCCTACGACGTCGTCTTGCTCTCGACGAACATCGGCGGCCTCGATATCTATCCCGTGATCGATGCCTATCGCGATGCCGTGGTCATTTTGATGGTTTCGTACATCAGCAACGACACGGTCACGAAACCCCTCGCCGCCGGAGCGAAAGACTATATTCTCAAACCGTTCATGATCGAGGAACTGATTCGAAAAATCGAGCATTACCAGGAATTCAACCGCTTGAAAACCGCCAACGAGACCTACGAACGCTACCTCGCACGGCTTTTCAAGGGTATCAAGCTCACCCACGACCTCGAAACTGTCAGCGTTCCCCTGTTCATTTCGTCGAACTACCAGAAATACGCCGACCATTTCGCCTTCGAATTCGCGCGCCTGCATCAAAAAGAGCTGCTGTACGTCAGCCTCGAATCTCCCGACGCTTTCGATGAAATCGGCAGAGCACCCGCCAGCACGCTGTTGTACGTCAGCGAATTCCAGACCCTCAAAAAGTCTGATCGCAAACCTTTTCTCGACCTCATCGCCACGCGCAAAGCGATCGTTTCGAGCACCGACAGTATCGACCTTCCCGACGTCGAGATTATCGAAATCAAAAGCGACAACACCTTTTTCGAACAAGGCGACATTCTTCCTATCGAAGACTACGTTAAATATATCGTGCTAAATTACCAACACAAATTCCCCGACACCGAATTGTCGAAAAAGCTGGGGATTTCACGCAAAAGCCTCTGGGAGAAACGAAAAAAATATGGGATCATCAAGAAAAAGTAACGCCCTTCACATCGACCAGGAAGCCCTTTCGGCCCTGCGCGTCCTCAAGGCCGGACTGCTCGCCCCCGTCACCGAACTTATGAACGAAGCGCAGATGCATGACGTCGCACGCACCGGAATGTTCGAAGGCGTCTCGTTCCCGTTTCCTTTCATTCTGGCTCCCGCAGGTGAAACCAACGAAGCCGTTTTGGAGCATGCCCGGCCGGGCGATGAGCTGCAGCTTATTTGCGATGCGGAAACCGTCGGAGCGATCACCGTCGCGTCCGTTTTCGCCATCGACCCGGCCGAACGCGTACGGCAGATCTACGGTACCGACGATGCCACGCATCCCGGCGTCGCCGCGACACTCGGCCGCCTCGGAAAATATGCACTCAGCGGCGATTTCACGCTCGAACTCGATCCCGTCAAAGACGTCAAGCGAACCATCGACGAGGCAAAAAAACGTATCGACGCCCGCCACACCACGGCGATCATGATGGCCGCCAACCCGCTGCATCGCGCCCACGAACGGCTGATCCGCCAGACGCTCGACAGCACCGATCTTATCGTCATTTTCTTGCTCAAACCCTACAAAGAGGCCGATCTGCGCTACGATATCCGTTACGAAGTGATGAACTATTTCATCGAACATTTTCTGCCGCACAACCGCGTCGTCGTCGTACCGCTGGAACACAGCTACATTTTCGCGGGATACAACGAGGTCGTTATCGACGCCATCGTCGCCAGGAATTTCGGGTGCGATCGGCTGATGATCGGCCAAAACCATGCGGGGGTCGGACTTTATTACAGCCAAAGCACCGACCGCTCCGTGCAAGAACGCCTTGTCGGCATCGACATCGAGATCGGCATCACCCACGAGTTCGTCTACTGCAACGAATGCAAAACCCTCGTCAGCACCAAAACCTGCCCCCACGGGCAGCATCACCACATCGCCTACCATTCCGACTCGATCCTCGATCTGATGAAACTGGGCCTGCTGCCGCCGGCGGTCTTGATGCGCAAAGAGATTTCGGCGATGGTGCTCTGCCGCCTTTTTCCGGGCCGTATCAAGAATATCGGCAAGCTTTATTACGACATTATGCCCGTCAACGGGTTGCTCGAAGAGCAGACCGACCGCGACTTCTACATCAAACTGATCGAACTCTACCAAACCACCTCACTGACATGACAAGGACCACGCCGTGACACTCAACCGTCTTTTTCTCACCGTCGGCGGAAGCGGGCTTTCTCCCAAAGCACCCGGAACCGTCGGCACCCTCGTTTCACTTCCGTTCGGGATGGCGATTTTGCTCTATTTCGGTGCTTCGACACTGTTTTTGGCGACGGTCCTCATCTCGCTGATCGCGATCAAAAGTATCGATGCCTACGAACGCCAAAGCGGCTCGCACGACGACGGCAGCATCGTGATCGACGAACTGGCAGGCATGTGGCTGGCACTCTCCATCGCTCCGGCCTATCCCGTCGCACCCGAGGCGCTGATGCAGTGTGAAAACGGCTTTGTGGCCCAAAGCCTCATGAGTTTCGTTTTCTTCCGCCTTTACGACATCAAAAAACCGTCGATCATCGGCCGTATCGACCGCGAAGCCAAAGGAGGCATCGGCGTGATGGGGGACGATCTTCTCGCAGGGGTCCTCGCGGGGATCAGCTCCGCGCTCGTTTGGCAGGGAATCCTCAGGCTGATAGACTGAGGCTCAGTCGCTTTTCTCCCCGCGCTTTTTCGCTTTGAACAGCAGCGGCGTCCCTTCGAAATCGAACGCTTCGCGCAGCTGATCGGCCACTTCCGCCTCTTGCAGAATCTTGACGACCTGCTCCTCACTGAACCGTTTCTTCATAATGGGCTTCTTCCGGAATTTGACTCTGGTTTTGGGAAGCAGGTCACTGCCCTTCCGTTCTACCGTTTTACACCATTGAGATCATATGGCTCCTGCCGTGTGACATTTTTCGGATCAAAAATGTTCTCAAATCGGCTCAATTCAGATATACTTTGAGTTGAAACGACAAAGGAGGTGAGCCAAAAATGGATAAAGATGC
>CAZYEW010000096.1:0-6783 GCA_964646705.1 uncultured Sulfurimonas sp.
TCTCTTCGACGCGCGAATAAAAAGGCAGCTGTGCCCGGCTGTATTTCAGGTCGGCCCGGCTGATCTGGAGCACGGCCAGGCTTTGGCAGTCGAGGGTGAACAGCGCGTCGTCGAGATAGAGAAACAGCAGCCCGGTCGTGACGACCGTGCAGTAATCGCGCAGATCTTTGGCCAGCGGCGTGGGATGCCCGCGGTACGAAAGAAAGGTCGCGAGGGTATCGGGATGCACCCAGTCGACCGTCGTAATTTTTCGGGTCAGCTCCCGATAGATTTCGCGCGTGGGTGCGACGAGCACGCCGCGGCCGTAGGCGAAGGCGAGGACGATTTCGTCGCCCGCTTCGGGCTGCCACTCCCCTTTGGGCAGCGAGGCCTGGCGCAGCCCGGTATAGTCGGAGAATTTCAGGTGAACGGTGCCGTTTTGCTCATCGTAGCGCGAGACGACGGCATTGGCGACGATGGCACTGTGCTCGGGCGTGAAATGGTGCACGACGAAACCGCTGACGCCGGGTTCGATGCGGGCAGTCTTGACGGTGCCGGCGCGATGGTCTTTCGATACGTGTTCGAGGGGCAGATGCAATTCGCCGGCCGACAACGCGGCGACGACGGCCAGAATCAGAAAAAACGTACGCAATCGTATCCTTGCTGCTTGGAAATTACGGCGATTATAGCCGATGCCGCATAAATGGGCTCTTTAGTGATTTTTGCGCCGCCGGTTTTAAGCGCGTATGCGCTACCCTTCGGGCTTGAATATATTTTAAAGGTGGGAAGGCATGAAACGTGCAGGGTGGATGACGATACTGTTTCCGCTGCTGATCTGGGCATCGAGCGTGCATACCGAGCGCTGGCCGCAGGGCGAGACCTACCTGATGTTCCTCAAACGTTTGGGGCTGCCGCAATCGCTTTATTACGGCATCGACAAAGAGAACCAGAAGCTGACCGAGGAGATTCACAGCGGCATTCCCTACGAGGTCATGCGCGATGAAAACGGCACGGTCGAACAGGTGCTGATACCGGTATCCGACGAGCTGCAGCTGCATCTGTACGAAAAAGACGGGTCGTATGCGTTTGAAGCGATTCCGATCGTGTACGACGTGCGCCGGGAAACCGTGGTGCTTGGTATCGAAAACTCTCCGTATTACGATTTGCTCAAAGCGACCGGATCGCGTCAGCTGGCGCAGGCGTTCGTGACGGGCTTCAAGAATTCGCTCAATTTTCGCCGCGATCTGCGCAAAGGCGATACGCTTGCGATGGTGTACGAGCAGAAATACCGCCTGGGCAATCCCTTTTCGCCGCCGCGCCCGCTGGTGGCGATGATCGAAATGCGCGGCAAACGCCATGCGGTCTATCTGGGCGACGACGAACGCTATTACGACGAAAAAGGGCGCCAGGTCGAAGGCTTTTTGCTTGCACGGCCCGTCCGGAACGCACGCATCAGTTCGCGGTTCACCCGCCGGCGCTGGCATCCGATCTTGCACCGCTACCGTGCGCACCTGGGTATTGACTACGCTGCACCGCGCGGTACGCCGATCATGGCCGCGGGCAGCGGCAAAATCATTTTCGCCGGCCGTACCCGCGGCTACGGGAACCTGGTCAAGATCCGCCACGGCGACGGATACGTAACGCTCTATGCGCATATGAAATCGTTTCGCCGCGGGATTCGCCGCGGCAAACACGTCAAACAGGGGCAGGTGATCGGCTATGTCGGCACCACCGGGCTTTCGACCGGGCCGCACCTGCATTTCGGTCTGTACAAAAACGGGCGGGCGATCAACCCCGCCAGCGTGGTACAGGTGACGACCAAACGGCTGCACGGCAAAGCGTACAGGGCTTTTTTGAAACGCAAGCAGTCGCTTGACCGCCTGCTCGAAGAGGCGTTGGCGAAAACGCAGGCGCCTGCGGCGAAACACGAGGCGATGGACAGGGCCTGCTATGTCGATGCCGTGCACTGCAAACCGGTAGAAAAGAAGGAGGCGCCGTGAAACATTTCAGCGAAATCAGACACGCTTTCGAACAGTTTATTCATCACAAGACCGAACAGCTTCCGCATGCGAGCGAAATTGCCTACATGCTCAAAAAAATCTGGCACGACGACCGCCAGACCTTTTTCGACATGCTGGGCAAGGTGCCCAACGATATTCGCGGGGACGTGCTGCTTGAGCTTCCCGAAAAGCTCAAAGACGAGGCGATCGAGCACTATTCGACCGACGAACTGGCCGAAGCCGTCGAGGCAATGGAGTCCGACGACGCGGCTGAACTGATCGAAGATATCGACGACGTCGACGAAGACAAATCCGAAGCGGTCTACGCCCAGCTCGATGAAGACGACCGTGAAGATATCGACAAAATCCGCAGTTACGAAGAAGATCAGGCCGGGGCATGGATGCAGACCGAGCTGTTCGAAGCGACGCTCGATGAAACGGTTGCCGAGGCCGTCAAGCGGCTGCGGCGTCTCAAAGAAGAGGGCGAACTCGAAAACGTCCACCAGCTTTACCTCGTCAACGACGAACACCGCCTCGTCGCGACGATCGCGCTCGAAGATCTGATTCTGATGGATTTCGACAAGACCTTTCGCGAGCAGCTCAAGTCCAAAGAATTTCGTACCGTGCACGCGACCGACGACATCCACGACGTCGCGAGCCTGTTCGAGCAGTACGACCTGACGGTGCTTCCCGTCGTCGATCACGACGGCCGGCTGGTGGGGCGCATCACTTCCGACGATATTTACGAC
The DNA here is from genome assembly GCA_964646705.1 of uncultured Sulfurimonas sp. Taxonomy (GTDB): domain Bacteria; phylum Campylobacterota; class Campylobacteria; order Campylobacterales; family Sulfurimonadaceae; genus Thiomicrolovo. Next base: position 2,729 of record CAZYEW010000096.1, read on the forward strand.
GTCATCGAAGAGCGCGCGACCGAGCAGATCTACAACCTCGCCGGGGTCAACGACGACGTCGAACAGGAAGAAGACATCAAAGCCGTCTTTAAAAACCGTGCACTGTGGCTGTTCGTGAATTTGCTGACCGCCATTCTCGCCTCGGCGGTGATCGGTCTGTTCGACAGTACGATCGCGGCTTACGTACCGCTGGCGGTGTTGATGCCGATCGTCGCATCCATGGGCGGCAACGCGGGAACGCAGACGCTGACGGTCATGGTGCGCCAGATGGCGCTGGGAGATATCGACTTCGCCAATGCCAAGAGCGCGCTGGTGAAAGAAATTGTCGTATCCGTGCTCAACGGCCTGCTGTTCGCCGCGATCATGGGGGCGATCGCCTGGGCATGGTTCGATCAGCCGATGCTGGGCGTCGTCATCGGCATGGCGATGATCATTAACCTGTTCATCGCCGGCTTTTTCGGGGCGACGATCCCGCTGCTGCTCAAACGGCTCAATATCGATCCGGCCGTCGGCTCGACGGTACTGCTCACGACGGCGACGGACGTGTTCGGATTTTTCAGTTTCCTTGGATTGGCGAAGCTGATTTTGCTGTAAAACTTGCATGCCGCTTCGCTCATCGGGCTTCCTGCCCGGGGCGTTGTTCCTCTTTGATGTTTTTTGCCATAATGGCCGTATGAATGCCGATATCCAGACCGTTTTGAATTACCATGAACGTACCAAACACCGCCCTTGGCGCTATGCCGCGTCGCCGGGCTATCTCGACTGGGCGACGCAGCCCGATCCGTACCGGACCTACGACGGAGCGAAACACATTGCCCTGCCGCTGCCGGCCGAAACCGGCGGGCCGGCGTATGCCAGGCTGTTCGAAGGCGGCGATGCACCCTCGGCTCTGACGAAAGCTTCGGTATCGCAGCTGCTGCGTTTTTCGATGGGCCTCGCGGCGATCAAAACCGACGGACACAGCCAGTGGGCGCTGCGCTGCAATGCATCGAGCGGGAACCTGCATCCTACCGAAGCGTACGTGCTTCTGCCGCCGATGCAGGAAGTGTCGGAAACGGCGAATCTGTATCACTATCTGCCCAAAACACATACGCTCGAAAGATTGCAGCCTTGCGATGCGTCGGTGTTCGAGGGCTTGCCGAAAGGGGCATTTTTCGTCGTGCTTGCGTCGATCGCATGGCGTGAGGCATGGAAATACGGCGAGCGGGCGTTTCGCTACGTGCATCTCGATGCGGGACACGCTTTGCGTTCGGTGACGGTGGCCGCAAAAATGCAGGGCTGGCACTGCCGTATCGTCGATGCCTGTACGGCCCGTCTCGATGCGGCGCTTGGATTCGATACATACGCTTATGCCGATGCCCTCGAACACGAACATGCCGACATGCTTATGCTCGTGACGCCTGAAATTTGTGAAATCGAGACGGTTGCATTGCCGCCGTTTTCGGGGGCAACAGCGTTTCCGAATCGGCTCAGTCCGGCCCATCGGCCGTGGCCGGTCATCGAAGCGGTCGAACAGGCGACATCGGGTGCGCCGACGTGTTCAAGAGTGCGGGCAGAGGAAGCCGGCTGCACAAGAGGGGGAAACAGAAATGCCGCGGCAGTCATACTCGGGCGCCGAAGTGCCAGGCAGATGGACCCGGAGCGCAGCCCGATGCCGCGCGAGACGTTTATGCAGCTGCTGTGCAGCGTACGGGGAAGCTGTGACGGCTTCGAGCCGACGGCAGAGCTTATCCTTTTCGTTCATCGAGTCGAAGGCCTTCGAAGCGGGCTTTATCTGTACAACCGAAATGCCGACCAAAACGATGCCCTGCGATCGGTTCTGGATGGCCGCTTCGGTTTCGAAACGGTCGGCTCCGGCCTGTATGCGCTTGAATACGGTGATTTTCGGGCCTACGCCAAAGCGTTTTCCTGTGCGCAGGACATTGCTTCGGACGGCGCCTTCATGGCGGCGATGCTCGTACCGACGGGCAGGGAGCTTCGGCACTGCGGTGCGGCACGCTACAAAAGCCTCTATCACGAATGCGGCGCCGTCGGCCAGCAGCTTTATCTCGAAGCGACGTCGCTGGGCTACGATGCGACGGGAATCGGCTGTTTCCTCGACGATGAGGTGCATCGGTTTCTCGGGATCGAAAACGGGTCGTGGCAGGTACTGTATCATTTTACGGTCGGTCGGGCCGTTCCCGATACGAGAGTGCAGACGCTGCAGCCGTACAGTGCAGTGTGCCGCGTAGATGAAGGAGGGTGATGTGAGGCGATTGTTCGAGCACGATTGTTTTGTCGAGGTGTCGGAGCGTGCCGACGGCAGAAGCCTGAACGTCACGACGCTGTTGACGGATTTCATGCAACGGCCGGTCCGTATTGAAGCCACGGTACTCGATAACGGCTTGCTGGCACTGCGTGCGGGGCGTACGTTGCTCAAAGCCTTGGACGATGCACCGGAACTGCAGGATGCGGCGCTGGCGGATTTTTTCGCGACGCTGTTGGCGCAGCACGAAATCGAAGAGCGTGACGGTATGCTTGAACGTTTGATTGACCCCTTCGACGAGGCGTTCGCCGCCAAAGTACTCGATTTCGCGAACGTTATCGTCCGTGTCGGCGACGCGATGCATTTGACGACTTTAATGAATGGCTATGTACAGCCTGATGGTGATGAATATGTGTCATCAATTGGTTGCTGAATGTATATAGAGCAGAGTGGTCATCCCCCACTCTATTGGTACGGATTAGGAGTAAAAGAGTAAACTGTTTTCTTTTTCAGTAGCAAAAACTTTCATTGTACTTGTAAATGTAGGCTGTTTTGGTTAAAGAAGTTTGACTGTTATAATTAGTCATACTCTGCATTGCTTCAAAAAGTTTTTTTGCCCTTGTCGTAACTTTTTCAGTATAGTGTTCATCTTTGTCTTTATATTTGAAAGATATTTCAGCAAGAACGGGATCGGTAGAAGAAGTGTCCGTATACCATAAAGTCAGAGAAAATTCGGCATCTTTGTTTCCTAAGTCTACGAAAGAACCTCGATAGACTTTCTCGTGAACGGTTAATCCGCTGACTTTTACAATTGGTATCGAATCGTTAAAGTCGTATTTTTCTAAATCAGGGTAAAGTCTGATTGGATCGTCCAGTTTATTTAAATTTTTAGAGTTTGAAATACTCTGTGTCGTTGAATGTGAAAATTTTGAAAAAAATGGGGCACTTATATCTTCTTCGAATTTTGTTTTAGCATCTGATTTGCTTCCGGACATATCCTGATGACCGGCGATATATCTATCTGCTGAACGATACTTTAGCGTGACTTCACGATGGGAGTTTTCTACTCTCTCACGAAAGATCAAATGATTGCGGTACAATAAACAACTTCCTGCTGTATCATATATGGCGACTGTTCGATCATTTTGAAGCAATAAGCTTCCGAATGATGCCCTATTTAGATTATTATGAATCAACGTTTCTAAATTGTTCCAGTATTGAGAGACGGCATTCTCCGGATGATTACCTGAAAAGAGTGATGGGTCAAGCATCAGTTTATATTCGCGAGAAACAATTTTTGTATTTGCGGCAAAAACAGAAGCTACTAAAAGAAGAAGTGTCAAAAAAGATTTCATGACTTTATACCTCGTATAAGATTGTAATTCAAATAATATATAGCATTTCCTGAGATCATCCGGTTCAGATTGAGATATTTTTGCTTCACAGAGTTGATGGCAATATTGAGGTTAAAAACATTTGTTTTTTTAATCTTCTTGTGTGAAGAGTATATTTTGTCAAATCTTCTTTTCACTTGGATCCTTTGTCTTTTGAAGTAACAAGAATAGTACGTAATTATGGTTTCTAGAGTGTTACATGGCAGTTTCGAATGCGTTACAACAGTTGATGGTGAATGTAGATATAGGTTATTTGTTTGATATTCTGTGCCGATGTATGAAATGGGCCCTTTGACCAAGTGCATCAATCAAATGGATACGAAAATGTTTGAAACGAAATGTGTGATTGTGATGGAAGGTTGTTGAAAGTGGCTCCGGATACTGGATTCGAACCGCCAAAGGGCGTGAAGAAAACG
>CAZYEW010000097.1:0-6544 GCA_964646705.1 uncultured Sulfurimonas sp.
TTTTTCATTTCCATCGTCTCTCTTTCTTGCGTGATCCAAACAGCACGATTTTGAGCAGATACAGCACGAACAGCGCCCCGAACGCGGCGGCGACGATCTGCCCCCACGCGCCGATGCGCAGCGTTTTGTTCAAAATATCGCGGTGCATGGCGTTATCGACCGTCACGCCCGCGTACTCGGCCATATGCACCATCGCGCTCACCCCGAGATCGCCTTCGGGAATCGTTTTGTGGCACGACAGGCAGACGCCGCTGCGGTCGAGCTTGGCCCGCGTCGCGTTGTCCAGCGGTGCGGAAAGTCTCCAGTGGTTGCCCACGGTCTGCAGCTGCGTGCCGTTTTCGTCGACAAAGCGGTCCCAGTCGTTTTTCAGGTGTGCGATGCCGGGCATCTGTACCTGATAGCGCTGCGGCAGCACCGTGCCGTCGGCACGCATCAGGTCGATCACCGTATCGTGCGTCTGATCGGCCTTGAGCCGGCCGTGGTCCGTGCCGTAGCCCGCCGCTTTGGGGTCGGTGTGGCAGCTTTCGCAGGTGCGTGAACGTTTGCTGACCGTATGCGGCTGTACCGGCGCCATGACGATGGCGTTCTGGCCCGCTTCGCCCGCGCCTTCGACGTTGGGGATTTTCGGGATCAGATTTTGCACGATCGCCTTGCCGTCTTTTCCGATCACCGTCAAATTGACCTGGCAGCCCGGAATCGTCGGCGATACCCGCCCTTCGCCGTTGCGCGAAAGCGGCGGATTCTCCCAGCGAAGGTACGAACGGGTTTCGGTCACTTTGCCGTCGACGAGGTATTGCTTGAGGTCGCGCATTTCACCGGTCGTTCCGCGCAGATCGACGTCGTGCGATGCCGCGAGATAGTCGATGTTGCGTTTGCCGCCGGAGTAGTCGATTTTGACGTGGCAGCCGTAACATTGCGGTGCCCAGGTCGCGTGGCAGGTGTAGCACTCCATGGTGTCCGTGTGCGCCGAAATACGATCCATCGCCGTCAGTGCCGCACCCGAAAGTTTATGTTCCTGTTTGAGGGCCTTGAGCGGCGTAAGCGTAATATCCTTGCCCGAAGCCAGATGGACGACAACCCTGTTGCCCCGGCGCTCGGTATGCACGAGCGGATTGCCGCGCGCACTCAGCAAATACCCCTGCGGTGCCGGCTCGACGCTGCCTTTTTTGAGGTACTCCGCCACCGTCGTCGCCACGCCGCGCGGACGGCCGCTTTTAGCGGAGGTGTCGAATTCGTCGCCGTAGCCCAGCGGCAGTTCCCACGGATATTTTTTCGTCGTGCCGTGGCAGTCCTGGCATTCGATTTCGACGGCGCCCAGATTCGCCCCGGCGATAAAACCGTCGCCGTGCAGGTCGTTGCTGGTGTGGCAGTCCTGGCAGAGCATCCCTTTTTTGTAGTGGATGTCTTCTTGCATGTGCATGTAGCGTTTGGTATGCAGCTTGGGCTGCGGCTGCCCCTCGTCGCCCCACGGCGCCTTGTATTCGGTCTCCATCAGCCCCTGGTAGCTCACCCCGATGCGCTTGCCGCGGTTGTGGCAGGTCGTGCAGGTTTCGACGGGCACGCCGCTGTACGTAACCCCGTGCACGGTCACTTTGGCGTCGCGCGTGGACTGGATGCTGTGCACCAGCATATGGCCGCTGGTATTGCGGTCGATCGCGGGGTCGCCGCCTTCGTAGTAGCCGTCGTTGCTGTAAGGCACATGACACGCCGCGCAGCCGATGCCGCGGTAATCGCCCCGCCGCGAGCGCCCTTTTCCCGCCGTATGGCAGCGCAGGCATTCCTGACGCAAATAGGTGTAAACCGAGAGCGACACGTTGTTTTCGACCTCGTCGGCCGTCGGCGCGGGCGGAATTTCGGTCTGCGCTTTCGGGAACCCCTGCGGCTCTTTTTTCGCAAGCGCCTGCATGTAGGCGCGATATGCCTCGGTACCCAGGCGCTGATGCAGGGCTTTGGGATTGCGTACGTCGTAAGTCGCGTGCGGATGGTCGTAGCCGGTAAGCCCGCCGAATCCCCATTCGGCCCCGTGAATCTTGCCGCCTTCGGTGTTCATCAAATTGTTCATCTGCGCCGCGACCTGCTCTTTGTGGCACATGCCGCAGGTATGGCGGTTGACCCAGGGGCTCGCCGGTGCGGGGTAGAACGCTTTGGGGCCTTCGTGATCGAGAAAGTAGCCGACCGTCCCTTTGTGCGCGCGCGATTTGATGATCGAGTTCGGGTTGCCGCCGTGACAGACGATGCAGTCGTTCATCGGGTAGCCCGCTTTCTGGGCGATGCCGTAGATCGCCTGCATCATTTTGGAATGCGGATCGCGGATGTCTTCGATGCCCTTATGGCATTTGATACAGCTGTTGGCTGCATGCATGACCGTTGCGGCCAACAGCAGCAGCCAGACGATTCTCACGCATCGGCCTTTTTGTCTTTGGCGATCGCGTCGAGCACCCCGTTGATGAACTTGGGCGACTGTTCGGTTCCGAAGGCCTTGGCGACTTCGATCGCTTCGTTGATCACGACGGCGGGGTCGAGATCGGTGTAGAGCACCTCATAGGCTCCCAGCCGCAGCGTCGCACGTTCGATGGCGCCGAGACGGCCGAACTCCCAGTCTTTGAGATGGCGTACGATCGCGTCGTCGATGGGCGCAAGATGTTCCATCACCCCGTCGAAGAGCGTCAGCGCAAAATCTTTTTGCTTGTTGCGGATTTTTTTCTCTTCGAGAATCTCGTCGCTGAAATCGGCGATTTTTCCGTTGCCCAGGTCATAGGCGTACAGCAGGCTTACGACGGCCATGCGGGCGTGGTGACGAGTCGCCATTACGCGTCGATCTCGGCATAGAGGTTGAGCATTTCGATCACGGTCATCATCGCCTCGAAGCCCTTGTTGCCGGCCTTGGTGCCCGCACGCTCGATCGCCTGCTCGATCGTATCGGTCGTCAGCAGCCCGAACGCGACGGGTTTGGCGTATTTGAGCGATACCGCTGCGATCCCTTTGGTCGCTTCGGCCGACACGTAGTCAAAATGCGGCGTCGCCCCGCGAATGACGGCACCCAGGGCACAGACCGCGTCATAGCGCCCCGACGCCAGCAGCCGTTCAGTCGCCATCGGCAGCTCGAACGCGCCGGGAACCAGCACCAGATCCAAATCAGCTTCGTCGCCGCCGTTGCGCACGTAGGCGTCTTTGGCCCCTTCGACCAGCCGGTCGGTGATAAGGTGATTGAAACGTGCCGCGATGACGGCGACTTTTTTGCCGGGTTGAACCTGGAGGTTTCCTTCGATTATTCGCATGTGTGTATTCCTTTCGAGATATGATCGAGACAGAGCAGCGTCTCGCTCAGCGTCGCAAGCGTGCCGAGTTCGAGCATGTTGGGGCCGTCGCTGAGGGCATGGTCGGGGTCGAAATGGGTTTCGAAAAAGAAACCGTCCACCCCCACGGCGGCGGCGGCACGGGCGAGCGGCGGCACCATCGTGCGGTCGCCCCCGGTCTTTCCGCCGCCGCTGCCGGGCATCTGCACCGAATGCGTCGCGTCGAAGACGACCGGCGCGAACGCGCGCATGATGACGAGCGAACGCATATCGACGACCAGGTTGCCGTACCCGAAACTCGATCCCCGTTCGGTCAGCAGCACCCCGTGCGCCTTGGCGTTTTCGTAGCTCACTTCGTCGCAGCCGCGGGTTTTGAGCACCTTGAGCACCGAATAGCGCATATCGGCAGGGTTCATGAACTGCCCCTTCTTGATATTGACGATACGCGCCGTCTTCGCCGCGGCGACGAGCAGGTCGGTCTGGCGGCACAAAAACGCGGGAATCTGCAGCACGTCGGCGACTTCGGCGACTGGCGCCGCCTGCGACGCTTCGTGGATATCGGTAACGATCTTGCAGCCGAAGGTTTCTTTGACTTTCTGCAGCAGCCGCAGGCCTTCGTCAAGCCCCGGGCCGCGGTAGCTTTCGAGCGACGTGCGGTTGGCCTTGTCGAAACTGGCTTTGAAATAAAAGTCGAAGCGGTCGTCTTCGTTGTAGCGCTGCAGCCCTTCGGCGATGCGCATCAGGCTCGCTTCGCTTTCGATCACGCACGGCCCCGCCATCCAGATCATGCCGGCCACTACTTCACCGCCTCGTTGAACGAATTAACCGCCGCGTCACGCAGTTCGGAAAGCGTGTGTCCGGTCTCGTGCGAATAGACGATATAGGCCAGAATAATCAATACCAGCACCATCGTCTTGGTCGCGTTGATCTGCCACTGCATATAGGCCAAAATCAGCAAGATGACGACGGTACCCGGGTAGATCCACGACGGATCGATCATATCCAACATCACGGCTCCTTTTTGCGTGCGACGACAATGCCGCTGAAAATGATCAAGATTATACCAAAAGTCGTCGCGACATCGGGAAACGCATCGCCCAAAAGCAGCCCGACGAAGATCGAAAAGACGATATTGGCGTAACTGACCGCCCCGACGATGCCGGCTTTGGTCTCGCCGTAGGCTTTGGTCATATACAACTGTGCCAGTGTCGCGAAAAGCCCCATGCCCGCAACGTACAGCCAGACGACACCCGCGGGCATTACGAACGTACCGGTCATAAAGTCGAGTGCCGTACTTTCGACAAACGGCGATGCCAGCATCAGCAGCAGCGGGCCGACGGTGCCGACCGCCATGAACGACAGCACGATGGCACGGGTGTCGTAGTAGGCTTTGAGTTCGCGTACCGACGTGTACGCCAGGGCCGCACCGACACCGCTGAAAATCCCCAGCCAATCGGTTTTCGAAAGCGCCAGGCCCGTCGGCTTGGCGATCAGCACGATGCCGACGAAACCGACGAATATCGCCGCCCAGGCCGAAAGCGGCAATTTCTCTTTCAAAAACAGCCAGGCGAAAATCGCGGTGAAAATCGGCGAGGTTTTCGAAAACGTCATGGCATCTCCCAGCGGAATATGGGCGATATTGTAAAAAAACGCCAACAGGGCGACAAACCCCATCAGCCCCCGAAAAAAGAGCAAAAACGGACGGCCGCCCTGCTGGCGCATGGGGCGCCTGAACACCGCGTAGCCGACCAGCGCCACCCCGAACACGTTGCGAAAAAAGACGACCTCGACCGAGCTCATGTGTGCACTGGCCAGCTTGGCGAACGCCCCCATGACCGCGAAAAAGAACGAGGCGGCAAGCATATAGAGCACGCCCTTGTCAAGATGTGAAAACCTTCGGCGAATTCGTGCGGGCATACGGTCCTTTCGTGGGGTGCGTCAGTGTGCTTTTCTGGCTTCTTTAATCGTTTCGTACGCCGCGTTGATCGCCTGCATCTTTTGCGTCGCTTCGGCGATATAGGCCTCGTCGGCACCCTTGGCTTTCATCAGATCGGGATGATACTTTTTGACCAAGGCACGGTATTTTTTCTTGACGACCTCCATCGAATCCGAAACACCGACCCCCAGCACGGCACAGGCTTCTTCGATGCTCTGGCGTGCCGGTGCCGCGTTGTGCATCTGCGCGAATCGCTCGAACAGCGACGAAACCTGCGACGCGTCGATTTTGAGATAGACGGCGATTTTGTTGAGCAATGCCTCTTCTTCGGGGCTGAGCACCCCGTCGATAAAGGCCAGGTTGACCAGGAACATGAACATCCCCAGCCGCTCCTGCGGACGATTCGCCGTAACGGCGTACAGCTGCATCGCGACGGTATCAACATCGAAACGGCGGGCTTTAGCCTCGTTGAAAATCGCTTTAAGTTCTTCACGCACGCCCGACGCACCGGGAAACGACGCGGCGATATCGGTAAAAGTATTGCCGATCAGTTCGGCTTCGAGCGTATCGACGCGCCCGTCGGCTTTGGCAACCTTGGCCATCAGGGCTACGAACAACCCCAGTTCCGAATTGCGCAGCCGCTCCGGCGTCACCTGTGCCCCGGTCGAAGCGTACGTGCGCTGATAGCGGCCGTAGCTTTTGAAAATCCAGTAAAAAAAGAGTCCCGTCAATATCAACAGCAGCGTCGAACTCATCTATGATTCCTTATGTCGAGATGGTATCAGCCGTCTTCGCCGGCCAAAAAGGCCGGTTCGATCCCCGTCACCCATGCCAGTGCGACAAGCCGCGTTCCCGATTGTGATTCGGTTAGAAAAAAACATCGTTCTGCGTCCATCAGCTGCGGATCGTACAGCTTCGAAGCGGCAGCCTCGGCGGGTGAAAGGCGCTGCAGCACGACGCCGGTTTCGAAACGCTGGCGGTAATCGTCGCTTGCTTCGACGAGGGCGTATTCGATCGTATCGAAACGGCGAATCATCGCGCAGCGTTTCGCGCAGACGATTTTGCGCCACGGCAGGTACAGCACCGCCGCCGCAACCGCGATCGCCGCCGCCCAAACCGCATTGTAAAACAGCATGACCGCAACCGCCGGAACGGCTATGACCGCCAAACTTGTCGCCGCCGCCAGATCGCACCGTTCGAACGCGATCATACGAAGCGCGAACGCAACCGACGTCGCCGTTACCCACCACTGTACCAGTTTCTGCATCGACCGTCCCCGAAAATTCTTTCGTGCAATTGTAGCGCAATCGGC
>CAZYEW010000098.1:0-6394 GCA_964646705.1 uncultured Sulfurimonas sp.
CGCCCCGAACGTCGTGCCCCGTCGAGCAAACGCCTGTATTTTTGCCGCAGCATCTCTGTCAGTGCCGCGTTTTCGATGCCGTTTTCACGAAGCTTTTCGAGGGCGCGCACCCGCCACCTGTCCATCGCACGGTAGCGACGCGAGAGCTGGTCGGCGTGGCCGCCGTACTTGACGATCAGTTTTTCGCCGATCAGCCCAAACGGCGTCTCGTGCGCCATACGCAGCCAAAGTTCGTAATCCTCGCAGACCTCGAACGATTCGTCGAAACCGCCAAAGCGGTCGAAAAACACCTTTTTCACCATAACCGACGACGGCGCGACGATACAGTCGTCGAGACAACGCTCGAAAATGTCGCCCTCGTATTTGGCGAACTTCGCCGCGACGGGCACTTCTTTGCCGTTGCGTATCCAGCGTTCGTCGGTATAGCTGATCGGAAGCTCGGGATGCGTTTCATGAAAACGGATCTGTTTTTCCAGCTTGTCCGGCATCCATGCGTCGTCCGAATCCAAAAACGCGATCCACTCCCCTTCGCTCATCATCGCCCCGTTGTTGCGTGCGGCCGAGACGCCCTGATGATTCTGGCGCAGCAAAAGTACGCCGTCATAGGTTTTGACGACTTCTGCCGTCGCATCGTCCGATCCGTCGTCGACGACGATGATTTCGTGCGGCGCGACCGTCTGTTTCGACACCGACGCGATCGCACGGCCGATCGTCGCTGCACGGTTGTACGCCGGAATGACGACCGAAATTTTCACCAGACTTTCAGCTCGTTGTACAGGCTGTCGCGTTCGACGGGGGTGAAACCGCTCTCTTTGATCAGATGCACGAATTCCTCCAAATCGATGCCGTTGGCGCTTTTGGCACCGGCAGCGGAGTTGATGGACTCTTTTTCGATCGTGCCGTCAAGGTCGTCGGCGCCGAATTCCTGCGCCACCAGAGCCAGATTGACCGTCGAAGTAACCCAGTAAGCTTTCAGGTGCGGCACGTTGTCGAGCACGATGCGGCTGATCGCCATCGTTTTGAGAATCTCGTTGGCGGTGATGAATTCCTTGATGTTCAAGAAGTTGTTCTGCGGCTGATACACCAGCGGAATGAAACAGTTGAAACCGCCCGTTTCGTCCTGAAGCTCGCGAATGCGCATCATATGGTCGATACGGTGCTCGCGTGCTTCTACGTGGCCGAAAAGCATCGTCACGTTGCTCTTCTTGCCCCTTTCGTGCCATTTGCGGTGGATTTCAAGCCACTGTTCGGACGTCACCTTGCCCTTGCAGATGTAATCGCGCACTTTCTCGTCGAAAATCTCGGCCCCTCCCCCGGGCATCGAGTCGACGCCGTTTTCGATCATCAGGTCAAGAATTTCGTCGTAGCTTTTGCCGTACTCCTGGGCAAGAAAATTGACTTCTGCCGCAGTGAGCGCCTTGATATGAAGCTGCGGATATTTTTGCTTGATCTTTCGAAAAATGTCCAGGTACCACTGCAGCCCGGTTTCGGGATTGTGTGCCGAAACGATATGTACCTCTTTGATATCGCGCCCGACGATATCGTCGACGATCGAAAGAATCTCCTCGTGGCTCATGGCGTAGGGGTTGGGATTTTTTCGGCTGGCGCTGTAGGCACAGAATTTGCAGACGTCTTTGCAGATATTCGTAGGGTTGATATGCCGGTTGATGTTGAAATAGGTTTTGTCGCCGTGCAGTTCGCGGCGGATCACGTCGGCGCGTTCTCCGAGCTCGAACAGGTCCGTTTCATAAAGTTTCGCCGCTTCGTCGAAGCCGATACGATTTGCCATCGTCACATCCGTTTTTGGGCGCATTATAGCGCCCGAAGCCCAAAGACAATATAATAGCGGCACATGAAGACACTTTCTGAAGAAATCGAAAACCTCATCGACACCGGCGCGAGCGATTTCGAGATATCCAAACGTTTCAAAGAAGCCTTGAGCCACTACAACGGTACCCTCGCCGAGCGTTTCGAGCAGAGCCAGGGCAAAGACTTTCTCGTTCGGCACACGCGTGCGCTCGACGGTTTCATCACCCAGATGTACAAAACCGTGCTGCGCCGCATGTTCGGCAACTACCTGCCCATGCGAAGCGCCATTCCCGTCGCGCTGACGGCGCTTGGAAGCTACGGCCGCGAACAGCTCTGCATCCACAGCGACATCGACCTGATGATCGTCTACGAACCCCAGCCGGGCTACAACACCGAAGCCATCATCGAAAAGTTCCTCTATCTTGCGTGGGATGCGGGGCTCAAACTCGGCCACCGCGTGCACCGCGTCGACGAGCTCTTCGATGCCGCCCTCGGCGACATCACCATCCGTACCGCCATGATGGAAACCCGTTTTATCGTCGGTTCGAATTTCACCTGGCACGCCACGCAGCGTATGCTCGAACGTATTCGCCGGCACGAACCCGCGGCCTATCTTCAGGCCAAACTCGACGAAGCCCGGCAGCGGCGCGAAAAATATCCGGTTTCGATGCAGCCGCAGATCAAAGAAGGCGTCGGCGGCCTGCGCGACGCGCAGCTGCTCTACTGGATCGCCAAAACCCGCTACGGCGTCGATTCGCTCAAAACGCTCGCCGGAAGCATCTTCAGCGAGGAGGAATACCGGCAGTACCGCATCGCCCTGGAGCTGATCTTTCGCGTCCGAAGCGCCCTGCATCTGGCCGCCGGAAAACAGTACGATACGCTCAACCTCGACTACCTGCCGCTCGTGCGCAAACTGCTGGGTTTCAAAAGCGATCTGAAACTTGCCGAACAGGTCATCGAGGCCATGGCGCGCATCGACCGTTTCAGCCGAATCTACGCCGCGGCGATGACCCGTTCGCTTTTTGCCGACGTACACCGGCATTACCGCTGCGCCAAAGCGGCACGCCTGCATCAGCCGTTTTACCTTTTCGACGATCGGCTCGTCGGCACCTTTGCTTCGCGACCGCTGCGTGCGACGGCCCTTGTCGAACTCCTGCTTCGCCTGCCGGACATTCCGATGCGCTTCGATGCAAGCGTCGTCCGGACGTTCTCAGACCTGCATGTCCGCCACCCGATGTCCGCCGCCATGCGCCGTTTGCTGCGCCGCCTTTTCGAACGTCGCCACATGCACGGCATCCTCGAACTTCTCTACGATGCCGGCACCTTGGCCGAACTGCTCCCCGCCCTGCGCAAAACCATGTTTTTGCCGCAGTTCGACGGTTACCACCACTATCCCGTCGGATTGCATGCGCTCGCCTGCGTGCGTGCGCTCGAAACGATCGAAGACCCCGTCATCGCCGAACTTTACGAAACACTGGACACCGCCGACCGGACACTGCTCAAGGTCGTCGTGCTGCTGCACGATGCAGGCAAAGGGCGCAAACTCGACCACAGCGAAGTCGGTGCCAAACTGATCGGCCCGCTGCTCGAAAAACTCGGTTTCGACGAAAGCCGGCGTGAAGATGCGGCGACGCTCGTTCGCCATCACACCCTGATGAGCAACATCGCCCAGCGTCAGAACATCCACAACGAAAAAACCCTTTACAAATTCATGTCGGTCGTCAAAACGCCGCGGATGCTCAACCTGCTCTACATTCTGACCTATGCCGACCTCAACGGCGTCGGCGAAGGCATTTACAACGCCTTCAACGCCAAACTCCTCTACGAACTCTACACCGCCGCGCTTGAAGTGTCGCAGGAAAAAGAGCGCATTACCGATGCGGCAAGACGCCTCAAGGTCGAACAGCGCATTCGACGGCTCGACACGTACAAGTCGCTGCCGCGGCTGCTGCAAAAAAAGATCATGACCATCGAATCGAATCTGTTTTTTTCCCGCCACACGCCCGAAGAAATTCTGCGTATCGCCCAAGAAGCCCGTGCGGTCAAAACCTACGACTACCGGCTCGATTTCGAAACCGGCCTGAGCATCGAAATTCTGCGCAAAATTCCGCTGAACCTTTCTTATTTGCTCGGCCGTCTGGGCTATCTCGACGTTGCGTCGATGGAAGTCTTCACCCTCTTCGACGGCGTCAAGTATTTTAAAATCGACTTTCTGCAGACCCCGACGCCCGACATGTACGAAAGTATCCGCGAAATCGTCGAAGATTCGTTCAGCGAGCGTCAACGTATCGACATCGAAATTCCCCGTATCGCACGCAACGACATCTCGATCGACTGCGAACACTCCCGCAACTACGCCGAGCTTGCGGTGCATACCGCCAACCAGCGCGGCCTGCTTGCGTTCATCGTCCAAAGCCTCGACACGCTCGACCTGCAGATCGCCACGGCGAAAATCCACTCGACCAAGCACCGGGCGCGCGACTATTTCTTAATCGAAAAAACGCCGCAGATGTGCGATAATGCGGCCACGTTAATCGAACTGCTCAGCAAAGGATACGACTCATGTGCGGCATCGTAGGGTATCTTGGCACCCAAAACGCCAAAAACGTCCTGCTCGACGGACTCAAGGAGCTTGAATACCGCGGGTACGATTCCGCCGGGATCGCGATCATGCAAGCGCAAAGCTTCAACCATTTCAAAGCCGTCGGAAAACTCAAAAATCTCGTCGAAAAAACCCGCGACTTCGCACCCGAAGGCTTCGCCGTCGGCATCGGCCACACCCGCTGGGCCACGCACGGCAAACCGACCGAGATCAACGCCCACCCGCATCTGGGAGAAAAAACCTTCGTCGTCCACAACGGCATCATCGAAAACTATCAAGCGCTCAAACAGCAGCTTATCGACGACGGCGTACGCTTTCTCAGCCAAACCGACACCGAAGTCATCGTCCACCTGTTCGAATCGCTGCAAAAAACGGCAGCCGACGATTTTGAAGCCTTTCGCAAGACGATCGGGCGGCTCGAAGGTGCCTACGCCGTCTTGCTGGTCACCAAAACCAGCCCCGAGACAATTTTCTTCGCCAAGCACGGCTCTCCGATGATCGTGGGCGTCGGCGAAGACGATGAAAAGTTCTTTGGTTCTTCCGATGCGGCACTGATCGGAAAATGCCAAAAAGTCATCTATCTCGAAGACGGCAGCCTGGGTTACGTCACCCCGCAAACGCTGCATATCGAAACCGAAGACCATCGAACGGTCGAACCGGCCTATTCCGACCTTCCGGCCTCGAAACTCTCCGCCCAAAAAGAGGGCTTTCGCTTTTTTATGGAAAAAGAGATCTACGAACAAAGCGAAGTGCTCTCGGATACGCTGCTCGGACGCCTCGCCGACGATCGGATCGTTTTCGAAGAGCTCGACCCCGCCCTCTTCGACGGCATCGCCGAAATCAAACTCTGCGCCTGCGGTACCAGCTACCATGCGGCCCTGGCTTCAAGCTACCTCTTCGAGCGTTTCGCAAAAATACGGACATCGGTCGAAATCGCCAGCGAACTGCGCTACAAAGAGCCGCTGCTGACTCCCGACACCCTCTTCGTCGTCATCAGCCAAAGCGGCGAAACCGCCGATACCCTCGAAACGCTCAAAATGGCCAAAGCAGCGGGGCTTCGGACCCTGGTCGTCTGCAACGTCGACAACTCGTCGATGGTACGCGAAGCCGACGCGGCGATTCTTACGCGTGCGGGTATCGAAAAAGGCGTCGCCTCGACCAAGGCATTCGCGACCCAAATGGCCGTGCTCTGGATGCTTTCGCTTTATGTCGCCGCCGACAAAGGCACGATGGAGAGCCCGCTTATCGTCGAGCAGATTCGCCTGCTGCGCGAACTCCCGCGCGTCGTCAAAGTCGGCGACGAACAGCACGAACGGCTGCGGCGCCTCTCGAAACGCTACTTGCACGGACACGGATTTTTCTTCATCGGGCGCGACATTTTCTATCCGCTGGCGCTCGAAGGCGCACTCAAACTCAAAGAAATCAGCTACCTGCATGCCGAAGGCTACCCCAGCGGCGAAATGAAACACGGCCCCATCGCACTGGCCGACCCCGAGCTCTTCACGATCGCCCTGATGCCCGAGCATATGCTGCCGGACAAAACCCGCAGCAACGTCGAAGAACTCAGTGCCCGCGACGCGACCATCTGTGCCGTCAGCCCGCTGCCTTTCGACAAAGCCGACGACTTCGTTCCGACCCAAAGGCACGAACATTATCTGCTTGAATTTTTCGAAATGATGGTTGTTTTGCAGCTGTTGTCGATGGAGATTGCCGTACGGCTGGGCAACGACGTCGATATGCCGCGCAACCTCGCCAAAAGCGTGACGGTGGAATAGGCACCGGATTCTACCGCTTGTAACCCGATTGTTTTCCGCTCCAGAATTTGCCCTTATCGATAGGGGCATTCCCCATACTTTGAAGACAAAAACCAATGTGACGGCATCGACAAGTGAAAATAGATGGTGTTTTTCAGGAGGAAGAAAAATCTCTTTGGAAAGCGGAAGCGAAGGCTCGCTCCCGAAAAAGCGTCAGATCGCTTCTTTG
>CAZYEW010000099.1:0-6352 GCA_964646705.1 uncultured Sulfurimonas sp.
TAACCAAGGAGTCCGCATGAAACGATCAGTATTTCTTATTTCGATAGCCGCTTCGCTGTTCGCCCTCGGTGCACAGCCCAAAGCCGCCGGCACGCATCACAAAGCGACGGTGCTCGATACCGTCAACGCCGGCGGCTACACCTACATCGACGTCAAAGAAGGCACACGGCGGTACTGGATCGCCGTGCCCGCCGCCAACGTCGCCAAAGGCCAAAACGTCGCCTTCACCGAGCAGATGAAGCTGCAAAACTTTCACAGCAAAAGCCTCGACCGCGATTTCAAGCAGATCGTTTTCGCCGTGCTCGACACGCCGGCCGCCGCACCCGCGGAAAATATCCGGCCCGCCGCGGCACCGAAGCATGTCGTCGCCAAACTCCCCGGCGGCTACAGCGTCGCGGAGGTATTCGCCAACCATCGAAGCATTGCGGGAAAAACCGTGAAAGTCCGCGGTGTCGTGACGAAAATTTCACGCGGCATCATGAAACGCGACTGGGTGCACATCGAAGACGGGACCGGCGGTGCGGGAGACGACGACCTTGTCTTCACCGCCTCCGATGCCGGCAATCTGGCTGCGGGCGACACCGTCGTCGCCGAAGGCCGCGCAACCGTCGACAAAGATATCGGCTTTGGCTATTTCTACCCCGTTTTGATCGAAAACGCCCGCTTCGTAAAAGAAACGCAGCCCCGCTAATCGATCGTCAGCGACGGCCGGCCGACATAATACCCCTGCGCGTAGTCGACCCCTATCGTTTCGAGCACCGCAAGCACCGCTTCGCTTTCGACGAATTCCGCGATCGTCGAGAGGCCGAGCCTGCGCGAAAACTCGACGATGCCTTCGACGAGCACCCTCGAATGGTTGTCTTCATCGATATTCCGAATCAGTGAACCGTCGATCTTGATGAAATCGACACCCAGCTGCATCACGTGGACGAAATTGGAATACCCGCTGCCGAAATCGTCGATCGCCAGCGACGCGCCGTAGCCCTTGAGATCGTGAATCGCTTCGATGACCTCATCGTAATTGTCGATCGATTCGCTTTCAAGAATCTCGAAGACGAGCCGGTGTGCCAATCCGCTCTCGTAGAGCGTTGTTTTCAGAAAACTCAGCATTTGCTGATCGATCAGATCCTCGATCGAAAGATTGATCGAAATCGACAGGTTTTCATGACGCTTCAACGTACCGATCACCTGCTCGACCATACGCCGCGTCAGGCGGAAGTACTGTTTGGTCCGCTTGGCGACGCCGATGAATTCGTCGGGCCCGATCAAGCGGCCGTCTTCACGCAGACGCATCAGCGCTTCGTACTTTTCGACGCGGCCCGTTTTCAGGTTCATGATCGGCTGGTAGCAGGCCACGATATCGCCCTGTTCGATAGCGTTTCGCAGTGTCTTGGCCATCCGAATGTTCTTTTCGTACAGCGATTCGAGCCGCATCGCCTCGTCGTAAACGAAAAAGGGGCGTTTTTGCGTTTTGGCGAGTTTGAGCGCCATGTCGGCCTTGATGTGCGCATGCTCGCCGCTGCCGAATCCGACGGAAACCGACAAGGAAATTTCCTGACGCTCGGACCCCACGTAGAACTTCGCTTTTTCCAGCGCCTCGGCATAATGCGACACCAGTGTCACGAAGGCTTCGGTCTCGAGTCTGCCGCGGCCAAGAACGGCAAATTCGTCGGCATGCAGCCGATACAGGCCGAAAAGCGTATCGTCTTTCAAAACGGAAAGCTGTTTCGATACCTGCACCAGCAGGTCGTCCCCGCTTTCGATACCGAAAAAATCGTTGATATCTTTAAAACTGTCGATATTGATCAGTGCGACGTTGGCGTTGGGAATGCCGGAGAGGTCTTCAAGAAAGCGGTTGCGGTTGGGAAGCCCCGTCAGTTTGTCGACGGTGTAGCTTCGCTCGATCTCCTGACGTTTTTGCATCAGTTCGCTGACGTCGTACCGCACGGCGATAAATTCGCGGATTTGCGAGTCGACTCCGAGAATCGGAAAGATATTCGCCTCGACGTAAAACGTTTCGCCGTGCTTGGTTCTGTTTTTCAGCAAACCGTGCCAGGGGCGTTTTTGCAGCAATGTCGCCCACATATTGTCGTAAAAATCGTCCGTCGTATCGGGATGGCGCAGAATGTTGTGGTTTTTCCCGAGCACTTCGTCTTTCGTGTATCCCGTAATGCGGCAGAACGCCTCGTTGACATAGGTGATATTGCCGTCGATATCCCCTTTGGACACAATCGCGCTTTCATCGAGTGCCCGTTTGTATTCGTCGAGCATCCGGATACTGCCGCGCAGTTCGTTCGTGCGTGCCTCGACATCTTCTTCGAGACGGTGGGAAAAATCGCGAAACTTCAAAATCAGGTAACGCACCAGAAAGAACAAGACGATGAAGAGCAACAAGTCGTACGCCGCCTGCAGATAGAACGACGGTGCCAAAAAGGCCGAAATCTTGCTTTCGGGTGTTTTGATACTGAGCACCCCTCTTATTTCGCCCAGCCGGTACCCGTAGGCGTTGTCGTAGCGCTTTCGGATAAAAGCGGGCGCTTTGTCGCGCTCGCCGTGGCATTTAAGACATTTGCGCTCGATTTTCAGCGGCAGGGCATACTGGTAATAGTCCCCCTCGCCGCCGTTTTCGACCAGGGTAAAATATTCTTTGGCCTCGGGATGCGCTTTGAAGTACGCGATCGCCTTCATTTCCGCATTGTCGGCGCGGTTGCGTGCGTTGCGTGCACGGTCCGACACGGTCTGAATATCGATATTGAAAATATTGCGTTTCGAAAAACGCTGCGAGATGTCGTAGGAACTGAACGCCGGAAGCGCCGGCAGGGTTTTTTCGCTCAGCTCGATGTGCCCTTTAAGAAACATCTGCTGATAATATTCGCGATGTGCCATCGTCAAGGCACTCAACGTCTGCGCACCCGCCTTGGCCAGCGCCCGCTTGTTCTGCTGCATCTCCCAGTAAAAATAGGCAAGCCTAAAGAGGGTGATAAGCACGAACAACACGAGAGCGGCGTAAAGCGCACGCTTTGAAATGATATCGGAGGTGATTTTGAAGCGTTCGCCCTTTAGCGGCATACGTTTTCTCCCGCCATCCGCTCGAGCTCTTCGCAGGCGAACCCCGCCGCTTTGCGCGCCTCGACGTTCAACGCCCGCTGCCGCGGGTAGCTGCCGGGGTAGTGCCGCTCGACGATTTCGAAAAACACCGACTTGCCGACCCCCTCGCGTTCACACGCATACGCGAACCACCGGTCGCCCTTTCGCACGTGATCGACCTCTTCGCGCAAAATCGTCTGCAGTACCGAAACGATGCGCGTCACGAAGGCGTCGTTTTTGATCGCTTCGAAACGTTTTAGAATCTGCGGCGTCGCATCGAGCCCGCCCGCTTCGAAATAGCGCGGCACGATCGCCATGCGCTCGATCAGCGTCGGCGTCCGCTGTGCCGCCTCGAACAGCGCATCGTGTACGGGAAAATCCCCGTAGCGAAAACCCAAATCGTCGAGCATCCCGTGCAGCATCGCGAAATGCCTGAACTCGTCTTCGGCGACGGCAAGCCAGTCGTCGTAGTACGCCTCGGGCATACCCGTGAATCGGTAGCAGTGGTCGAGCGCAAGGTCGATCGCGCTGTATTCGATATGGGCGATGGCATGCAGCAGCACCGCCTGCCCTTCCGCACTCGCCGGATTTTTGCGTTTGGGTACCGCCTTGGGCGAAACCACCTCGCACAGCGCGGCGTACGAAGGAGACTCGAAGCACTTGGCGGCAAAGCCCTCGTCGCTGCGCACGTTTCGTGCCTGCCACTGCCGATAAAAAGCATCGAACCTTGCACGTTTGCGCACGGGATCGGCCGTTTCGATGATGCCTTCGAGCTCGCTGAAAAATTCCATAGTATAATCATACCATCGAAACGACACGGAGAGCATACGATGGTGATCAACGTTCAACCAATGGGGCCGTACCAGACCAACTGCTACATCGTCGAGCAAGACGGAAAAGAGATCATTATCGACCCCGGCGTCGGCGCGACGGACTGGGTGACGGCCAACGTGAAGCATCCCGTCGCCATTTTGAACACCCACGGCCATTTCGACCACGTCTGGAGCAATCAGGCGCTCAAAGAGAAGCTCGGCGTGCCGCTGTATACCCCCAAAGGGGACGTGATGCTGCTGCAGCAAAGCCGCTGGATGCCCGATCTTCCGCCCTCGTACCCCGACGTCGAAGTCAACGGCGACCAAACGTTCGACATCGACGGTATCGATGTGCATTTTCGCCACTTTCCCGGCCACAGCCCGGGCTGTTCGACGATCGAAATCGGCGACGCGATGTTCAGCGGCGATTTCATATTTCAAGGTTCCATCGGCCGTACCGATTTCCCCTATTCCTCCCCCGAAGCGATGAAAAAGAGCCTCGAACGATTCGCCGCCGTCGAGTACGACAAAAAAGTCTATCCGGGCCACGGTGCCGCGACGACGATACGTGCCGAACAGCGCAACGTGCCCTACTGGCTGCGGATGCTTTAATCCTCGTTGTCTTTTCGGCACGCATAGTACGCTATACTTCCGTCACTTTCAGCCGCGCTTCGGTCTGCGGCCGACTCCGCATCGTCAGATGCATTTCAATACGTTCACGTCCGGACCGAACGATTCCTCATGGTTTCTCGGATGTTTTCAACAAAGTCATTTCATGTCATTTACCACTTTAGGGCTCAACGAAGCCATTTTGCGTGCCGTCGCCGACGAAGGCTACACGACTCCCACCCCGATTCAGCACAAAGCCATTCCCGTCGTTCTCGAAGGGCGCGACGTCCTTGCGGGGGCTCAGACCGGTACCGGGAAAACCGCCGGTTTCACCCTGCCCCTGCTGCAACGCCTCTGCGAAGACGGGATGCAAAGCCGCAAAAAACCGCGCGTACTGATCCTGACCCCCACCCGCGAGCTTGCCGCGCAGGTGCACGAAAGCGTGCGCACCTACGGCAGACACCTGCCGTTTCGCTCGACCGTCATCTACGGCGGCGTCGGCATCAATCCGCAGATCCAGACCCTGCGCAGAGGCGTCGACATCGTCATCGCCACGCCGGGTCGTCTGCTCGACCTTGCGGGCCAAAAAGCGATCGACTTTTCCGCCGTCCAGACACTCGTGCTCGACGAAGCCGACCGCATGCTCGACATGGGCTTCATCCACGACATCAAAAAACTGCTGGCAAAGTTGCCGAAGCAGCGTCAGAACCTGCTTTTCTCGGCAACGTTCTCGCCCGAAATCAAACGCCTTGCCGACGGACTGCTCAACCGGCCGACGCTGATCGAAGTCGCCAGACAGAACGCCGCTTCCGAGCAGGTGACGCAGCGCATCCACCCCGTCGACAAAAAACGCAAACCCGAACTGCTCACCCATCTCATCGGCACCAACGACTGG
This sequence comes from uncultured Sulfurimonas sp., assembly GCA_964646705.1. Lineage (GTDB taxonomy): Bacteria > Campylobacterota > Campylobacteria > Campylobacterales > Sulfurimonadaceae > Thiomicrolovo. The sequence continues at coordinate 5,404 of CAZYEW010000099.1, forward strand.
CAGCAGGTCCTGGTCTTCACCCGTACCAAGCACGGCGCGAACCGGCTGAGTACCCACCTGCAAAACGCCGGCATCACGTCCGCGGCGATTCACGGCAACAAAAGCCAAAGCGCACGCACCCGGGCACTCGGCGACTTCAAAACAGGGAGCGTGCGCGTCCTCGTCGCCACCGACATCGCCGCACGGGGCATCGATATCGACGCACTGCCGCACGTGGTCAATTTCGAACTGCCCGAAGTGGCCGAAGACTACGTGCACCGCATCGGCCGTACCGGCAGGGCCGGCAACGTCGGCGAGGCCGTCTCTTTGGTCTGCATCGATGAAAAAGGTCTGCTGAAAAATATCGAAAGGCTGATGCAAAAACGCATCGAGAAACATACGGTCGACGGGTTCGAGCCCGATCCTTCGATCGCACCCGAACCGCCGAAACAGCGCGGCGGAAACTCGCGGCGGCGCCGTCGATAACCTAGACGATCCAGCCGCCGCCCACCAGGCGGTCACCGTCGTAGAACACCGCAGCCTGTCCCGACGCGACCCCATAGGCGGGCTCTTCGAGCGTGATCGTCGCACGTTCTCCGCGGCGCTCGACACGGCAGGGAATCGCGTGCGTGCGGTAGCGCAGCTTCACCGTCGTCTCGAACGTATCGCGTTCGTCGAAAAAGTTCATATCGGTGATCGTCACCTCGCGTACTTCAAGTTCCTCTTTCTTTCCGACGACGATCTGGTTCGTCTGCGGTCGGATTTCGAGCACGTAATGCGGTTCGTGCGCCCCTTTGACGGTAAACCCCCGACGCTTTCCGATGGTGTAGTGCATGTAGCCTTTGTGTTCGCCGATGACGTTGCCCGCTTTGTCGATCACCTCGCCGGGCCGATCGACGTCGAGATGCGTTTTGAGCACGTCGACGTAGGTCGTTTCGACGAAACAGATCTCGCTCGATTCCGCCTGCGT
>CAZYEW010000100.1:0-4527 GCA_964646705.1 uncultured Sulfurimonas sp.
GACAGATCCGGCCGTAATGCGTCGGGTGCACGTCGCGCACTTCGAAGCCGGCACGCTCTTTGACGAGGCCGCCTTCGCCCAGCGCCGAGAGCCGGCGTTTGTGGGTCACTTCGGAGAGCGGATTCGTCTGGTCCATGAACTGGCTGAGCTGCCCGCCCGAGAAGAACTCCATGATCGTGCTGGTGATCATTTTGGAGTTGATCAGATCGTGCGGCATCAGGTCGGCCATCGGGCCGCTCATCGTCGAGAGTTTGTCCTTGATGGCTTTTTGCATCTTGATCAGCCCGTTGTGCAGCTCGTTGCCGAGCAGCTCGCCGATCGAGCGGATCCGGCGGTTTCCGAGGTGGTCACGGTCGTCGATATGGCCCTGGCCGTTTTTGACCTTGATGACGTATTTGACGGTATTGATAATGTCTTCGTTCGTCAGGACGGTCACGTATTCGGGAATGCTCTGGCCGAGTTTGTGGTTCATTTTCATCCGTCCGACGCGCGTCAGGTCGTAACGCTCGGGATCGAAGAAAAGCTGATTGACGAAAGTTTTCGCGGCTTCTTTGGTGACCGGTTCGCCCGGGCGCATCACTTTGTAGATACGGATTGCTGCCAGGTCGTTTTCGTCTTCGATTTCCTCGGACTGGCGAAGCATCTTGAGCGAATCGGCGTCGGCCAAAAAGGCGTTGATGATCGAACTGTCCACACCCGTGGCCAGGTCGTTGGCGATCACGAACGACTCGATGCCCGCTTCGGCGATTTTCTTGAGCTTCTGCTCGTCGATCGAGGTCATCGTGTCGTAAAGGACTTCGCCCGTTTCCGGATTGACGATCGGCTCGGCAAGATAGCGCTCGCAGAGCACCTCGATGGGGTACTGGACGTGCGTCAGCCCTTCTTCGACGAGGCGCTGCGCCTTCTTGCTCGAAAGGCGCTTGCCCGCTTTGACGATCACTTCGCCCTGCGGATCGAGCAGGTCGAAATCGAGGCGTCCGTCGAACTGATGCGGCTCGAACGGCATCAGGAACATGTTCTCTTTGATTTCGATCGTCTGCAGCGGATAGAACAGCTTGAGAATATCCTGTTTGCTGTAACCGAGTGCGCGGAACATGATCGTCACCGGCACTTTGCGGCGTTTGTTGATGCGCATGTAGAGAATGTCTTTGGGGTCGTACTCGAAATAGAGCCACGAACCCCGGTCGGGAATGATCTGGCCGGTGTAGATCAGCTTGTTGCCGGCGGTCGTCGACTCTTCTTCTTTGAAGATAACGCCCGGCGAACGGTGCAGCTGGTTGACGACGACGCGCTCGACGCCGTTGATGACGAACGAGGTACGCTCGGTCATCAGCGGGATGTCGCGGATAAAAATCGACTGCTCTTTAATCTCGCTGACGCCTTTTTTCTCTTTGGTGTTTTCGTCGCGTTCCCACAGCACGAGGCGCGTTTTCATACGCAGCGACACCGAATAGGTCAGCCCCCGTTCCATGCATTCGCGTACGGTATATTTGGGCTTGCCGATTTCGCTGCCGAGATATTCGAGCGTAATGCGGTTTTGCGCATCGTGAATCGGAAAGACCGACTGGAATACGCGCTCAAGTCCGCTTTGCGAACGGTCTTTCCTGTCGATCATCAAGAAATTTTCGTACGAACTCATCTGAAGCTGCAGGAGGTTGGGGATTTCGATTTGCTGCTTGGTCTTGGCGAAGTCGACCCGCAAACGATTTCCGGAGTACAGAGTGTTTAACATTGGTTACCTCGGTTGTTGGTTAAGGAAATTCATCGGGGCTGCGGTGCCCGTCGAGAATACAAACGTTCGTTCAGTCACTCCTGAACAGAGCCACTAGTAATGAATGTCAGTGGTCTTTTACCGCGAAAGGGCACTTTGACAATGAGGCGACGGCTCATTGTCAAAGTGCCCGAAAAGAGCCGGCAGGCGCGCCGGCTCGAGGTGACGAACCCGTAATTACTTGAGTTCGACGGAAGCGCCGGCTTCTTCGAGCGCTTTTTTGGCTTCTTCGGCCGTGTCTTTGTCGACACCTTCTTTGATGGTCGAAGGAACCGACTCGACGGCTTCTTTGGCTTCTTTGAGGCCAAGGCCCGTAAGTGCGCGAACCGCTTTGATGACGTTGATTTTCTTCGCACCGGCATCGGTGAGTACAACGTCGAATTCGGTTTTTTCTTCGGCAGCCGCACCGGCATCGCCGCCGCCAACACCCGCTACGGCAACCGGCTGCGCCGATACGCCGAATTTTTCTTCGAACTCTTTAACGAGCTCGGACAGTTCCAGAACGGACAGGTTAGAGATATACTCGAGTACGTCTTCTTTTGTTACAGCCATTTTTGTCTCCTAATGGTTTGGTTATGCGCCGCACTTTTCAGGCGGCGGGTATTAAGCCTCTTCTTCGCGCTTCTTGCGCAGCGCGTCGAGGCCGATCGTGAAATTGGTAAGCGGTGCCATCCATGTCGCGGCCAGCATACCGAGCAGTTCGTTGCGGCCCGGCAGTTTCGCGAACGCTTCGATCTTCTCTTTGTCGGCGGGTTCCTTGTCGAGGTAACCCGCTTTGATGACGAGCTTGTCGTTCTTCTTCGCGAAGTCGGCTGCCGATTTCGCCGCGGCGATCACGTCGTCGGACCAGATGAATACGTTCATATTCTCAAGTTCGACACCGCTCATACCCGCGTTTTCAAGGGCAATTTTCGCCAGGGTATTCTTGACGACCTGCACTTTCGCTTCGTTCGCACGGGCGATGTTGCGCAGCTCTTCCAGATCCTGATGGCCGAGGCCTTTGTAGTCGCAGATCACGACGGCAGTCACGTCGGCGAATTCTTCGCTGAGTCGATTGACAACCTCAGTCTTTTTCGCTTTGAGCATTGTTTCTCCTTTCCAGACTTCAACTTCGAGCGGGGCGGGGAAAGGCCGATTAAGCGACGTCGCGTCGCCCCCAGCTGTCTTCAGTCCAAAGATTCAGATCTTCGTAATGAAAATCTTGAATGAAAGATTCGCAAACCGTTCAGTCAAGATTTCCGCCGGCGCGTCGCGCCGCAGAATTATTTGATATCCGCGAGCTCGTTGAGATCGAGCTTGACGGCCGGGCTCATCGTCAGCGACAGTGCCGCGTTTTTGATGTAGCGGCCTTTGGCCGACGCCGGTTTTTGCTTGTTGATCGCCTGAACGAACGTTTTGAGGTTTTCGGCGATCTTGTCGGCATCGAAACTGGCTTTGCCGATGCCGGCGTGAATGTTCCCTTTTTTATCGACGCGGAATGCGACCTGGCCACCCTTGACGTTTCTGACCGCCGTAGCGACGTCGGGAGTGACCGTACCCGTTTTAGGGTTCGGCATCAGGCCTTTGGGCCCGAGAATACGACCGATTTTACCGACGACGCCCATACAGTCCGGAGCGGCGACGACGACGTCGAAATCGATGTTGCCGGCCTGGATCATTTCGACAAGTTCGTCCGTTCCGACGATGTCGGCACCGGCCTCTTTGGCTTCATCGATTTTTGCGCCTTTGGCGAAAACGGCGACACGAACCTTTTTGCCGGTCCCGTGAGGAAGCACGACGGCACCGCGTACCATCTGGTCCGCGTGCCGCGGGTCGACGCCAAGGTTCATGGCGACTTCGACGGTTTCGTCGAATTTTGCCGACTGCAGTTCTTTAACGGTCGAAGCCGCTTCGGCGACCGTGTACTGCTTGGCGTGGTCGATTTTTTCGTTCAGCTGCTTGTAGCGTTTACTTGCTTTTGCCATAAAAGTTTCTCCTGAAATCTATAGATTCTGCCGCAGTTGTTTGCGATCTTTGCGGTCGAAGATCCGTCGAACTCAGTCGACGATTTCCAGACCCATCGAACGGGCCGAACCGGCGAGAATTTTCGCGGCGGCTTCTTCGTCGTTGGTGTTGAGGTCTTCGATTTTCATCTTGACCACGTCCATCAACTGTTCTTTGGTGATTTTCCCGACTTTGTTCTTGAGCGGGTTATCCGAACCTTTTTTCAGCCCTGCCGCTTTCATCAGCAGTTCCGATGCCGGAGGCTGCTTGGTGACGAAAGAGAAACTGCGGTCGCTGTAAACCGTGATAACGACGGGAACTTTGAAGCCCATCTTGTCTTTCGTCTTTTCATTGAACGCTTTGCAGAACTCCATGATATTGACGCCGCGCTGACCGAGGGCCGGGCCGACCGGAGGAGCGGGGTTTGCTTTGCCAGCTTCAATCTGAAGCTTGATGTAATCCATGACTTTTTTTGCCATTGTGCTTCCTTTCTTGTTTTGGGATTAAATGATTTTTTCGACTTGCGTATAGGCAATGTCGACCGGCGTACTTCGACCGAAAATCGAAACGTTCAGTTTGAGCGTGCCGTGTTCGAGGTCGTATTCATCGACCGTACCGGTAAAGTTCGCGAACGGTCCGTCGATGATGCGCACCATCTCGCCCGTCTCGAAAAAGACCTTCGGTTTCGGTGCCGCACGGTTTTCGACGCGATCGAGAATCGTGTTGATGTCGTTCTCAGAAAGCGGCGTCGGATGGTTCGCTTCGCCGATAAA
>CAZYEW010000100.1:4627-6268 GCA_964646705.1 uncultured Sulfurimonas sp.
TCGTGTTGATGTCGTTCTCAGAAAGCGGCGTCGGATGGTTCGCTTCGCCGATAAAGCCCGAGACGCGCGGCAGCGATTGAATCATGTGTTGCAGCTGCGTATCGAGATCGACGTTGATAAAGACGTAGCCCGAGTAAAGCGAACGTTCCGTGATCTTTTTTTTGCCGTCTTTGACTTCGATCACGTCTTCAGTCGGTACGACGACCTCTTTGATTTTTTCCTGCAGACCGTGTTCTTCGATCAGGTTCTCGATCGCACGTTTGACGCTGCGCTCGCTGCCGGCGTACGTCTGAATTGAATACCATTGATGTGCCATGCGACTTCCTTAGTCCAAAATCGCCGAGAGGGCCGAGGACATGATCAAATCGACAAGCGCCAGGAAAAGCGAGACGAAAGTGACGACGATCAGCACCGCATAAAATGCCTGCTTGACCTGTTGTTTCGTAGGGAAAATGACTTTCGACAGTTCCGTCCGTGCGTTCCTGATATAGTTGCTCAATGTTGTGGTCATGGTCTTCAATCCTTCGGTGGGTCGTTCCGTTCGACATTTGCGATCACTGAAGCCCCGTGGCTGCAAGGATCGAAAATGGTGGCAGGCGAGGAGGGACTCGAACCCCCAACCATCGGATTTGGAATCCGGCGCTCTACCATTGGAGCTACTCGCCTATCGGCGGGCCGTGCCCGCGGCCGAGATGAAATTAGAGTTTCATCTCTTTGTGCATCGTGTGCTCACGGCACCACTTGCAGTATTTGCGCACCGTGAATTTCTCCGTGTGCGTCTTCTTGTTTTTCGTCGTGTGATAGTTGCGTCGCGTGCACTTTTCACACCCGAGGTGAATGTTTTCTCTCATCGGTTCAACCTAATGCGCGTTTCGGAAAATCCGAATTACGCGATAATTTTCGAGACGACACCCGCACCGACGGTACGGCCGCCTTCACGGATTGCGAAGCGTGTACCTTCTTCCATCGCGATCGGTGCGATGAGTTCGGCAGTGATCGAAACGTTGTCGCCGGGCATAACCATTTCCGTACCTTCGGGCAGGGTGATGGCACCGGTAACGTCCGTCGTACGTACGTAGAACTGCGGGCGGTATCCGTTGAAGAACGGCGTATGGCGACCGCCTTCCTCTTTGGAGAGGATATAGACTTCCGCTTCGAATTTGGTGTGCGGTGTGATCGAACCCGGCTTACAGAGAACCTGCCCGCGCTCGACTTCGTTTTTCGCGATACCGCGAAGGAGGACACCACAGTTGTCGCCGGCGACGCCGCAGTCCATCTCTTTACGGAACATTTCGACGCCGGTAACGACGGTTTTCTGCGTATCGCGAATCCCGACGATTTCGATCTCTTCACCGACGCAGACCTGACCGCGCTCGACACGACCGGTAACGACCGTACCGCGACCCGAAATCGAGAAAACGTCCTCGACCGGCATCAGGAAGTCTTTGTCCGTTTCGCGAACCGGCTCGGGGATGTACTCGTCAACCGTATCCATGAGTGCAAGAATCTTCTCGCCCCACGGCCCGATTTTGCCTTCTTTGGCTTCTTCGAGCGCTTTGAGCGCCGAACCGGCCGTGATCGGTGTATCGTCACCCGGGAATTCGTACTGGTCGAGCAGTTCGCGGATTTCCATCTCGACGA
>CAZYEW010000101.1:0-6239 GCA_964646705.1 uncultured Sulfurimonas sp.
CGACTTTGACCGGAGGAATCGGTTTGGGGGCACATCCGAAGAAGCCTATCAGGGCGATCAAGACGACGAGAACTCGAAAAAACATGAAAGAAACCCTTTATTTAATTATACAAGTCTATCATAAAGCCTGAAAGCTGCACTCAACTTATAGAAAAATTTTATCTTTATAAGTTACAATTTCAAAAAAACAGGAACCGAGCCTATGTTGCGATACCTCTCGCTTCTGCTGTTTTCGCTGCTTCTTTTCGCCGGCCATCCAAAAATCTATTCAAGCATCGGCAATCCTCTGTACAATGCCATCGGCCCGACGAAAAAACTCTCGACATTCGTCGTTTTCAAAGATCACCGTCGTGAATTCGAAAATTTCGTGAAATGGGCCGGCGATGCCAAACGCGAAGGCTTCTGGCTCGATTCCCACAAAGGTGCTCCCGATTTCGACGCGCGTTCCAAACGTTACCTCAAACGCTTGCGAAATCTCCAGCAGTACAACTCGATGATCTCACATTACATCAAAGATGAGACCCTCACGGCGATCAAAAAGCACCACGTGCGCACCTTCAACACCCTTACCGCCAGCGCCCACCCCGTCTTCAAGCGGGACAAAGAGCTTGCCAAAGCCTGCAAAAGGTTCAAAAGGCAACTCAAACGCGAACGGGAAAGAGCCCACAAAGCCAAGGCGAAAAGGGAGGCCGCCTATGTGCGTTCGTACAAAAACCTCAAAGGCCGATGGAAGGGAACTTACGAGTCCGGAGAACATACGACCTTCTATTTCAGAAATACACACGACATTGTCATCACCCGCACCCTAAAAAATCGCACGCAGACACTCAAAGGCCGTTGGAAAATCGGGCACACTGTGCTCAACGTCTCGCTCACGTCCATCACCAACAAGCGTCAAGGCGAAGTGGCCCACACACGTGCTTCCAAGGCGAATATCGTCTTCGACATCAAACGCATCGGCCGCAAACGCCTTGTGCTGTTCGACCGACGTAACCGGCAAAAGCTTTCGTTAGCCCGCTGATGCTATCATAACGAAAACCCTTACAAGGTAAAACGATGCCATTGCGATACTTACTGAGTGCACTGATCCTGCTCGTTTTTTCCGCCTGTTCAACGATGCGGGTCGACAGCGACTACAATCCGAAATTCGACTTCGGCAAGCTGCATACGTTCGCCGTCATCCGCCCCGAACGCGACGGCGTCAACACCCTGACACAAGAGCGCATCGCCGCAGCACTTGCCGATGCGATGCGTGCCAAAGGCTACCGGGAGGTGCCGAAAACGAAGGCCGACTTCTACGTGCTGTTTCATACCGACGTCACGAACAAACGCCAGGTCGTCACCGACTACCGCAGCGTCGGGCTCTATCCGTACTACGGCTACGGCGCGCCCATGGTCGTACCGGTCCAGCGCGAATACACATACACCGAAGGCAAGATTATCGTCGACGCCCTCGATCCGAGCGACAAAAAAATCTTTTGGCGGGGCATCGCCGCCGACACGCTCAAATCGCTTCATACGCCCGAAGAACGCATGCGCTATATCCGTGACGTTGTCGCCAAAGTCACGGCATCGTTTCCCGCAGCCCGCAAGCAAAGCGAACACTGATGGGCGTCGAAATCGAGCGCAAGTTTCTCGTCGACCCCGAACGCTTGCCGCCGCTGCCTGCCGGCTCACACATCAGACAAGGCTATATTCCCGCCGAAAACGCCACCGTACGTGTCCGTATCAAAGACGAAAGCGCCTTTTTGACCCTCAAAGGGCGCATGCACGCGCTTGTACGCAGCGAATTCGAATACCCGATCCCCTACGACGATGCGCTTGCCATGCTCGACGAGCTCTGCGCCCGCCCGCTGATCGAAAAAAAACGCTATGAAATCATGCATGCGGGGCACCGCTGGGAACTCGATATTTTCGAAGGCGAAAACGAAGGGCTGCTGCTGGCCGAAATCGAACTGACAAGCGCCGACGAGCCGTTTGTGCTTCCGCCTTGGGTCACGCGGGAAGTGACCGACGACCGGCGCTACTACAATGCAAATTTGCGGACCCTGCCTTTTAGCCGTTTTCGCGACGACGCGCCTTAAGCCGGTTGACCGCCGGTGCGATGCAGCCGGGCAACGCGCTGTTGATTATTTCGTGCAGTGCTCGGCAATCCGAACGCCAAAGCCCACCTCGACATCCTGCCATGTTTTGCCCTGATGCAGCGCATAGCAGGCCTTGTTGATCGACTTGAGCGCATCGAGCGCGCCGAAGTCGGCGAGGTCGAGCACACCCGCAGCGTTGAACATGCCGTTTTCGTAGGTATAGCGCATCGGCACGACAAGGTCTTTGCCGTTCATCGAAATCTCGACCGAAACGATCTGCCGCGTTTCGTCGATAGCTGTAATTTTCGCTTCGAGCGCCCGGTCCGCCATCTTGCCGAAAAAAAACTTCGCCAGTTTCGCATCCCGCCCCGGATTGCCCGAATCGACGTTGTTCGCCTCAATCGATACTTGCGATCCTACGAGCAGCTTCGAAAGGTTTTCCGCCGACGTTTTGCCGCGGTAGACGACCGAACGAAACGTCCCTTTGACGCCTTTTTTCAGCGGCGTCTTGAATGCCGTCCAATCGACCGTAACACCGCTTTTCATTCGGTATGTACACGCCTCGTCCGCATAAAGCCCCGCAGCCAGCGCTGCGATCAAGATCCCCTGTTTCCACATCACTTATCCTTATTTCTGTTGGTAGAAGCATTATAAACCCGTGCACTTAAATCACTAAAAACATTAGATATTAATGTGAATTGTAATGTGGCATAAAGCTTCCCCGGCATGACGGAAGGGCCATATTTTCCGCATCGTCGCCGTTTTTGGCTACCATAACGCCAAAAGTTTCAAGGAATGCCGATGCTCAACACACCTTTTTTGGATTTTTCCGTCGATCTCGACACCTTCGTCGATACACTGAAACACCGCCTCGAAGCGAACCGGCGCCGCATCGAAGAACTTCTGGCTATCGAAACGAAAACCTACGACAATTTCATCAAGCCCTTCGAAATGCTCGATGAGCGGCTCGAACAGTTTTTCACCCCGCTTTCGCACCTGCATTCGGTCAACAACAGCGAAAAAACGCAAGCAATCTACACCGCCGCTTTGCCCCTGCTGACCGAATACGCCACCGAAGTCGGCCAGAACCTTGCAATCTACGAAGCGTTCAAAACGATCAAGGCCGGCGAATACGACCTGCTCGCTCCAGAACGCCGCCGCGTCGTCGATCTCGGCATTCAGGGATTCGAACTCAGCGGTGCCCATCTCGACGATGCAAGCAAAAAACGGCTGGCCGAAATCAATCTGCGCAAAAGCGAGCTCACCAACCGCTTTTCGCAAAACCTCCTCGACGCCACCAACGCTTTTGAATACGTCATCACCGATCCCGCCGACGTCGAAGGCATGCCGCAAAACGATCTGGATGCCGCGACATTCACGACCGACGACGGCAAGTACGCCTGGAAATTCACTTTGCAGATGCCCTCGTACCTTGCCTACATGACCTACGGTCCCAACCGCAGCATCCGCGAGGCGCTCTACCGCGCCTACGTGACACGCGCTCCCGAAAACGCCGACATCATCGACGAAATCCTCGCACTCCGCGACGAGTCGGCACGCCTGCTCGGTTTCGAGACCTACGCCGACTACTCCCTGGCGACGAAAATGGCCAAAGACCCCGACACCGTGCTTGGCTTTCTCGACCGTCTTGCCGAAGCCTCCCTGCCGCAGGCCCGCCGCGAACTCGACGAACTGCGCACCTTCGCCGGCGTAGACGACCTGCAAAGCTACGACACCGCCTACTACGCCGAAAAACTCAAAAAAGCACGCTACGATCTCGACGAAGAGGCCTATCGCCCCTATTTCGAGCAAAACGCCGTCGTCGAAGGACTGTTCGAACTGGTCTTCGAACTTTTCGGCGTTTCCGTGCGCCCCGCCCAAGACGAAGTTTCGCTGTGGCACGACAAAGCGACGGCCCACGATTTGTACGTCGACGGCAAACGGCGCGCACGGCTCTACCTCGACCTCGAAGCACGCCCAAGCAAACGCGGCGGTGCATGGATGCACAACTGGCAGACCCACTGCACCGACGAAGAAGGCCGCGAGCAGCTCGCATCGGCCTTTATCGTCTGCAATTTTCCGCCTTCGTCATCGACGCATCCGTCGCTGCTGCGCCACGACGACGTCGTCACGCTCTTTCACGAAACGGGGCACGCTTTGCACCACCTGCTCAGCACCGTGAACGAAAACGCCGTCAGCGGCGTCAACGGCGTCGAATGGGATGCCGTGGAGTTTCCGTCGCAGTTTCTCGAAAGTTTCGCCTACGAACCGCAAGTGCTCAAACGCTTCGCCAAGCACCATAAAAGCGCGGAGGTACTGCCCGACGTCATGATCGACCGCCTGGTCCGCGCCAAAAACTTTCAAGCCGCCCTCGCCATGCTGCGCCAACTCGAATTCGCTCTGTTTGATTTTCGTATCCACATGGAACCCAAACCCGACGTGCAGGCCGTTCTCGATGCGGTACGCGAAAAAACCGCCCTGCTCAAACCGCCGCCGTACAACCGGTTTCAAAACGGTTTCGCCCATATTTTCGCCGGCGGCTACGCCGCGGGATATTACAGTTACAAATGGGCCGAAGTCCTCAGTGCCGACGCGTTTTTCGCCATTGTCGACCAGGGGCTTTTCGACACCAAAATCGGGCGCGACTACCTCGATATCATTCTTGAAAGCGGGGGCAGCGAAAGTATGCGCGTGCTTTTCTACAAGCTCATGGGCCGTGAACCCGACCCCAGCGCACTGCTGCGCCAAAGCGGTATCGCATGATACGTACGCTGCTGTTTTTACTGGGAGTTCTTGCCATGCTGCACGCGACACAAACGATTCGCATCGCTGCTTACAACGTCGAAAACCTTTTCGACCTCGTGCGCAGCGGTCACGAATACAGCGAATACATCCCCAACACATCCTGGCGCTGGAACCGCGGCACCTATCGGAAAAAACTCAAAAACGTCGCACGGGTCGTCGCCGACATGCGTCCCGATATCGTCGCCCTGGAAGAGATCGAATCGCGCCAAGCGCTCAAAGACCTGCAAGCCGAGCTCAAGCGGCAAGGCTGCTACCTGCCGTATCTGGCCATCGCCGACGCTAAAAGCACCACGGTCAAAGTCGCCCTGCTTTCGCGCCTGCCGATTCGTTCCAAACGCGAAATCTGGGTGACGCACGGCTACAAATACCGCAATATCCTCGAAGCCCGCTTCAGCGTCGGCGGCGAAAACCTCTACGTGTTCGTCAACCACTGGAAAAGCAAGGCCGGCCCCGAAAGCATGCGCCTCGTCTCCGCCCGTGCGCTCAAACGGCGCCTCGATGCCCTGGGCGACGTCAACTACGTTCTCGTCGGCGATTTCAACGAGGATTACGACGAAAAGCACCTCTTCGCCCGCAAACGAAAATTCAACGACACACACGGTGTCACCGGCATCGACGACATCCTGATGACGATGCGCCGCGGCCGTTTCGTCACCTGCGCCGACCTGCGCCGCTGCCCGCGCTGTGCGTACAATCTGTGGCTCGAACTGCCGCAGCTGCAGCGCTGGACGCACGATTTCTACGGTTCGAAAGAGGCTTTGGATTCCATCATCGTCTCGCCGAAGCTGTGCGATGGAAAGGGACTCGAATACAAAAAAGGCAGCTTCACACGCTTCATGCCGCCTTACCTGCTGACGAAAAAAGGCACCCCCTACCGCTGGCAGCGCAGCCGCGGCTATCCCAAACACCATCTCGGCAAAGGCTACTCGGACCACCTGCCGCTGCTTGCCGATTTTTCGGTAAAATGAGAAAAAGGTTCGCAAAAAGGCAACTATGCAATTTGACAAATGCACGGTTCTGTTCGTCGAAGACAACCGCGAAACGCAAGAACAGATGCGGTTGCTGCTCGAAGACGACGTAAAGACCTTCTATCAGGCATACGACGGCGAAGAGGGGTACGCGCTTTTTCGGGAAAAACGGCCGGATATCGTGCTGACCGACATCGCGATGCCAAAACTCGACGGCCTTGCAATGGCCAGAAAAATCAAAGGCGAATCGCCGACGCAAACCATCGTGGTGCTTTCGGCCTTCGACGACAGAGAAACCCTGCTTGAAGCTATCAATATCGGCATCGACGGCTTTATCCCCAAACCCGTCAACGTCGACGCCGTCTACAGCCATTTGCAAAAG
>CAZYEW010000102.1:0-2266 GCA_964646705.1 uncultured Sulfurimonas sp.
TGCCCGCTCGGCTGCTGTTCGTCGCTATGCCGATCACCATCGTCGCGGCCTTTTTCACCGTCAAGGCCTTTTGCCCGGACGCTCCCGAAGCTTATCTGCTGCTTACGGCTCTGATCCTCGCCCCTACCGACGCCGCCCTGGGCAAACCGGTTGTCACCGACCCGCGCGTGCCTGCTTACATTCGCAATGCCGTCAACGTTGAAAGCGGCCTTAACGACGGCATCGTCTTTCCGCTGCTGCTGACCGTACTGCTTGCCATCGGCGGCGAAAACTCCGGCGGCAGCGGCTGGGTCCCCTTTGTCGCGCAGCAAATCGTTCTGGGAGCGTTGGCGGGAGCCGCTGTGGGGCTTGTCGGGGGCTTGCTGGGCAACCTTGCGGATCGCAAAGGCTGGATGGGCCGCGAATACGGCAATCTCGTTCCCGTCGCCCTGGCGGTTTTCGCTTTTTATGCCGCCGAAACCGTCGGCGGCAACGGCTACATCGCCGCGTTTTTCGGCGGGCTGGTACTGGGCAACGTCAGCGAACGGCTGCGCGAAGACATCGAGAATTTCACCGAAAGCGAAGGCGACTTGCTCGTGATGCTGAGCTTTCTCGTTTTCGGGCTGGTACTTGTCCCTTTGAGCGTGCCCTACTGGGATTTCAAAGCGTTTGCGTTCGCCTTGCTGAGCCTGACCGTACTGCGCATGGTCCCCGTCGCCGTCGCCCTTGGCAAAACAGGGCTCGACTGGCCGTCGAAACTCTTCATCGGCTGGTTCGGTCCGCGGGGCATTGCCTCGGTGCTCTATATTCTTATCGCCGCCGAAAGCATCGGCGACATCTCGAACCATGCCTACCTTTTCGCACTGATGACGCTGACCGTTTTGCTCAGCATCGTACTGCACGGTTTCACCGCCAACCCCCTCGTCGCCCGTTTCGGGGCTTCGCATGCTCGAAACAAGCCGTTCCTAACAGAACAGAAAGTATAATCACGTCAAAACCAACTGCAAGGTGCCGCGTATGAGCAAAATGTCCGATCGAAGCGAAACCGTCGGGCTTGCCGTCGAAATCGCCGTCAAACTGGGAACGCTCGCACTGATACTGTATATTTCATATCTGATTATCCATCCGTTTTTGACGCTGATTTTATGGTCGATCATCATCGCGGTTGCCGTCTCGCCGCTGGTCGACCGGCTCATCGAACGTTTCGGCAGCCGCAAACGGGTTATTATCGCCCTGGCGGCCATCGTCAGCCTCGCCATCGTCGTGCCCACGTGGATGCTTTCGGACAAGCTTATCGACTCTTCGGCCCAGCTGGCACATATCGCCCAGCACGGCATCACGATTCCGCCGCCGACCGAGCAGGTCAAAACATGGCCGCTCATCGGCGAAAAAACCTACGACCTGTGGCTGTCGGCTTCGCAGAATCTCAAAGCGACGCTGGCACCCTTCGCCGGCGAAATCCGCGCCGTGATGGGCAAGCTGCTCGGTGCGATGGGGAGCGCATTCGTAACGTTGCTGATCATCGTCGCCGCGGTCATCGTCGCCGCCGTGCTGCTGCTGCACAAAGAAAACTACGTCAGCTTCTACCGCCGTCTTTCGCACCGCCTCATGGGCGATCTCGGCGACGAATGGGTCACGCTCTCGGCACTGACGATCCGAAGCGTCGTAACGGGCGTGATCGGCGTCGCGGTCATCCAGGCCTCGTTCGCACTGGCAGGTATGCTTGTTATGGGGATTCCGCTGGCCCTGCCCCTGGCCGTCGCCATTATGTTTTTGACCATCATTCAGCTTCCCGCACTGCTTGTCATCGGTCCCATCATCGCCTATGTCTTTTCGCAAGGCAGCGGAACGGCCGAAATCGTCTTTACCGTCTATATGCTGATCGTCGGTGCCAGCGACGGGCTGCTCAAGCCCCTGCTGATGGGACGCGGCGTCGATATCCCGATGCTCGTTATTCTCATCGGGGCCATCGGCGGCATGCTGCTGTGGGGGATGATCGGGCTGTTCGTCGGTGCCGTCATTTTTGCACTGGCCTACAAACTCTTCGGTCTTTGGCTCGCCGACGCGATCGAAGACGAAACGATGCAATCCGCCGCACGATGACTGCCGACTTCATGATCGATGCCGCTAACGACCGAAAGTATCCGGCAGCCAAGGCAGGCTGAATGCAGGTGCGCACCAAAGAACCTTCCGCAAACGCCTGGCTGCGCGAATGGTTTCTTTTTTCGCTCTCGGACAAAGCGAAATTCGCGATCAAAAGCGCACTTTCCCTGGCCATCGCCTACCT
>CAZYEW010000102.1:2366-6141 GCA_964646705.1 uncultured Sulfurimonas sp.
GATACGACCGTGTTCATGCTGACGGCCATGACGATGATGATGATGTTCAAAGACGGCAATATCGACGATATCTTTCTTTACGGCGCCAATCGTGCATTTATGACGGTGTTCGGCATCGTCGTCTATACGCTTGTCGGAATTTTGCTGTGGCCGGTCGCTTTCGAAGACCGCCGCAGCGCAACCGCGAAAGATGTGACCGAACACGCCCTGCAGCTTTTGCTCACCGAAACGAAGGAAGAGCACAAAGAAACGCTCAAAGCCCTGCTGCCCGTAGAACAGGCCCTGCGCCTTACCACCGAAAGCCGCAACGACACGACGTCGCAAATGGGGTTGACGCGGCGGCAATGGAACGCCATCGTCGAGGACTATCTCCGCAGCGACGCCCTGCTCTATATTTTGAGCGAACAGACGATCGCCTTCGACGACGCGGCGCTGCGGCGTGCCGTTCCCAATTACGGCGAAGCCCGTGCGCAGGCCGAAACGCTCTACCGGCAGATCGCCGCACTGTGGGAACGTCGGACCTTTGTCGACATTCCGGCGACATGGAAGGCTGCGTTCGATCGCGATGCGCTTGCGCAGATGAAACACCTCGACCGTGCCGCCGCGATTCAGATTGCACGAACGACCGAACGCCTGCTGCGGCGTCTTGTCCGCCTTGCCGAAAAGCTCAACGCCATGGTCGCCCCGCAGCCTACCTCTTTTGCCGTCGAAGCGCTTCGTGCTTCGCCGCGTTTTCTGTGGTTCGATCCCGAAGACCTCAAAGGCGCCGCCGTCAGTTTTCTGGCATTCTGGACGGGCGTCGGGCTGTGGATCGTGCTCAACACGCCCCAGGGCTTTACCGTCGCCGCGGTCGCCACGTCGCTCTCGCTGCTGACGACCTATTCCGTTGCCCGGCCTGCGCTGCTGATCGTGCTGTTTTCGATCTCGTTCGTCTTCGCCGCGGCGGCGTATATCTTTGTGCTGCCCCAAATGCATACCGGCACGCAGCTGGCGGTTTTTCTCTTCGTTTACGCCTTTATCGGTTTTTATTTTCTTTCGCAGGAACTGAGCGTCTTTTTTCTGATGGGGCTCATGACGCTCTACATCACGAACAGCATGATTTTCAATTTCAATCTTTTCATGCTGATTCTGCTGATTTTCTACCTGTTTTTGTTTATTCTTCTGTTTTTGGAATATGTACCCTTTACGATGAAACCCGAAAAACTGACCTTGATGCTGCAGCGCCGTTTTTTCGCCCTCTGCGCCGCTTTGCTGTCCGACATCGGCGAGCAAGTGCACGCCAGGCGCGGCCGTTTCTTTCGGATGCCGATACCTTTCGTCGCGGCACACATGATCGCAACCGTCAAAAAAATGCGCTTTTGGGCCGAGCGGATCGACACCGGCTATTTTTCGAGCGTGGACAAAACCGCACTGCTCGAATTCGTCGATGCCTGCGAGGCACTGGGGTATCATCTGCGCATCTACCGCGAAGAGCTGCTGCGTGTTCGCGACAATCCCTTCGTACGGGATGCGCTCGAACGAAAGACCGACGCTTTTTCCCTCGAAAAGGCGTTTCGGCGGCTGC
This sequence comes from uncultured Sulfurimonas sp., assembly GCA_964646705.1. Classification (GTDB taxonomy): domain Bacteria; phylum Campylobacterota; class Campylobacteria; order Campylobacterales; family Sulfurimonadaceae; genus Thiomicrolovo. Next base: position 3,931 of record CAZYEW010000102.1, read on the forward strand.
TGCAAACGGCCGATGCGCAGCTGCCCGATGCCGCCGGCATGCGTGAGGCTGCCGAAACGTTTCTCACCGGCGTGCTCGCAAAACGCGAATTCGACGGCGATCAGGAAAAACAGCTTGCCGATTTTTATGAAATCGTCAACCTCAATACCACGGCATGGAACAAGACGATGCAGGTCGTACGCCTGAAAAACACCGTCGATTTCAATGCCTTGAAAGCGAGTCGATTTTGATGATGAAAAAAACCTTTGTCCCGGCCGCGACGGCAGCCGTGCTGGCGCTGATGAGCGGATGTACGAAAGTTGGCCCCGATTTTCACCGCATCGAGCCGCCGGAACTTCCAAAAAACTGGTCGCAGGCGCGTGCGGACGAAAATGCCACGCTCTCATGGTGGAAAATCTTTCACGATGACACGCTCGACCGGCTGATCCAAACGGTCTACGCCCAAAATCTCGACCTGCAAAGCGCGGGCCTGCGTATTCTGCAAGCCCGCGCGGCGCTTGGCGTGAGCGAAGGGCTGCGCTATCCGCAGGTGCAGCAACTCTCCGGAAACGCCGCATGGTCGCACCGGTACGAACGCAACTTCACTTCGGCCGCAGCCTCGTTCGACCTGGGCTGGGAAACGGACCTCTGGGGCAAGTACGCACGGGGCATCGAATCGTCCGAAGCCTCGCTCTATGCCAGCGTCATGTCCTACCGCGATCTGATGGTTTCCGTCATCGCCGAAACGGTGCGCAGCTACATCGCCTACCGCACCGCCGAAGAGCGCATGGCCTATGCCCGGCGCAACATCGCCATCCAGGAGCGCGTCACCGAAATGACGCGGGTGCAGTACAATTCGGGCAATGTTTCGGAGCTGGATATGCAGCAATCACGCACGACGCTCTACACGACCCGTGCCACGCTGCCGGCGATCGAACTGACGAAAATCAAGGCCCGAAACGCCCTGGCGGTCTTGCTTGCAACGACCCCGGAACACGTCGATGCCCTGCTTGAACACGGCGGCGAACAACGCCGCGATACCCTCAAATCCTACCTCGATACCGACCGGCACGACATCGTGCGGCTGCGTGAAGATCCGAAAAGCTACGAGCTTTTTCTCATTCCCGAAGCCCGATTCGACCCCGCGACGAAAATCGACGCCGCGTTGCTGCTGCGCCGTCCCGACCTCAAAGCCGCCGAATACCGCGCCCATGCCCTCAGCGCCCAGATCGGCGTGGCGACGGCGGAACTGTACCCGAGCTTTTCGCTCTTCGGTACCATCGGCTACAGCAGCAGCGACCTCACAGGCAACTGGGTCGCCGCACCCAAAGCCCTCGGCGTCAGTTTCGGGCCGTCGTTTTCGTGGAATATCTGGCAGTACGACCGCATCAAAAACCGCATCCGCATTCAAGACGCCCGTTTCGAAGAAGCGCTCGTCGCGTACGATAAAAAAGTCATTCGGGCCGTCGCCGACGTCTCCAGCGCGATGCACGGCTACAACCTCACCAAAGCCCAGCTCGTCGAAAGCGAAAAGGCCCTCGAAGCGACACTGCGGGCGTTCAACCTCTCGGTGACGCAGTACAACAACGGGCTGGTCAGCTACCAGCGGCTGCTTTCGACCGTCGAAAGCCTCACACGTACTCAGGACCGCTACGCCCAGATCCGCGGTGCGCTGGCGACGAATGCCATCGCCCTGTACAAAGCGCTCGGCGGCGGATGGCAGCTTTCAAACGGCCGCCGCTACGTCGGCAGTGCCCGTGCGGAGCAGATGAAAAAACGTACCGACTGGGGCAGCTATCTCGACGACAACGCGACACGTCTTCCCGGAGAAAAGCGATGATAAACATCAATCCGTATCCCCATGAGCTTTGCGTTTCGGACGTCTGTTTTTCGCCGGCGCTGCCGGTGATCGTTTTGGGCTTTCTTGCCGCCTTGCTGACGGTTACTCTTCTGAACAAACTGAAACTTTCGCGCTGGTTTTTCGCCCCGCCGTATGTTTTTTTGGCGATCATGACGCTGTACATGCTCGCCATCGACCGATACTGGATCCATTTTTAAGGACGCAACGATGCACACGATCAAGATACTCGTCAAACTTCTGCTGACCGCGGCGGTCATCGGCATCGCCGCCTGGTTCGCCTACCACAAATACATCGACTACATCGAAAACCCCTGGACGCGCGACGCGCAGGTACGCACGCAGGTCGTTCAGGTCACGCCGCGCGTCTCGGG
>CAZYEW010000103.1:0-1110 GCA_964646705.1 uncultured Sulfurimonas sp.
TAGCCAAGGCCTTTGGCGCCGAATTTGCGCACGTAGTCTTCGAAGCCTTTCATTTCCCGTTTCGAGAAAATACGGTCGGCGCCGGGAACGCGCAGCGCTTTGATGCGGTTGAGTTTGGGATTGGCGGCGATGGAGGTAAAGATTTCGTTGTCGCAGCGCTCGAAAATATCGATCACGTCGACCATGGCCAGGCCGTAGCGCAGGTCGGGTTTGTCGGAGCCGTATTTTTCCATCGCTTCGCGGTGGGTGATCCGGTTGAAGGGAATCTTGACGTCGTGGCCGGCGGCTTTGAAAATGCCTTCGAGCAGTTTTTCGGCGACGTCGATAACCTCTTCTTGGTCACAGAAGCTCATTTCGACGTCGATCTGGGTGAATTCGGGCTGGCGGTCGGCACGCAGGTCTTCGTCGCGGAAACATTTGGCGATCTGAAAATAGCGGTCGAAGCCGCCGACCATCAGCAGCTGTTTGAACAGCTGCGGCGATTGGGGCAGGGCGTAGAATTCGCCCTCGTGCACGCGGCTGGGTACGAGGTAGTCGCGTGCGCCTTCGGGAGTCGATTTGGTCAGAATGGGGGTTTCGACCTCTAAAAATCCGAGTTCGTCGAGAACGTTGCGGCAGGCGATGGCCGCTTTGGAACGCAGGCGAAAGGTATCGAACGCTTCGGTCGAGCGCAGGTCGAGGTAGCGGTATTTGAGTTTGGTCTCTTCGCCGACGTTGGGGTCGCCGATAACGAAAGGCATGGGTGCCGAACGGTTTTCGATGACGAGTTCGTCGACGACGACTTCGATGGCCCCGGTTTTAAGGCGCGGGTTGGCAAGGCCTTCGCCGCGCAGACGGACGGTGCCTTTGGCGATGAGCACGAATTCGTCGCGCACGTCGTTGGCGACGCGGTGTGCCTCGGCATTGTCGGCGGGGTCGCAGACGAGCTGGATCAGCCCGGTTTTGTCGCGCAGGTCGATAAAGACGATGCCGCCGTGGTCACGGTAGCTGTTGGCCCAGCCGGCGAGCTCGACGCGCTCGCCGACGTTGGTTTCGTTCAGGTCGGTACAGTAATGGCTTCTCAACGCTTGGTTCCTTCGCAGGTAAAAAATTTTCGCGATTATATCCTAT
>CAZYEW010000103.1:1210-6136 GCA_964646705.1 uncultured Sulfurimonas sp.
TGTGCATCCCGTAAGCGCTAATTGTTCTTGCTTATACTGCTTGTTATAATGGTACCGACAAACGCCGAAAAAAACGCTCGTTGTATTGGGGCGGGCGGTAAATTGACGAAAACGGTCGGGCATGCATCAAAACGTTCTTTACATCGACCTTGAGGTGACGTCAGGGGAAAAGATAGCCGAAACAGGTCTGGTTTGCGCAGAGCGGGAATTGCGTACCGGTTCGCTCACCGAAGCTGCCGAATTTTTGCAGTCACTCTCTTTTGATGCCGTCTGCGGCCACAACATCGTCGATTTTGACCGGGCCTATCTTCAGGACAGCTCTCTGGGTTCACTGCTGAGCGACAAACCTCTTATCGATACCCTGCCGGTTTCACTGCTTCTGTTTTCGCAAAAAACGTTTCATGCACTCCCCAAGGCATACAAAAAAGAAGACGATTTTCGGAACAATCCGCTGGAAGATGCCAAGCTGACGCGCAAACTTCATGAAAACGCCGTCGGTAAATTCAATGCTTTAGCGCCGAATTTTCGGAATATTTTTTATACGCTATGCCGTAATGATATGCATTTTGAAGGCTTTTTTTCCGCGTTGCAAGAGGAGCCGGAAATCTTGGCTCCTTCGATACTTCAAGGAAGCATCAAAAACTTTTTTGCTTTCACGGCCGTCGACGATGCACGGCTTGCCGAAACGATCGAAACACATCCGGTCGAGCTGGCTTATATGCTTGCCGCTCTCGAAGAAGGTGTCGAAGTGCATACCTTGCCGCCGAAGGTTTTGTACGACTATCCGCAAATTACCGCATTGCAGGAGCAGCTGATACTGCCGGCAGAGGACGCCGATGAGCGTTTGCTGGCTTTTAGCCATGAAGTATTCGGTTTCGCGGGTTTTCGGGAGTTTCCGAGACTTGAAGCCTCTCTCGAACACGGAACGACGCTTTCGCAAAAAGAGATTGTTCAGGCGGCACTGCGGCAAGAATCGTTTGTCGCCGTTTTGCCGACCGGCGGGGGCAAGACCTTCAGTTTCTGGCTTCCTGCACTCTATCGCGCCAAAGCGCTCAAACGGCTGACCGTCGTTATTTCTCCGCTTCAGGCTCTGATACAAGACCAGATCGAAAGTTTTCACAAGCAGGTCGCCAATTTCAGTGCCGTCGCGATCAGCGGGTTTCAAACGCCTCCGGAGCGTACCGATGCAATCGAAAAAGTGCAAAACGGTGAAGCCGATCTGCTTTATATGGCGCCGGAGAGCCTGCGTTCCAATACGATCTTCGCCTTGCTCAAAAACCGGGTGATCGATCGTTTCGTTATCGATGAAGCGCACTGCCTTTCGACCTGGGGACATGATTTCAGGCACGACTATTTTTTCATCGCAGAATTTATCAAAGACCTGCTCGACGTGCAGCCGTGGCAGGAGACGATTCCGGTGTCTTGCTTTACCGCGACGGCGAAACCCGACGTGATCGAAGATATTGACCGCTATTTCAGCGAGGGCCTGGGGCTGGAGATGAAACGCTATCTGGCGCGGCCCGAGCGCAAGAACCTGCATTACAAGGCAATCAACGTAGAAAAAGAGGACCAAAAGTACCTGCAGCTGCTCAAGATTTTAAACGAGCGTCAGGGGGCTGCGCTGGTGTATATCCCCTCATCGACCCGCCGTTGCGACGAAGTTGCCGAAAAACTTTCCCAAGATCTCGCACCCCGTGCGGTCAAATCGTTTCACTCCAAGCTTGAAAGCGAAGAGAAAATGGGGATACTCGAAGCCTATCTCAAAGGCGAAGTCGAAGTGATCGTCGCGACGACCGCCTTTGGCATGGGCGTGGACAAACCCGATATCGAAACCGTTGTGCATTTCGAAGTATCCGATTCGCTGGAAAATTACGCGCAAGAAGCAGGACGCGGAGCCAGAGACCCGAAACTCGATGCACTTTGCCCGATTCTCTTCGATGAAAAGGACCTCGACAAGCACTTCAATACGCTCAACCGTACCAAGCTGACTCCAAGAGAAATCAACGCGGTTTTTTCCGTACTGAAAAGCCAGCCGGGCGAAAAAATTCTTTTAAGCAGCCGTGAGATCGCCCAAAAGGCCGGATGGGATACCGAAGGCGACGATGAGAGCTGGGATATCAAGGTCAAAACGGCGCTGCTGGAGCTGGAGCGTGAAGGGTATTTGCAACGCAAGCGCAATCAAGTGCGCTACTATGCCGATGCCGTGGCCAAAGATGCCTACGAAAAACTGCATCGCATGCACGAAAACGCCACCTTGCCGGAAGAGGAACATCGGCGATTGACCCAGGTTCTCGGGAGCCTGCTCGGTCGGGGAAAACCCGCGGCCTACCAGGTGGATGAAGCGGCATTGACGCTTGCGATGAGCAAAGAAGAGATCGCGCTTTCGATCCTGCGTCTCAAAGAGCTTGGTATCGTCAGCGACGGCAAAGATATGACGCTTAAAATCAAATCCGATGCGGCGAATCGACTTGGGGAGATTGTTGCCGTCGAAAAAGCTTTGGCCGCATGGGTGCAGGAACATCGCCGCGGTGAAACGACGATTCGCGCCCTGAACGAGTTTTTGATCGACGGCGGCATCATCGAAGAGGGCAGAAACGTATCGGATATACTGCGCAAGGCATTGCGGGCATGGAAAGCCTTGCCCGACACGTTTGTCGCCTATCGCATCGACCGACAAAACGATTTGTGGCACTATGAATTGCTCGATGAAGCACGGCTGTCGAAGTCGGTCACGTACAAGCACCGCATTCAAGATGCCGTTGTCGGCTATTTCATTGAACAGCTTCCCAAGACCCGAAGCAAACAGGCTGTAGAATGCGCTTTCAGCATGGTCGAACTCAAAAAAGCACTCGGGTTTCCACTCAAAGCCCTCGACAAGGCCTTGTTTCATCTGCATACGACGCAAATCGTCGAGCTGGCGTCGGGACGTTTTATTTACTACGCGCCGATGCAGATCTATAAAACCGGCAAATTTCAAAACAAACTCCGCTACACCAAAAAAGAGTACGCCATACGGATGCAGGCCTATTATCGGCGCAAGGTCGAGTCGATCCATATCATGGGCGAATACGCCAAACGGATGCGGCACAACCCCAAAGAGGCGGCGGCTTTTTTAAGCGATTATTTCACGATGGGCTACGATCGCTTCAAGCGCCGCTACAAACTGCTCAAAGCTGAAATATCGCGCCCGATGACCAAACGGCGCTATGAAAAGATATTTTCCAAACTCTCCGGCGAACAGCGCGCCATCGTAGAAGACAACGAGCATGACGCCATTTTGGTACTGGCAGGCCCCGGAAGCGGCAAAACGACGGTGCTCGTTCACAAGATTGCATCGCTTATTTTGCAAGAAGACGTCAAGCCCGAGCAGTTTTTGATGCTCACGTTTTCTCATGCGGCGGCGAGCGAATTCAAAAATCGCCTGCGTGATCTCGTGGGTGAGCTGGCATGGGACGTGGAAATACGCACGTTTCACGGCTACGCGCTCAAAACGATCGGCCGGCAGGTATCCGACGAACAGAGTACGCTGCTGCATCGTGCCGTTGCCCAGGCGGCGGAGCAAATCGAAAACGAAGTCGTCAAACCGCCGTTCAAATCGGTCCTGGTACTCGATGAATACCAAGACATCAATGCCGACGCTTTCAGGCTGATCGAGGCACTCTACAAAGCTCATGACGCAAACCTTCGCATGATCGCCGTGGGCGACGACGACCAGTGCATTTTAGAAAGCGTCAACGGCGCCGACGTGCGCTTTTTTGCCAAATTCAAAGAGCGTTTTACGGGAGAGAACGGCACGATGCAGTATGCTTTGGTACAAAACTACCGCTGTTCTCCCCCTGTCGTCTCCGTCGCGTCACGCCTGCTCGAACCGCTTGCGATACGTTTTAAAGATGCACCGATAAAGTCGGTGAAAAAAGGCAGGTACGGTCCGGTCCGCATGCATTTGTGCGATACGCCTTCTTTGGGGGCGGCTGCGGTCGATTTGATGGCGAAAGAGGCAAATTTCGAAGGAACGACCGCTTATTTGGCGTTGAGCAACGATGAGGTCGGCCAGATCTATTCACGGTTGCATGCGCAAGGCATCGAGGCGCATTATCTGATCGAGCGGAGCGGCTACCGTTTGCGCAACTTGGCGGAAATCTTTGACTTTACCCGGCATTTGTATGCGCGCGTACAGGATCGTCCTTTTTTCGAAAACAAAGATATACGCGAAACATTGCTTGAAATCGAAAAAATCCATGCCGGCTCCAAGCGGCTTGAAGTGCTTAAAAAGGTGATCGACGGTTTCAAAAAAGAGTACGAGGTGTTTTATTTTTCGCTTTGGGAAGAGTACCTTGAAGATATTCAGTTCGAGGAGTTTAGCCAAGGCGGCAAAGTGACCGTATCGACCATGCACAAATCCAAAGGCAGAGAGTTCGACCGCGTTGTTGTATCGGTTCCTTCTCATAAGAAGGCGAACGATGAATGGTTCCGGCTGCTTTATGTCGCTTTTACGCGTGCCAAAGACGAACTTGTCATCGTGACGTCGGACGCGTCGATTGTAAAGATGCTGGAATCCGGCGGGCTGATGCGATTGATGGGTAAAAAGGATCTGAAGGTTATCGAAGAAAAGGGCCCATTCTCTGCACCAACGACAAAAACCCATATCATGAGTTTAAAAGACGTACTGCTCGGCTACTCCTACTATTCGGCACTGCATCCGCCGCGGCCGGCAGCCGGCGAAAAGTGCTTTTTGGAGACGGGGAGCTTCCCCGTTTTTTATTTGCGTTCGGCCGACGGCCGGCGCATGGAACGGCTTTCAAAGGCTTTTGCCGAAACATTGCAGAAGAGCTTCAGGAACGGGTGGCGTATCGAAGAGATGGAGATCGACGCTATCGTCTACTGGTACGATAAAAAGCATGATATCTGGCTGCCGCATGTGTTGTG
>CAZYEW010000104.1:0-6095 GCA_964646705.1 uncultured Sulfurimonas sp.
AGGGCGTTTTCTTCGAGCCGCGCGACGACCTCGCCCTTGACCATCACGAGCCCGCTGCCTTTGCCGTAGGCGATGGCCACGTCGGCATGCTGCGCTTCGCCGATGGCGTTGACGACGCAGCCCATCACCGAGACGTTCAGCGGGGCTTTGATATGTTCGGTGCGTTTTTCGATTTCGTCGACGGCGCTGACCAGGTCGGCTTCGATCCTTCCGCAGGTGGGGCAGGAGATGATATTGAGCCCTTCGCCCGCGGCTCCGCTGTCTTTGAGAATGGCGCGGCCGACGTTGATCTCTTCTTCGAGTTCGCCGGTGATCGAAACGCGCAGCGTGTCGCCGATGCCTTCGAGCAGCAGGGTTCCCAGCCCGATGGCGCTTTTGACCGTGGCATGAAACTTCGTGCCGGCTTCGGTGACGCCCAGATGAAACGGATAGTCGTTTTTCGGGCGCAGCATGCGGTAGGCTTCGACGGTGCGCTGTACGTCGCTGGCTTTGAGCGAAACCTTGATGTCGGTAAAGCCGAGGTCTTCGAGAAACTTGATGTTGTATTCGGCCGAGGCGACCATCGCTTCGGGAGTTGGGCCGTAGCGCGCGTCGAACTGCTTTTCGAGGCTGCCCGCGTTGACGCCGATGCGGATCGGAATGTTGCGCTCGCGGCAGGCTTTGACAATGTCTTTGACGCGGCTTTTTTCGCCGATGTTGCCCGGGTTGATGCGGATGCAGTCGACGACTTCGGCGGCGACGAGGGCGAGCTTGTAGTTGAAATGGATGTCCGCGACCAGCGGGAGTGAGATTCGCGATTTGATTTCACGCAGGGCCAGCGCGTCTTCCATGTCGGGCACAGCGACGCGTACGATGTCGCAGCCGGCGAAATGCAGGCGGTTGATCTGTTCGACGGTCGTTTCGACGTCGCGGGTGCGGCTGAACGTCATCGACTGGACCGAAATCGGCGCATCACCGCCGACGGCGACGTCACCGACATAGATTTTTTTCGTAGGGTAGCGTGTAATCATGCCGCGATTATAGCATAGAGGCAGGAGGGCATACGGTTTGAAAATCATATCTAACGGTTAATAACTAAATAAGTTAGAAAATATCATAATCTTCATGATGAAACTCGAACCCGTACCCCTTTTCCTCTCGCGTCACGATGTCGTCGGTTTTATCGTCATCGTGACGCTGATATTTATTGCAGCTTTAAGCAGGGAATACGCAAACTTTGCGCAACTGACCCGCTTCGACGATGCCGAGGTGGCGGCGACGGTCGTGTCGCAGTATACGAAGACCAAGGGCGATCGGCACTATGAGGTGCTTCGGCTGCGCATGAAAAACGGCGCATCGTTCTATATGACGGGGCCGACGACGCTGCGCGATCTGCAAGGCTACGAGATTCGTGCGTTGATTCGAACGGAGGGGCTGACGTTTTTGGATTATTTGCGCGGCTTTTTCGCCCGCGGTTACATCGAAGCGACGGCACCCGGGAGAACGGCACGGTACCGGCTGGCGCGGCGTATTGAAGCGATGCACGGCGACCGGCGGATCGGCGCGGTTTTTGCGGCACTTTTCGCCGCGGTGCCGGTCGGGGCCGAACTGCGTGAGAGGCTCGGTATTTTCGGCGTATCGCATCTGCTCGCCATCAGCGGATTTCACGTGGGGCTGCTGAGCGTTTCGCTCTTTTGGCTGCTGGCGCCGTTTTACAGATTTTTTCAGTCGCGCTGTTTTCCCTGGCGCAATATTCGCAGGGATCTGTTCATGGTCGTCGCGGTATTGATGTTCGGGTATGTGGCGCTGCTCGACGCGCCGCCTTCGATGCTGCGGGCGTATGCGATGCTGCTGATCGGCTTCGTGCTGCACGACAGGGGCGTGAAGCTGGTTTCGGTTGCGTCGCTTGCGGTAGCGGCGGCATTGTTGGCTGCGATCTGGCCTCGGCTGATATTTTCGATCGGTTTTTGGCTTTCGGTTTCGGGCGTGTTTTTTGTCTTTTCGTTTTTGCGGCTTTTTCGATTCCGGCACAAAGCGGCACGGTTTTTCTGGCTGCACTGGTGGGTCTATGCGGCGATGCTGCCTATCGGGCTGCGGCTGTTCGGCCTGTTTTCGCTCTGGCATGTGCTTTCGCCGCTGTGGACGATGGCGTTCGCGGTGTTCTATCCGATCGAAATCGTTTTGCACCTTGCGGGAGCGGGCGATGCGCTCGACGGCCTTTTGCGCCTGTGGCTGGCGATTCCCTGTACGCCTTCGTCGGTGCACATGGCGGGATGGACGCTGGTGCCGTTAGGAGTGCTTGGGATGCTCCAGCTGAAGGTGCAGCCGGTAAAATGGCTCTTTCTTGCTTATGCCGCGGCCGTATTTGTAGGCGCGGTCTATCAGGTAGCATAGTTTCAGCCCGTAGATGAAGATGATCCACGACACGTAGATCCATACGAAGGTAAAAATCAGGATCGAGAACGACCCGTAGATGGTGGTGTAGGTTTTGTTGTAGAAGACGTAGTAGACGAAGCCGTTTTTGGCGATCGTCCAGACGATGGCGATAATGAACGAGGTAATGAAGGCCGCGCGGGTCGTGACGTTGGTGTTGGGCGAAATTTTGTAGATAATGAAAAAGAGGGTCCAGATGATGAAATAGGGCAACAGCGTCATCAGGTTGAACCACGGTGTCACCCCGTAGGCGTCGAGCATCGCCATCGCCTTGGCCGACAGGTAGATCGACAGCCCGAAGGCCAGCGGCGTGAAGGTCAGCAGCGTCCAGTAGGTGGTAATGGAGTCCCACAGCGAACGGGCTTTGGTGTGGAAAATTTTGTTGACGATGTGTTCGTAGTTCTGAAAGAAGAGCATCGAGGCGACGATGATCGTGAACGAACCCATGGCGCTGAGCTTTCCGCTGTTGGCGAGGAACTGATCGATGTATTGCGGAATGACTTCGGAGTGTACGGGCAGCAGGTTGTCGATCAGGAAGTTTTTAAGTTCGACATAATGTTCTTTGAAACTCGGCATCGACATCGTGACCGAGAGTAAAATCATCATCAGCGGCACGATGGTGAAAATGGTGTAGAAGCTCATGCTCGATGCGTAATAGATGAGGTTGTCGTCGAGGAGCTGACGCCAATAGTAACGGATATGGCGCTTGATGCGCCGCCAGGTCCAGTGGTGGGATTCGTGCATAGACCGATTTTAGCGAAAAAGCGCTTACGGTACGGCCGGAGGCGAGGGCGGGCGATCGTTTTCGGCAACGCCTTCGGGCTGCGGCGGGGTATACGTCGAATTGCCGCTGTTTATTGGGTTCGAGGCGTTGTCGCTCCCGCAGCCGGCGAGCAGCCACAGTGCCAGAAACATGCTCAGTACTTTCATGGTCGTTCTCCTTGCAAGGTGGTGGTGACGACCGCTTTGCCTTTGAACAAAGCGGCATACGTCGTCGCGTCGAAATTAAAAAGCAGGCCGCGCCCTTCGAAGTTGTACCACTGCCGTGAAGCTTCGCTGCGCAGCGAAGCTTCACGTTTGAGCTTCATCCCGTCGACGCGATAGACGTCGAGCCCCACGCCGTAGTCCCGTCCGTCGTATCGGTACAGCGGGAAAGCGAAACGCCGGTCGCTGGCGCGGTAGACGAAGGCTCTTGGATTATGCTCGACTTCGCTGTACGTCGCGGTGTCGCCGACGCTGACTTTGTCGCTCAGGCGAGGATGCGCGAAATCGCTGATATCGAAAAGTTCGAGCTGCAGCCCCTTTTGCCTGCCGGTTTCGTCGGCATCGCGTCCGATCGAAAGCAAGAGGTTCTCACCCACCGGGTGCAGGTATTCGGAAAAGCCGCTGATTTTCAGCTCGCCCGCTTTTTTCGGTGCGGCGGGATCGGAAAGATCGATCGTATAGAGCGGGTCGGTTTGCAAGAAGGTTACGACATAGCCCCGTTTTCCCATGAATCGTACCGCCCGGATGCGTTCGCCTTTTTCGCCGAGGCCTTCGAGTTCGCCCAGGCCGACAAGGTCGCCTTCGCCGTTTTCGCGCAGGGTGACGACGCGATTGTGTGTTTGCGGATCCCGCCACCCTGCCGTTTCGGTCGTCGCTGCGCGAAGGACGCCGCGGTATTCGCTCAGGCTGTACTGATTGAGCAGTGTTCCGTCGACGAAGCCGCGTCCTTTGTACGAAAGATTGTTATCGAGTGCGAATTTGTACAGCGCCGTACGCGGGGTCGTATGGGCAAGATCGTAATAGCGCGGATAGCGCGTCGCGGCCAGGTAGAGCGCATCGGCCGAAGCGTATTGCGTCCACGCTTCGCCGACGTATGCGACACGCTGCGCAAGCGTGCCGTCGGCGACGTTGAAGGCGCCGATGGAGGTAATGGTGTTTTCCTGGTCGAGTTTGTACGGGGCGTAGAAACGCTGCGGTTGAAGGTACTCTTCGGTGCCCTGTTTCCCGTAAAGTTTGGGCGTGAGATATTCGTTGGCGACGACAGGGTGATCGTAGTCGTAGTACCATGCCGTGCCGTTGGCGTCGTAGCGGTATTGGGCGCAGCCTTCTGCTTCGTAGCGCAGTTGCAAAGGTGTTTTCGGCGGATAGGTACAGGCCCCGGTGCTGTCGCAGATTGCCGACGGGCCGACGGGTTTCCCCCGCATGGCACGGTAGATTTCGCTGCAGTTGGTGTCGGGATAGACGACGGGGTAGTCGAAACGGACATAAGGGCTGTAGCTTGAAATCAGGTAGAGCGTCCCGTCTTTGAGGCGGCTTTCGACGTAGCTGCCGTCGATGGAGGTTTCGGAAACTTTGCGGATGTTTTCGATGTCGGAAACGTCGTAGAAGGTCAGCGTGAAGCGTGACGGTTCGTACTCGGGTGCGACGATGCGTGCCATCGGTTCGTCGAGCAGATAGTAGCGCTGCTCCGCCGTCACGGTGATCAGCCGGTTGCTGGCAAGGTACATGGCCTCAAGTTCTCCGCTCACGCCGATCGAGGAGACGGGGTCGTTTTCTTGCGCTGCGATCGCGTCGAAGGTGCGTACGTCGATGCGCCGGGCGTCGCGGTTGTAGAAGAAAACGGCTTTGCCGTCATGCTTGAGAATATCCGATTCGTCGATACCGGCTTCTTGGACGTTGGTCGTCGTGGCATCATCGGCTTCGGGGGTTTCTTGCGCAACCTGGTCCGTGATGCCTTCATCGTAAAGGATTTGCGGTTCGAGGATGCAGATTTCGCGGCAGGGGACGCCCCTTTCGTGCGCCATTTCGCGAATGTAGGCTTCCATCGCTTCGCGCGTTTGAAACGTGTGCAGCCGCGAGGCGGCTTCGCCGATGTCGATATCGCGTTTGCGGTCGCTGTAAATCCATACCCCTTCGGCTGCGGCGATCGCCTTGGCGGGAGGAAACGGCGCGTCGACGGTCGTTTCCCAGGTTCCTTTGGTGTATTTCCATATTTTCATACCCGAAAACATTGACGTATCGAGGATGGAATCGTCGGGAATCGAAACGAGGTTCCAGCCGTTTTCAAGGTGAAGTTTCGCCGCTTCGTCTGCAGCGGAAAGCCGGGTGTCGGGCAGCGTGAGCGCCCACTCCGCGTCGCTTCGAATCCAAAAGGCCTCGAAAGCGTCCAGTCTGTCGAGCGGTGCGATGCCTGCTTGGCGGAGTTCCGCCGTGAGGTTGGCATCGGGGCTGTAGCCCTGCCACTGCTTCGATGCGGCATCGTAGGCCCAGACGATTTTCGCGTGCGGGTTGAACACCGTCATCGATTCGACGGCCTGCGGCGTTGCCGCAAGCTGCCAGCCTTTATGAAACGTCAATGTTTCACCTGCGTTTAGAAAACCGACCATAAACAGTCCAAGTAGCCATAACGTTCGCATCATATCCTCCTGCTACTGTTCATTATAACGAAAAAAAGGGTAAAAAAAGTGGCGCGTCAGTTGTCGCCGATCAGATATCGGCGGCTTGTCGGGAGTCTTTGGGGAGCTTTCGGTGATTTCTCGATAGTAGCAGTTTTTATTTTTGGGTTTGGGTTGCTTTTTGAAAAAACATTGGGTATGATTTTTGGTGAAGAAGGTGTTTTAAAAAAGGGTGCAGCGAAAAATGAAGACAAATGTGCAGGGTTATCACAAAAAGCGGATGAATGATCGATGTTTTTGTGA
>CAZYEW010000105.1:0-6065 GCA_964646705.1 uncultured Sulfurimonas sp.
TCTTCACTCCGCAACCTTCTCAATATTCTCGGCACCGAGGCCGCGTTCGGTTTCGTAGAGGCTGAACTGCACTGCGTCGCCGGGCTGAAGTTCTTCGATGGGGCAGGACATCAGCCGCGTAAAATGGAAAAAAACACTTTCGGGAATTTCGTCGGAGCCGATGAAGCCGTAGCCTTTGTCGTAGTTGATATAGTCGATCGTTCCCCGATAGCTTCGGTCAGAAGGCTGCGACGGCTCCCGTGAAGCGGCGAGGCGGGCGAAGGCGATCGTTTTTTCGAAATTGTCGTACTGGATTTCGACTTCGGGAATGTCGAGCAGCAGTTCGACGAGTTTTTTGTAGCCGTAGCGGCTGTGGCTGAACGTCGAGTCTTTTTTCAGTGCAAGCCCCAGCCTGGCAAGGTTGACCCAGCGACCTTCCTGCGAAAGTTTTTCGAGCGCTTCGAGGGTGTCGAGAATATAGCGGCGAACAGGTTCGGGGAGGGTACGGTGGGCGGTTTCGACCTGCTCGTGGCTGTCGGGCTCGTACGCGATGATATCGTCGGCGATTGTGACGAGGTCGTGCGAGATGGTCTCTTTGACGCCGAGAATGACGATGCGCTTGCCGATGGCCTTGAGCTCCGCGAGCAGCGGAATGTAATCGCGGTCTCCCGAAGCGAGCACGATGGTATCGACGGTATCGTTTTGAAAAAACAGTTTCATTGCCGCGACGGTGAGGTAACAGTCGAGGCTGCTTTTGCCGTCTTGCGAGAGCGGGACGAAGATCGGCTGAATGCCGTTTTTCTGGAGTTGCGAAATTTCGTCTTTGAATTCGATCCAGTCGCCGAAGGCCTGAATGGACGCGATGCGTCCGTAGGCTTTGCAGGCATTGAGGATACTGCTCCAGTCGGGTGTTTCGGAATAGTTGTTGAGGGTCGAGTAGTGAATGTTTTCGACGTCGATAAAGACGGCGACGGAATGTTCTGTCATCAATAAACCTTTCTGAAAGTACAAAGGTAACATGCTCCGGCTTAGAGCGCTGCCGTTTTTTCAGGTTAGCAGCAAAAAACCGGCAAGCGCGCCAAGCGTAACGGCAAAAAAAACGGCGACGGGGCGGGCGAGTCTGCCGCCGCCGATCCAGCGGACGATACCGAGTTTGACGAGCGAATTGGTGACCGAAGCGATCACGATGCCTTCGGCGGCGGTGTGCTGCGGCAGGGTTTTCGCATGGGCGGCCTGGCCGAGCGAAAGGGTGATGGCATCGACGTCGGTGAGACCCGAAAAGAAAGCGACGACATAGACCCCGAGGTCGCCGTAGCGGGCTTTCGTGAACGCCACCGCGCCGTAAATGATCCCGAATAAAATGCCGAATTTCAATGCGTCGGAGAGCTGCAGCGGGTCGTGCACGATACCGCTTTCGTCGAGTGCGGGCGGCGGGGTCGGCGAACGCAGGTACCACCACAGGCTGAGACCGAGCCCCATCGCTGCGGCCGCGAGGAAGGCCAAGGCCAGACGCTGTGCCAGCGGCGGATCGACGATGACCGTTTCGAGCAGCACCCGCAGGTACATAAAGGTACAGGCAATCCCGATGCCCGCGGCGTAAACGCGTGCGTCGTTTTGGCGGGCACGGCGCCACAGGCGCGAAATCGTGATCGACACCGCCGTCGATGAGATCAGTCCGCCCGCCGCGCCGGTGACGAAGACCCCGTGCCGTCGGCCGAAGAAGCGAACGGCAAGAAACCCCGCGAAGGCGATCGCCGCGATGACGACCGTCATGGCCCAGGTTTTGTACGGATTGAATACGCCGCCGAGCATCGTATCGGGCAAAAGCGGAAGCACGCCCGCCGCTGCGAGAAGCAGTGCCAGAGACACGGGGATGCTGCCGGCACGGTATCGCGCCGCGAGGCGGGTGAAAAACTTTTGCATGAAAAGGATTTTAGCATAGCTTTTTCGATAGAATCGAAAAAAACGAAGGAGATTCCGATGCCCCACCATTACCGTTTCCGCGCGGCGCCGAAGCACCACCGCAAGCCTCTGCCGTGGCAGCACCCCAAACCCAGCGAAGAAGATCCCGAGGCACGCAAGCGGATCGAAGCGATCATGGCGCACCCCAACTATATCGAGGCCGACCGCGATCCGGCGTTTTTGCGCCGTGACGAAGTGCGCGGTGCACGGCTGGAAATCGACTACCTCAAACCCGAACTGCTGCTGCGCGAGCACGGTATCGAGCACACGATCGTCGTGTTCGGCTCGACGCGCATCGTCGAAGAAGCCGAGGCCAAACGGCGGGTGAAAGTGCTCGAAGATGCCTGTGCCCATGAAAACGACGAGGCGCTCGAAGGCGAGCTGCGTATTGCACGGCGGATATTGGCCAAGAGCCATTATTATGACATCGCCCGTGAATTCGGCCGCATTGTCGGCCGCAGCGGCAAAGGCCCCGACGATGCCCGCGTCACGCTGATGACCGGCGGCGGACCGGGGATTATGGAAGCCGCCAACCGCGGCGCCTACGATGTGGGTGCCAAAAGCATCGGCTTGAATATCACCCTGCCGCACGAACAGTACCCCAATCCCTACATCACGCCTGAGCTCTGTTTTCAGCTGCACTATTTCGCCATTCGCAAGCTCCATTTTTTACGGCGGGCCAAGGCACTGGTCATTTTTCCCGGCGGTTACGGGACGCTCGACGAGTGCTTCGAACTGCTGACGCTGGTACAGACGCGCAAGATCGACCCGCTGCCGATCGTTTTCGTCGGCGAAGTGTATTGGCGCAGCATCGTCAATTTCGACCTGCTGGTCGAAGAGGGCGTGATCGACCCTGAAGATGCCGAAATTTTCTATTTCACCGAAAGTGCCGAAGATGCGTGGGAAATGATCGTAAAATGGCACCGCCGCAACGGTACGCCGCTGGCGGCGGACGACGCCGAGTCAGACTGAGCGGGATTGCCCTTTGAGGCTGACGAGGTAGTAGAACATCATGATTTCGCCGATGAAGGGGCCGGCGAAATTGATCAGCGGAAAGAAGTTGAACAATGCAGTGATGCCTGCGATCAGCCACAAAAAGCCGTTGCGCTTCTTGATTTTTTTGATTTCGTTCGGGCTGTAGAACAGCGCGGCGACGTCGTAGGTGAACGTGTCTTTGACGAGCCAGATCCACAGCAGAATCTGCACGAAGACATTCAAGACGGGGATAAACAATACCGGCAGGAGTACCGCCGAACCGACGATAAAGTAGAAGGTGTCGCGGATCGTGTAGCCGACGCTTCGCATCTGCGCTTCGGGATGGATGCTCTCGAACGGAAAGTGGCGTTCGCGCACGCGGCGCAGCAACACCGGCGAATAGAGGCTGGCGAAAAATACCATCGTAATGATGACGCCGTTGTAGAGCATGTAGAGCACGAGCATCGCGCTGACGGCGTTTTCGACCGTATCGAAGGGCAGGGTGTTGAACCAGTGCAGCACCCATGCGTAGACCGTTTCGCCCTTGAAGAACCAGACGATCGTCCAGAAAGCGGTCACGAGCACCAGCGTCAACACGGCGGCTTTGGTGTGTTTTTCTTTGGGCAGTTCGCGGTAGAACGAGACGCTCAGCATCAGCGAAAGGACCGCGACGGTGAGCATGATCGCCTGCAGCCAGATGAACGTCGAAAGCATCCATGCTCCGTTGGAACGAAGCATCGCGTACGGAAGCCAGTCGATCATCTTGTCGGTGAAAGCGATGAGGTGCGGCCAGAACAGCAGCCCGATCAGTGCCCACAGCGCGGTCGAGACACCCGCGGCGATCAGGATGGTCAAAATCGTTTTCCATCGCCAAATTTCGTCGAGTGCGGCGAAGAAACCTTCGAAAATGCGTTTCATGGATTTTCCTTTGCGTAATTATAGCATCGGGCGTGTCAACGATCCGTTAGGGAGCGATTCCGCCGAAGCGAAGCCGCAAAGGCTCAGAGTTTCTTGACGCTGCTCGAAAGGGTCAGCAGGGCGATGCCGTCGAAAAAAAGGCTGATGCCCACGAAGAGTCCGACGAGCACCATCGAGCCCATCGGCCAGTCGACGAGAAAGATGATCGCCAGTGCGAACGAGATGATTCCGTTGAGCAGTACGACCCACCACATCGGCGCGGGGCGCATGTTCAGTGCGACGGCGGTGGAACTGAACGCGTCGAACATGAAATAGATGGCGAAAATAATGCCCAGTGCGGCGATGCCGGGAGCGGGATTGACGATCACCAAGGCTCCTGTCACGACGAGGATAAAGGTTTTGAGCCATCCCATCCAGTCGCCGCGGGCGGTGGCGTAGGTATGCATCCCTGCGAAAATACCGGTGAACAGCAGCAGCCATCCAAAGAAAATGGCACTGGTCAGCGACATGAAGACCGGAAAGAAAATACCGATCAGCCCCAGGATCAAAAAGATGATGCCGGCGATTTTGCTGTTTTTGGAAAAACGGTCGATCAGGTCCTGATGGGGGTTGGGAAGTTGCAGCATGGATAGATTCCTTTTATCGGGGGGCGGGCCCCGTTGATTGCGCTATTATAGCTTCTTTTTGGGCACGGTGACCGTCAGGACTCCGTTTTTATAGTCCGATTTCAGATGTTCGGCATCGGCATCGGCAGGCAGCATCACGCTGCGCGCATAGCTGCTGACGCTGCGCTCGTGACGTACGTACGTGTCGTTTTTGTCCTCACGTACTTCTTCGCGCTTGGCGGTCACGGTCAAAATGCCGTTTTCCGTATGAATATCGATGCTCTGCTTGTCGGCACCGGGGATTTCCATGCTCAGCACGTAACGGTCGCCTTTGTCGACCAGGTCGACTCTGGGCATCATCGCGTGCAGGCTCATGAAATCACCGAAATCGGCGTTTCGCATCATGCGTTCGTGAAAACGTGCCATCGCGGCATCCATTTCACGCTGCAGCTGAAGCATCGCCGCGAACGGATCGTCGTTTTGCGGGGCACTGCTCAGCGATTGTGCCGCCAGCATCAGCGGCAGCACCGCCGTGGCAAGGATCGTTTTAATCGATTTCATGGTCTTTTCCTTACTTCACGGCGACTTCGCGGCGTTTCTTCTCAGGCACTTTTTCGAACGTGATCACCAGCCGTCCGTCTTCGTATTTGGCATCGATACTTTCGCGGTCGATGTCGTCGGGCAGGTAGAAGCTGCGTGCGAATTTTCCGAATGCGCTTTCGAGCAGGTAGTAATCTTCTTTTTTCGTCTCTTCTTTCATGTAGCGCACCGCCGACACGTTCAGGTAATCGCCCTCGATCGTCACTTCGATATCTTCTTTTTTGACGCCGGGCAGGTCGATTTCGACCGTGAAGGTCTCTTTTTCCCGGTTGTGCGCCAGGTTGGCGAACGGAATGTGGCTGGCGACGTTGGCCAGCACCTCTTTGGCCTTTTTGGCGGTTTCGATGACGCCTTCTTCGACTTTTTTCTCGACGTTTTGCAGTTCTTTGGTTACGTTGCTCATCGTCTCCTCCTTACTTGATTTCGATCTTTTTGGGTGCTTTGTCCACTTGCTGAACTTTCGGAATCTTGATGGTCAGCACCCCGTCTTTCGATTCGGCTTCGATGTTGTCCGCATCGACGTCCTCGGGAAGCGTAAAGCTGCGCTCGAAGCGTCCGAAGCGGCTTTCGACTTTGTAGTAGTCGTCTTCTTTGTGCTCTTCGGTCACTTTGCGTTCGCCCGATACGGTGAGGACGTTTTCATCGACGTCGATTGAAATATCCTCTTTTTTGATACCGGGCAGATCGACTTCGACGTAATAGGCGTCGTCGGCCTCTCGTGTGTTGACCGTCGGTACGAACGCCGTTTTTTTCTCGTTCGCCGTTCCCTCTTCGAGCTGGTTGAAAACGGTATTGAGATAGTCGAACCCGCGGCGGAGCTCGTTAAATTCTTTAAATGGATCAAATCTTGTTACTAACATGTTTCACTCCTTGAAATTATTTTAGTCTTATTGACTCAACTGTTGAAATTCTATCTTGAAAAAGGGCGGAAGGTTTGCAACTTGGGTTGCAATAGGTGAGAAGTGAGAAGTGAGAGGTGAGAGGTGAGAGGTGAGAGGTGAGAGGTGAGAGGTGAGAGGTGAGAGG
>CAZYEW010000106.1:0-5993 GCA_964646705.1 uncultured Sulfurimonas sp.
CCGTGCACACTTTATGCACGCAAGTTCACTACAATAAAACATCAAAACCCCCGACCGGGTTGATCAAAGGTACGCCATGAAGTCTTTTTTGCTGCTTTTGCTGACGGCCGCCGCGCTCTTCGGTGCGACGACCGAAGCACTCGTCAAACGCGCACTTGCGGCCCATCCGTCGCTTCAAGCGATCGAAAAACGCCTCAGCGCCTTCGACGACTACGAAAGTGCCAGCCGAAATTTCTACGACCCGCAGCTTTCGCTGACGCTCAACGATATCCAGTTCGACGACCCGTTCGACCGCAGCCTCGAACCGATGCAGTACAGCGCCGTCAACCTGACGCAGAAATTTCCGTGGTTCGGCAAGCGCGATGCACGTACCCGTGACGTCGGCGCGAAAAAACGCGTCGTTTTCGCCTCGCTCGAAGCCGCTCGCGTCAAACTCGCCGAAGCGGTCCGCAAAACCGCCTACACCATCGACGAACTGACGCAAAGACTGCAGGTTCTCGACGACTACCGCAAACTGACCCGCCAGAACATCGAACTCAACACCGCCTACACCTCGACGCAGAACAGCCGGCACATGGGCATCATGTCGGCGGAACTGACCCTCTCGCAGATCAAGATCCGCACCGAAAAGCTGCGTGCAGCCCTGGCGGCACAGCGGGCGAAACTTGCCTACCTCGTACAGGCTCCCGCCGATTCGGTGAACGTCGGCGTACCCGTAGGCCCCCTGCCCGACAAAGCCGCCCTGCTTGCGCGTCTCGATACCAATCCCGACGTACGGGTGGCATCCGCCCGAACCGAAGCCGCCGAAGCCCGAAGTGCGCTCAAAGCGGCCGAAAGCGATGCGGACCCCTACGTCAAAATGGGCTATTTCTACCGTGAAGCCCATCCCGATTACGCCAGCATTACCGTCGGTGCCTCGCTGCCGATCTACGGCACCCAGCACGACGCCGAAGAAGCCGCACGCAAAGAAGCGCTGGCCGCCCGCAGCGAACGTGCCGACACCCGTGCACGCGTCCGCAGCGATTTCGAACGTGCCTGGGCCGAGCTGACCGAAGCCTACCGCGTCCACCGCATCATCGTCGAAGAGAGCCTGCCGCAAGTCGCGCATATGTTCGACCTGAGCAACGCCAAAATCCGAAGCGGCGGCGAGCTGTTCGCCTACATCGACCTGCTCGAACAGAAACTGCGTCTCGATGAACAGCGCATCACCGCCGAAGCCGCCTACCGCCGCGCCCTGGCCACGCTCAACGCCCTTACAGGAGAAACCGAATGACCCTTCAAACATCCCGACTCACCCGCCTCGTCCGCGGAACCGCCCTTTGCGCGCTGTTCGTTTCGCTCACCCTCGGTGCGGCCGAACGCCCGAGCGTCGAACAGCTCTTTGCCGTACAGACCGTCAAAGTCACGCGCGTCAAAGCGGCACCGTCGCAAACGAACTACGGTTACGTCAAGGCCGAAGACGACCGCATCTACGATATCGTCCCCCGCTTCGGCGGCTACGTCGAAACCCTCTACGCCGACACGCGCTACGCCTACGTCAAACGCGGCGAGGCACTGGCGAAAATCTACTCGCCCGAAGTCCTTCAGGCCAAAGAAGATTACCTCAACGCCCTGCGCTACGACGCCAAACGCCCCAACAAGGCGATGGTGCAAAGCGCCCGCTCGAAACTGCGCCTGCTGGGGGTTTCCAAACGCGAAATCGACCGCATTGCCAAAACCCGCAAAGTTTCGGAATTCACGACGCTCTACGCCCCCGTTTCGGGATGGCTTTTCGAAAAGCGTATCAATCAGGGCAGTGCGTTCAAAACCGGTGCGCTGCTGTTTCGCGTCGTCAATCTCGACAAGGTCTGGGTCGAAGCCAAGCTCTACCAAAAACAGCTGCCGCGGCTGGCGACGCTCACGCGCTTCAGCTTTCGCGCCGTCGGCGTCGACGGCAATTTCAGTGCGCAAAAACGCCTGCTGATCCCCGACATCGACGCCAAGGCGGCGACGGCAACGCTGCGCCTCGAAGCGGCCAATCCCGAGGGCCGTCTGCTGCCGGGCATGTACGTCACCCTCTCGGCATCGCCCGAAGCGCGCGACTACCTGACGCTGCCGCGTACGGCGGTTATCCGCAAAAACGGCACATGGTACGCCTTTATCGTCGGTGAATACGAAGGCGAGTACGAACCCGTCGAAATCGGCGTCGAACCCCTCGACCGCCACCGATACCGTGTTCTTTCGGGCCTTTCCGAAGGCGATGAAGTCGTGGACAACGCTTTGTTCATGATGGACTCCGACGCGCAGATCAACGGGCTGTACTGAAGGATGCGTCATGATTGAAAAACTCATCGCGTTCAGCGTCCGCAACCGCTTTTTGATCCTGATGGCGACGCTGTTTCTTATCGTCGGCTCCTACTGGTCGATGAAGAACACGCCGCTCGATGCCATTCCCGACCTGTCGCCGCCGCAGGTCATCGTGCAGGTAACGTGGAAAGGCCAGAGTCCCGAAATCATCGAAGACCAGGGTACCTATCCGCTCGTGGCGCAGTTTCTCGCCATCGCGGGCATCGAAACCGTGCGCGGGTATTCCACCTACGAAAACGCGCTGATCTATATCATCTTCAAAGAAGGGACCGATTTGTACTGGGCCCGCAGCCGCGTCCTCGAACAGCTCGCCGCCATTCAGAGCAAATTGCCCGCAGGCATGGAAGTCGCGCTGGGGCCGGACGCTTCGGGCGTGGGCTGGGTCTACGAATACGCCCTCGTTTCCAAAACCAAAAACCTCGCGCAGCTTCGTACCCTGCAAGACTATTACTACAAATACGCCCTGATGGGCGTCGACGGCGTCAGCGACGTCGCATCGATCGGCGGCTTCGTGCCGACTTATCAGATCACGATCGACAACGATGCACTCGTGCGCTACGGCCTCTCGGTCAAACAGGTCGCCGACGTGCTCAAAAAGAACAACAACGACACCGGCGGCCGTATCGTGATTCAAAACGGCTACGAATGGATGATTCAGGCCAAAGGCTACCTCAAAAGTCTCGACGACATCGGCGATCTCGTCGTCACGACCAAAGACGGCGTCCCCGTGACGCTTTCGCAGCTCGGGCGGCTCGAACTCGTTCCTGCCGCGCGGCGGGGTATGGCCGATCTCAACGGGCAGGGCGAAGTCGTCGGCGGCATCGTGATGGTGCGCTACGGCGAAGACGTTTACAGTGTCATCCAGCGTATCAAAGCCAAAATGCAAACCCTCAAAGCCGACGGTGTCGACGTCGTGACCGTCTACGACCGCTCGGGCCTGATCGACAAAGCCGTCGATACCCTCAAACACACCCTCATCGAAGAAAGCATCATCGTCGTCGTCATCATCGGACTGTTCCTGATGCACCTGCGCTCGTCGCTGATCGTGCTGATCGTGCTGCCGCTGACGATCGGTATGACTTTTTTGCTGATGAAACTCTTCGGTATCGGCAGCAATATCATGAGTCTGGGCGGCATCGCCATCGCCATCGGTGCGATGGTCGATGCAAGCATCGTCATGATCGAAAACGCCCACAAAGCCATCCACAAAAAAGAACACGAACTCGGCCGAACGCTCAGCGATGCCGAACGCATCGCCGCCATCGTCGAAGCCGCTCAGCTCGTGGGGCGGCCGATCTTTTTCGCGCTGGCGCTCGTCGTGGTGTCGTTTCTGCCGATCTTCGCACTCAGCGGCCAGGAGGGGCTGCTCTTTACGCCGCTGGCGTTCACCAAAACCTTCGCCATGTCCGCCGGCGCCCTGCTGGCGGTCACCTTGGTGCCGGTGCTGATGATCTATTTCGTACGCGGCAAGATCCCCAGCGAATCGAAAAACCCGCTCAACCGTTTTTTCATCTGGCTGTACCATCCGCTGCTGGTCTGGGGCATGAAACTGCGCTGGCTCGTCATCGCCGCGGCACTGGCACTGCTGGCGTACATGGTACCGCTGTACCAGAAACTCAACTGGGAATTCATGCCGATGCTCAACGAACAGACGTTCATGTACATGCCCGTCACGCCCTACGGCATCAGTATCGACCAGAGCAAGGCCCTGACGCAAAAAACCGACAAAATCATCAAAAGCTTCCCCGAGGTCGCCACGGTCTTCGGCAAAGGCGGCCGCGCCGATACCGCAACCGACCCGGCCCCGCTGGGCATGATCGAAACCATCATCACCTTCAAAGATCCCTCGCAGTGGCGCGAAGGCATGACCTACGAAAAGCTGATGGCCGAAATGGAAGACGCCCTGCAGGTACCCGGCCTGGTCAATTCGTGGACCTATCCCATCCGCGGGCGCATCGACATGCTGCTCAGCGGCATCCGGACCCCCGTCGGCATCAAGCTTTTCGGCACCGACAACGACGGGCTTCAGCGTGTCGCCCACGCCATCGAAACGAAACTGCGCGCCCTGCCGCAAACCCTCTCGGTCTTCGCCGATCAGGCAAGCGCGGGTTATTACATCGATATCGATATCGACGAACAGGCACTGCAGCGCTACGGCATCACCAAAGACCTCCTGCTGCAATACACCGCCACCGCCATCGGGGGAATGAAAGTGACGACCATGTACAAAGGGCTCGAACGCTACCCCGTCGCCCTGCGCCTCGAAGAGGACGAGCGCCGAAGCCTCGAAGAGATCCGCGCCATCGACATCAAAACACCGCTGGGCTTCGTCCCGCTTTCGACGTTCGCGAACGTGCACTACCGCGAAAGCGCCTCGGTTATCAAAAGCGAAATGGCCACCCCCGTCACCTTCGTCTACATCACGCCGCAAAACGGCATCAGTGCCGTAACGTACAAAGAAGCCGCCGTCGAAGCGCTCAAGGACCTCGAACTGCCGCCGGGCTACCGTATCGAATGGGCCGGCCAGTCCGAATACCTCGCCTCGGCGATGCAACGCATCGTCTGGATCGTCCCCACCGTACTGCTGGTGATCTTTTTGCTGATCTACCTGGCGCTCAAACGCCTCGTTCCGACGCTGATCGTCTTTTTCACCCTGCCCTTCGCGCTGCTGGGCGGACTGCTCTACATCGACCTGCTCCAGTTCAATATGAGCATCGCCGTCATCGTCGGTTTTCTCGCCCTGCTCGGCGTGGCGGCGGAAACGGCGATCGTCATGATCGTCTACCTGACCGAAAGTATCGCCGAAGCCAAAGCACGGCTCGGTTCGAAATTCGGCCTCGCCGATTTGAACGCGGCCATCTACGAAGGTGCCGTCCAGCGGGTACGCCCCAAACTGATGACGGTTTTCGCGATTCTGGCGGGGCTGCTGCCCATCATGTACACCCACGGCGTAGGCAGCGAAGTGATGCAGCGCATCGCCGCACCGATGATCGGCGGCGTCGTGACGTCGGCGGTGCTGAGCCTGCTCATCATCCCGATTCTGTACGAGATGTACGAGAAACATAAACTGAAAAAAGAAGCGGCGTGATTTCACGTACGCTTCACGCAAATCGGCTATAATCGGTACCATCAAAACACAGGAGACCGTCCATGAAAAAAACACTGTCAGCAATGCTGATGCTCGCCGCCTCGGCACTCTTCGCCTCCAACGCCGTCATCGAAAGCAAATGTACGGCCTGCCACATGATCGACATGCCGTTTACGAAAGCCGACATGATGAAACTCAGCCCGCAAGCACGCATGGCGAAAAAACAGGCGATGATGCAAACCATGAAAGCCCCGCCGTTCGTGCGTGTCAGTGCGAAACTCAAATACGAATTCGGCAACGACAAAGCCAAATTCGTCGCTTTCGTCAAAGACTACCTGCGCCATCCCTCGGCGCAAAAAGCACGCTGCATGCCCCGTGCGGTCAAACGCTTCGGCGTGATGCCTCCGATCGGCCAGGGAATGAGCGATGCGCAGCTGCAAAGCGCGGCGACGTGGCTGTACGAGCACTTCGACAGCCGCTGGGACCCCAATGAGCCGATGGCCTGCAAAGGCGGCGGCGGAGCGATGAAATGCGGCGCCGGAAAATGCGGCAATGCCAA
>CAZYEW010000107.1:0-5845 GCA_964646705.1 uncultured Sulfurimonas sp.
TCAAATGAAATTCGGTGCGTCGTTGGCGAAATAGATGATGTCGCCCGGGCGCGTTTTCTCGGCCAACACCTGCGTCAGCATGCTTTTGTCTTCGAGGTAAAGCGCTTCGGGTCCGTCGAGGCGGGCTTTGAAACGTGCGGCATTGAGCGCACCGGTGACGATCACCAGATCGAATACCGGATTGATCGCGTCGATCAGTTCGTCCATCAGCGCGTCGGTACTTTCGACAAGCCCGGGCGTCACGATCACCTTGCGTCCCGAATGCAGCGCACACAGACGAATGCCCTCTTTCATTCCTTCGATATTGCCGTTGTAGCCGTCGTCCAAGATCACTTTGCCGCCCGCATCGATACGCTGCAGACGGTGTTCGACCGGGCGAAGTTTCGAAACGGCCGACACGATCGCCGTATCGTCCATCCCGACCGTCCGGGCGACCAGTACGGCCGCTTCGATATTGAGCGCGTTGAACGCACCGAGAACGGGTGCATGCAGATGCAGACGGTTTTCGCCGAAATTCAGATCGAAATCGAGGCCGCCCAGGTCGGCACGGACGTTTTCGATCTCTTTGCCGAAAAAACGCACCTTTTCGTGCGGCTCGTCGGTCGTTTCATCATGCACGAACGCCTGCACGAGACGCGGCGACTGTACGAGTTCGAGCTTCGTACGTACGATCGCTTCGAGCGAGCCGAAATATTCCAGATGCTGGGGGCCGACCTTGCCGACGACGGCGTAATGCGGCCGGACCAGCCGGGCGATTTCGAGGATGTCGCCGGGCCGCCGCGCTCCGGCTTCACAAATGTAATAGCGCGTGCCTTCTGGCAGCGATTCATTGATATCGCGCACGATCCCGCCGAGCGTGTTGACACTGCGCGGCGTCATGTAGACCGCGCCGTGCGCTGCAAGCACCGATGCGATAAAGTTTTTCATGCTCGTTTTGCCGTAGCTGCCCGTCACCGCGATCACCGTCAGATCCGGCATGGCGCCAAGTTTTCGCGCCGCCTCTTTTTTGTAAACGGCAAAGAGAAATTTTTCGATTCCGGTCGAAAGCGCCCAGGCCGCGAGCAGCGGCAGCAGCAGCGGCAGCGTTCGGCACCCTTCGCCGAGCAAACAGAGAAAATCGCCGAAGAACGTCGCCAGTGCCAGCAATATGAAAAAACGTTTCACCCGCCAGGTAAGCACCAGCTTCTTGTCGCGTTTTCGGTACCACCACACGAAGGCCGCCAGCCAGAACGGAAAAACGAACACGAAAAAGTCGCCCAGCAAAAAATAGGCGGCAAAGGGCAGGACGAACCAGTACAGATGCCATATTCTGCGATGATGATTGAGCACGACCCGCTCGATTTTGTAGCTGTACCACTGAAGGTTCAAAATCAGGTACCAGCCCAGCGAAAAAACCAGCGCAGCCTGCGTCGCCGTTTCGAAAATCCGCATCGTTTCGGTACTCATGCACTCTCCTCCAGCTCGGTTTCGATTTCCCGCGCAACCGTTTCGGGCCGTTTGAGAAAAAAGTAGTGATCGCCATCGAAAACCGCCAGGCGGCTGTGCCTGATCAGCGACGCGATTTTTTCGCCGCCGGCAAGCGGCGTAGCCGTATCTTCACGCCCCCAGCACAGCAGTGCCCGTCCGCCGAACGCGGCGAAACGCTGCGAAAAGTCTTCGTCAACGACCTGCTTGAACGTATCGTACATAATCGGATCGAGCCCTTTGGCGTCGGCGGCGACGAACAATGTGCGCAGCTTCGACAGTCCCAGTTTCCGAAGCGTTTTGAACAGCGCGATTTTCATACGAATCTTCAACGGCTTGGGCCGGACGATACCTGCCGACGCGAGCAGCACCAGCAGCGGCGGATCGAGCAGGGTCGCCACTTTGCCGCCGAACGAATGCCCCGCGACCGCCGCGATATCGGCCGCACCGAGTTCACGCAGCAAGCACGCCACCGTTTCCGCGGCTTCGGCGCTGTCGTAGGGGTGCGGTGCCGAAGAACCGCCGAAGCCCGGAAGATCGACGTAAAGGTGCCGATAGCCGCCGAGCGTTTTCCCGAACGCCTGCTTCATCAGGCCTTTGTTCGCACCCCAGCCGTGCAGCCAGACGATCGTTCGTTTCTTCGACGGGTTGACGATTTCGTACGAAAATTTCCAGCGTGCACCGCCGCATTCGATTTCGCGTACGGCCACCTCACTTGCCTTTGGCGGCGTGAATGGTATGAATGTAGCGGTATTCCACCGCGATACGGCGACGGGCAGGCAGATGCCCGATCAGATCGGCCACCGCGCCTTCAAAATCGTCGAAAAGGTAGTTGGCCATCGAGCCGGGGATCGGATTGATTTCGTTGAGGTACACGTCGCCGTCGATCACGAAAAAATCGCAGCGGATCAAGGCACCCTCGAACAATCCTTCGTAGATCCGTGCGAACGTCGCACGCAGCTTCGCTTCGAGCGCTTCGTCGATCTCGGCGCTTCGCACCTCCGCGGTACGGGAAAAGTCGAGATATTTTTTGTCGAAATCGAGAAAATCCGCTTTTTGCGGTTCCTCGACAATGGAATAGACCAGCCCATTTTCACCCCGATAGCCGGCAAGGTTGTACTCCTTGACCCCCTCGACGAACGGCTCGACGATGACGCTTTCGTCGAATTCGAATGCGACGTCAAGCGCATAATCGAGCGCATCGGCATCGCGTACCACGCTCACCCCGATGGAACTGCCCAGCCGCGCGGGCTTGACGATGCACGGCAGTGCAAGTTTCACGTCGCGCCGCGCAGGCGTCAATTCTTCGAAATCGAGCACCGCCACGCCCCGGCCGCGGGCGAACCATTTGGTCATGCGCTTGTCGAAACTGAGTACCGACGCATCGACCCGCGGCCCGATGAAATCGATGCCGTAAAACTGCAGCAGTCCCGCCATCGTGCCGTCTTCGCCGTCGGCGCCGTGAACAAGATTGAGCACGGGAAGGTCGTATTCGGTCGAGCCGAGCCGTCTTTTCTGTACGAATCCGCCCGGCTTGAACGCAAGCTGCGGCGCTTTTTTATAGTCGCCGGCGGAAAAATATTTCGCCTTCATGTTGGAACGCTCGACGAGATAGAGCCGATGGTCCTGATCGCAGAACACGAACAGCAGCTCGAAACGCGGCAGTTTCTGCATTACGGTAATGGCGCTGACGATGCTGATTTCATGTTCGTAGCTCGCCCCGCCGAACAGAATGGCTAATTTCATGCAGATCCTTCGATGTTAGAGTTTTTGCAGTATTTTAAGCGCTTCTTTGACCAACGCGGCCGTTTCCGTCGCTTCGCATTTGGCCAGGGCCTTGGCGATCTGCTCTTTTTTGAATCCAAGCGATTCGAGTGCCAGCGCCGCCTCGCCCGCCGCGGCGGCCGCGGGCGTTGCCGTCGCCGCGGTCAGTTCGGCGTCGAAACCGGCCAGCTCGACAAGAATGCGCCCCGCGCTTTTGGGCCCGATGCCCGGCACGCGCTTGAGCTGGGCGATATCGTTCGCCGCGATCACCTGTGCGAACTGTGCGGGGGTGAACGTCGAACAGATCGCCTGCGCGACTTTGGGACCGACGCCGCTGATTTTGATCAGGCGCATAAACAGCGTTTTTTCGCTTTTGTCGAAAAAACCGAACAGCAGCTGGGCATCTTCGCGAATGATGTGCGCCGTATGCAGTTTCACCCGGTTTCCGCGAATCGCCCCGTAGGTCTGCAGCGAAATGAAGACCTCGTAGATCACTCCCGAAACATTGACATGCACTACCGTCGGTTCTTTGTACTCGACCGTTCCTTCGATCCCTACGATCATTCGCCGCTCCGCAATAAGGTGCGCTATTTTAATCCATCGACGGTTAAAGTTGTGTTTAACGCTATAATGAGGCTATGAAAATCGTCGCGAAACTTCTTGTATCGGTACTGCTGCTGTGTGTTTCACTGGCTGCGCAAAACGGTTCGCCCTTTGTATGGGAAGGCAGCAAAGGTTCCGTCCGTTTCTACCTCTACGGCACGATCCATCTTCCGGATCCGCAGCTCAAACTTCCGTGGAACGTCAAGCGCCTGATCGCACGTTCGCGCGGCGGCGTCTATACCGAAGTGCCGATGACGCTGCAAACGCAGCGCAGCGCCGCACGCGCGATGCAGCGCCGAGACACCCGCTCGCTGCGCCGTCTGCTCGGCGACCGGCTGTACCGCCGCACCCAAAACTATCTGAAGCGCCTCGACCCTCCGGTCGACATCTCCCGCTTCGGCGGCCTGAAAGTCTGGGCCCTTGCCACGCAGCTTTCGTCGCTGCAAAACCAGCTGCGCTACCCGCTGCTGCTCCCGCTCGACACGCAGGTTTATCGCTACGCCAAAGCCAAGGGTATTCACGCCGGAGGTATCGAAACCGTCGATGAACAGCTTGAGATTTTCGACCGTTTCAGCCTCGACGAGCAGCGCCTGATGCTCGAAGGCACTCTCGACGAACTCGAAAAAACACACGATGCTTCACAAAAACTCGTCAAGCTCTATCTCGACGGCGACGCGAAAGCCCTTCGGCGCTATTTTCAGCACACGCTCTTTCACGTACCCCGCTACCGGCAGGTCGAATCGGTCTTTCTTGAGCGCCTGCTCTACCGCCGCAACGTCCGCATGGCCGAGCGCATCGAAGCACGCCTGCGGCAATGCGGCGATGCCCCCTGCTTCTTCGCCTTCGGCGCGATGCACTTTTTGGGTGAAAAAAGCGTCATCGAGTTGTTAAAGAAGCGAGGCTACCGCATCGTGCGTATCGGCTTCACGGATTCGGGGTCAAGGCCCTAATGACGGCAAATCGACCATTCTCACCATACAAAGGAATACAAATGAAAAAACGAGCATTAGGATGGATCGCTGCCGCGGCGATGGCCATTGGCTTTAACTCGGCGAATGCCTGCACCGGACTGCAAATCACGACAAAAGACCATGCGGTCATCAACGGACGGACGGTGGAGTTCGGTGTCTTTCTAGACACCTCTGTCGTCGTGGTGCCGCGCGGCTACAAGTTCACGGGCACGACGACGCTCGGTGAAGGTAAAACATGGACGTCGAAATATGCTTCGATAGGGATGATACTCGTCGACAACGAAGTCATCGTCGACGGGATGAACGAAAAGGGGCTGGTCGCCGCAAGTTTCTACTTCCCCGGATACGCGAAATACAGCGTCACGACCGAAAAGAACCGGTCCATCTCCATGTCCTCGTCGGATATCACACAGTGGATACTTTCGATGTTCGAAACGGTCGACGAAGTCAAAAGGGCTATCGAGAACAACGAGGTAGCGATCTCTCCGGTCTTGACGCCGGGCTTTCCTCCGCAGATACAGCCTTTCCATTTCATTGTCTACGACAGGACCGGAAAGAGCATTGTCTTCGAACCGATCGACGGCAAACTCAAAGTCTACGACAACCCCGTCGGTGTCATCACCAACTCGCCGACGTTCGACTGGCACATGACGAATCTTCGCAATTACGTCAACCTCATGGCACATACACCCGAAAACATCAAAGTCTTCGGTGCAACGATCAAGCCGCTGGGACAAGGAGCCGGCATGCTCGGACTTCCCGGTGATTTCACGCCGCCTTCCCGCTTCGTCCGTGCCGCCGCGTTCGCAGCCAGTTCCATCCCCGCCGAAACGGCGGACAAAGGGGTTTTGCAGGTTTTTCACATTCTCAACAGTTTCGATATCCCCGTAGGTGCCGCTAGAACCATCGAGGGCGGAAAAATCTACTCGGACTACACGATGCTCACCCTGGTTAGAGATACCAAGAACCTTCGTTTCTATTACAAAACGTACGACGATCAGACGATCAAAATGGTCGATATGAAAAAGTTCGATCTCGACGGC
>CAZYEW010000108.1:0-5775 GCA_964646705.1 uncultured Sulfurimonas sp.
TGCACCTGCCGCTTGCTCTCCAGCCGTGCGATCACCCCGTCGATCCACGTGTCGTCGGGAGGCTCGGCGCCCTCGTACAGCTCTTTTTCGATCGCCTCGGCGCAGCGGCGCGCCTCCGGGTCGTCGATATGGCGCAGCAGCGCGACGAATCGGGCCTGTGTCGAATCGGGTGTATAACGTTCACGGCGATTTTGGCGGCGGTAACGTGCCGCGGAAAATCCCAGTACGAACCCTGCGACCGCCGCGATCACCGCGGTGCCTGCAATAAAAAACAGCGAAACGTTCATCGGCATCTCCTTTGTATCGTTCTCGCGAAGCGGCGCGGCGCCTTGTCCGACCCGAACCGCCAGCGGCTGCGTCGCAAGAAGCGACAGTTTTTTCGATACCGGATCGAACGCGCGCAAAACGATCGGCGGCACGACGAAACTTTTTTCGGCGACAAGCGTAAAACGCTGCGTCAGATTGGCTTCGAGGTTTTCGCCGACGATACGGTAGCGTCGCAGCGGCTCGGACGGCACGACCGTTACCCCCGGAATCTTCGGTGCGATCTCGGCAATGTCATCGACGTTTCCCGTTCCGGCAAGCGTCACCGTCAATCGCACCGGTTCGTCGGGGCGCGTCACGTTGCGGTCGAGACGTGATCGCAAAACGAAACGTCCGACCGCCTCGGCACCGTCGGGAAGCGCCTTGACACGCATCGTCACCGGCTTGAAGCGCGTGCGCGTCCATGCGACTTTCGACTGCCACCGATCGCCGGCATCTTTTTCGAAACGGCGGCGTGCCGTGTTGACCCCCGCCCCGTCCAGAACGATTTGCCCCGGCGACAATGCCGCCAGGGCGAATATTTCACGGGTCGTATCGGCCTCGTTTCGGCGCGCACGCGCCAAGACCGCAACGTGACGCATCGCCGGAGGGACGAAACGCGTCTCAAGGGCGTCATCCGCTGCATAGGCATACGTCACTATGAACGGCTCGGCCACGAATACGTCCGATTTCGACACCCCGACGTTCACGGTTTCGCCCGCGAACACGGCAGTGAGGGCAACGGCCCATATTGTCAGACTACCAGGGATGCGCACTCTCGCTCCTTTGCGGCGGCGTCAGGCGAAACAGCATCGTCTTGCCCGTACGTTCAAGCCGCCGGCGTATCCGTGCCGTTTCGTAGTCGCTCATTCCGGCCGCGGCCGGTACCGGTGCGACGGTTTGGGCTGCCTGTTTGGCGCTGCGCCGATGCGGCACCGGCGTCGAAACAGCCGCGGCCGCACCGGAGTCTGCGCCACCGCCCGACGGCAAACCGCGGCGCATCAGACGCATCAGACGCCCCCGTGCCCATTCCAGATTCTCGCGCGTTTCACGGTCGTTTTCGTAGCGCAGTGCCCGTTCGTAAGCCGCAATCGCTGCCTTGAGACCCGGCACATCACCGCGCATCGCCAAAGCATTGCCGAGATTGTGCAAAATCCTGTATTGCATCAGGCGGTCGGGAGCGTGCAGTCGCCCCCATATTTTCGCCGCACCGGCATAGTCGCCCAGCCGGTAGAGCGCACAGGCACTGTCGTACATCGCCGAAATATCGTCGCCGTTGTTTTTGGCGTAGCGGTAATAAGCGTTCGCCGCCCGGCGGTAATCGCCCGCCGCTTCGCTTTTTTTTGCCAACTCAAGCAGCTCGTAGTCGAGCATATCGGCACGCACGGATGACGCAAGATGAAGGCAAACGGCAAGCAAAAACGCCGACGGCACGGCGACCGTTTCGCGCTTGCTCATCGACGAAAGTGCAAGCAAAAGCAAAAACAGCGCCGCGCCCAGCGGCAGAATGAACAGCTGCCCGTACCGCGGAACTTTTTTATCGCCCGTACGCTTCCATGCCGAACGCGCTCGAATCGCGTGCAGCAGTGCACCGACGTCGGCCGTGCCCGTCCGTGCCCGTAGGGCGATTCCGCCGGTATGCTCGGCCAGCGCGGCGGCAGCCGGATTCAAACGGCTCGTCACATCGGTTCCCGGGATTTTCGCGCCCGCTTCCGTCGCAACCTGTAAAAAGAAAATCCGCAAGCCGTGCGCTTTGGCGTAGTGCGCTTCGCGATCGTAATCGGCCGCATCGCCGCCGTCGCCGATCAGAACAAGGCTGCTGTGCTTTGCTTTCCCGGCCAGTGTCGCCGCCGCGGAGATCGCCCCCATCATGTCCGTGCCCGGTTCGGCAAGCTTCGCGGTATCGAGCCCGCGTATCAATGCGGCAGTCGCCTCGGTATCGGTATTCGGTGCGGCGACGAGGTAGACGTTTTTGCCGAATGCCAGCACCCCGATACGCTCTTCGTCGGCTGCTTCGGCAAGGGCCGCCGCCTTGCGTTTGGCCGCTTCGAGCCGGTCAGGGTAGACGTCGTTCGCACGCATCGACGCCGAAATGTCGATCGCGATGAAAAGCGGCCGCGCAGGCGTCTCTACGGCAATGTCTCCCTCTTCGACCACGGGCTGCGCCATCGCGACGACAAGCAGCACGAAAACGGCGAAATACAGGGCGTTTCTCTGACGAAGGCTCAGACGCTTTTCATCGGCACGCAGCCGCTTGAACATCGCGTCGTCGAAAAACCGTGCAACGGGTTCTTTCTGCGTCAGAATGAAATAGAACAGCACGGTCACGGACGGAAGCATCCAGTACAGAAATTCGGGATGCAAAAACGTCACAGGGCACTCCGGTTGCGCAAAAAGACGTACAGCAGCAGCGTCAGAAAGCCGGCGAAAAGCGGGTAGATATAATAGTAGTGTTTGATCGTCACCGGCCGCACGACTGCGGGGCTTTTTTCGAGTGTGTCGATCGTTTCGTACGCCTGCCGCAGCGCCGCGGCGTCATCGGCTTTGAAAAAGCGCCCTCCGCTTGCTTCGGCCATGCGCCGCAGCAGCTCCGTGTCGCGTTCGTCGGAACCCACGGCCACGGTATAGAGCCTGAGCCGGGCCTTCTTCGCCAATGCCAG
The DNA here is from genome assembly GCA_964646705.1 of uncultured Sulfurimonas sp. GTDB lineage: Bacteria > Campylobacterota > Campylobacteria > Campylobacterales > Sulfurimonadaceae > Thiomicrolovo. The sequence continues at coordinate 2,964 of CAZYEW010000108.1, forward strand.
CACCGTCGGTGCATCGAATCGGCCGTCGGACGTCACCCTGCCGTCGCTGAGCACCACCGCGACACGCTCGCCTTTGCCGCGCTCGGCCAAGACCGCCGCACGGGCGATCGCTTCGTACAGCGCCGTATAGGGCCCCGCCGCACCGACGGAAAGCTGTCGTAGTATACCTGTGATCAAATCGTGCGACAAGGTCGGCGGCGAAGCGACGAAAGCACGCGAACCGAAGACCACCAGCCCGACGGCATCGCCCTTGCGTGCGGCAACGAAATCGGCGACGACATCGCGTACCGCATCGAAACGACTGCGCTGCGGTGCGGCCGAATCGAACCCCTTGGCACGCATCGATTCGCTGGCGTCAAGCACAAGAAACGTCTCGTGCGAGGCGGCCGCTTCGGGCCGGTAGATCTCTTCTTTCACCGGCGACATCAATGCAGCGATCAGCAAAATGATGGCCATCCATTTGAGAAACCACAGCAGTTTCGACGGACGTACCGTCACCGACGCAAAAGCACGCAGATGCGGAAAATAGATGCCGGGCAGACGCACGGGGCACATCGCTTCGCAGGCGACGAAAAAGAAAAAAACGAAACCTATTTTCGGAAACTCGAAGAATACTCCGTCAAACATCGATCATCCCGAGGAAGATGCGATAGTACGAAAGCGTCTCTTCATCGAGGGGCGGAACCGTCTTGCGGTATTTGTACGGTGCCAGACGCTCCGTAAGGTTTCGATAGGCCTCGCGCAGCCGTTCGGAATCGCCGGCGAAACAGCGGCCGTAGCGCGTGATTGCATAAGCCGCCGCTTTTGCATCGTCTGTTTTGATATGCTGCAAACGCTCGAAACAGCGACGGCGGCGATTTTCGCTCCGGCGCTGCCGCCAGTGCCGCCATGCCACGAATGCGACGGCCAGCGCAACGGCCGCGACGACCAGTGCGGCGACGGTGAAAAACAGCACCGTGTAGTCGTGAATCTCGACGGGCGGTTTGATATCGTGCAGCGGAAGTTCCCCGTTCGTCATGCCGCACCTTCGAACAGTCGCCTGAGCGCCGCACCGACGTGATCGTCGGTATACACTTTGGCAAAGCGAATGCCGTCGCGCCGCAGGCGTTCATAGAGTTTTCGATCGTGCTCGAGCACCTTGGCGCGGTATTTTTTCACCGTCGCGTTGTTGAAATCGCCTTCAAGTACCTGCGCGGTTTCCGGATCGCGCAGCGAAGCGAATCCCATCGGCGGCGGCGATTCTTCGAGCCGGTCGCGTACGATGATACAGACCACTTCATGTTTGCGCGCAAGCAGGCGCAGCTGGGGAATGTCGAAAAAATCACCCACGATAATGATCAGCGAATGGCGGCGAATACGGCGATAGAGCGTTTCGGCCATGGCATCGTAATCGGCCCGCCGGCCGAGAACGTCCGTCGCATGCACCGCCTCGGTCAACTCGCGCACGGCATGCAGTTTTTTCGACGGACGCCCCTCGGCAAGCATCGTATCGGCATACAGCAGGTAGCCGAGATTGTCGCCGTTGTGTACGACGGCGAACCCCAGTACCGCCGCGATTTCGGCCATAACCTCCTGCTTGAAACGCGCATGCCCGAAATGCACGCTGCCGTTCATCATGAAGGCGGTCACGACGCTGAGCTCGCGTTCTTCTTTGAAAATTTTGATGTAGGGCGTACGCATCTTGGCCGTGACGTTCCAGTCGATATGGCGAATGTCGTCACCGGGCACGTATTCGCGCAGTTCGATGAAGTCGTACCCTTCGCCGTGAAAAATGGAGGGGTTGCTGCCGATCAGCTCGGAAAAGACCTGGCGGCGGGCCTTGACCAGAATCCGCTGGACGTCACTCATGCATCATCCGTTCGCTTCAAGGCAAAGGAACCGCTTCGAGTACCCTGTCGATGATCTCGTCGGTCGTGACACCGTCGGCCTCGGCTTCATAAGAGAGCACGAGCCGGTGGCGCATCAGCTCTTTGAGAATGTAGGCGATATCGACCGGGCTGACGTAATCCTTGCCGCGCAGATAGGCCATCGCCTTGACGGCTTTGAACATATCGATGCTTACCCGCGGGCTGGCGCCGAACTGCAGCTGCGTCTCGATGCTTTCGAGCCCGTACTCGCCGGGTTCCCTGGTTGCCGCGACCAATTCGATCATGTAACGCTCGACCTCTTCGTCGACATGGACCTTTTTGACCGCTTCTTTGATGCCTTCGAGTTCTTCGCGCGTCAGTACGGCAGTGAGCTTTTGCATCCTGCCCGATGCCACACGGCGGGCGATTTCGAGTTCTTCGTCTTTCGTGTTGTAACCGACATTGAGCTTGAGCATGAAACGGTCCAGCTGCGCTTCGGGCAGCGGATAGACCCCTTCTTGCTCGATGGGGTTCTGCGTCGCCATCACGAAAAAGGGAGGCTCGAGGCGAAAACTTTCATCGCCGATCGTCACCTGGTATTCCTGCATCACTTCAAGCAGTGCCGACTGGACCTTCGCCGGAGCACGGTTGATTTCGTCGGCAAGCAGCAAATTCGTAAAAACCGGTCCGCGCTTGATCTTGAAAACGTTACGCTGCGGATCGTAAATTTCGGCACCGAGAATGTCCGAAGGCAACAGGTCGGGCGTAAACTGAACCCGCTTGAAGCCAAGCCCCAAACTCTGCGACAGTGCCTTGACCGTCGTCGTTTTCGCCAGCCCCGGAATACCCTCGATCAGCACGTGCCCTTCGCAGAGCAATCCGATCAGCAGACCGTCGATCATCTTTTCCTGACCGACGACGACCTTGGCGACTTCGGATTTGACCGCTTCGATTTTTGAATGCAT
>CAZYEW010000109.1:0-5759 GCA_964646705.1 uncultured Sulfurimonas sp.
CCATCACCGCTTTGGCGTCCTTGTCGGCTTTGGCCTGTTTTTTCAGACGTTCGATACGGTTGTTCAATGCTTCGATATCGGCGAGAATCAGCTCGGTTTCGATAATTTCGACGTCGCGCAGCGGATCGATGCTCCCTTCGGTATGGACGACGTTTTCATCTTCGAAACAGCGTACGATCTGCAAAATCACTTCGGTTTCGCGAATGTTGGAAAGAAATTTGTTGCCGAGCCCTTCACCCTTGCTCGCTCCTTTGACGAGCCCGGCGATATCGACGAAATCGAGCGTCGAATGCTGAATGCGCTCGGGATTAACGATTTTCGCCAGTTCGTCCAGGCGCGGATCGGGAACGGGTACGACGGCTTTGTTGGGTTCGATCGTACAGAACGGATAGTTGGCCGCTTCGGCGTTTTGTGCTTTGGTGAGTGCGTTGAAGGTCGTCGATTTTCCGACGTTGGGGAGACCGACGAGTCCGATGGCTAAGCCCATGGGTATTTTCCTGTATCAAGGGGGTGTTTTGGTGGCGTGATTATACTTCATACAACCTCTGAGAGAGCTTTTTTGCCGAGCATTGACACGGTTTTGTCATTTGGTTGTGATAAAATCTGAACTTTGATGGAAGCAGAGGGAACAAGAAGCGATGAAAATGCATGAAAAAACGATCCGCAACTATCTGGATATTCTCGATGATGCGTTTATCGTCTCCGAAACGGATGAACGCGGTATTATCATCGGCGTCAACCGGAATTTTGTCAATATCAGCGGCTATTCGGAAGCGGAACTTCTCGGCAGTCCTCACAATATTGTCCGGCACCCAAGCGTTCCCAAAGAAGTTTTTGCCCAGATGTGGCGTACGATTCGAAGCGGAAGCCCATGGAAAGGGATTTTGCGGAACCGAAAAAAAGACGGCGGCAGCTATGTCGTGAAAACCGTCGTGGCGCCGGTTTTCGACGCGCACGGAAACATCGAAAAATATGTGTCGTTTCGTGAAGATCTTACCGAGCTTTTTGAACTCAAAGAACAGCTGCATCTGGAAAAAACGATGCTTGAATCGGTACTGGATAACAGTCCGAATATCATTGTTGTACGTAAAAATACGCTCCCGTTATTGACAAACCGCCGTTTTTACGAGATCTTGCCGTTTGAATCGTTTGACGAATATTTAAAAAAACATCATTGCATTTGTGAACTGTTCGTCAAAAAAGAGGGATGTTTCGTTACGGACAATTTCGATCGTCTCGCCGAAGAGAAGGGAGACAAAAAAGTCTGCCTCAAAGATCGTGACGGCTGTGAGCGGTATTTCACTCTGCGCGTCAAGCAATTTGATTTCAACGATGACCGTTATACGATTTTCAGCCTCAACGATATTACCGAAGTCGAAGCGGTCAAGGAAAAGGCACTGGAAGGTAAACGCCTCAAAGAAGTATTTCTTGCCAACATGGCACATGAAATCCGTACACCGCTCAATGCAGTCTTGGGGTTCTCTTCCTTGTTGGAAGAAACGCCGCTTGCCGGGAAGCAGGAAGAATATTTGCGTCATATCCGCTCTTCGTCGGAATACCTGCTGAAAATCGTCAATGAAATCCTCGATTTTTCCAGGCTTGAAAGTGATCGGATGACCGTGGACGCATCGAAAACCAATGTGTACGATCTGATCGTGTCGGTCTTTTTTTCGATGAAGCCGATCGCAGATCAAAAAGGAATCGATTTGCGTCTTAAAATCGGAAAGGTCCCGGAGTGTATCGTCGTCGATGCATTGAAACTTCGGCAGGTTTTAACGAACCTCATGGGGAATGCCATCAAATTTACCGAGGAAGGTACGGTCGTACTGCGGGTGAAAAAGGATTTGACGTTCAAAGTCGAAGACAGCGGAATCGGTATCGAGAAGAAGCAGCTAAAAACGATCTTCAAACCGTTTCGGCAATCGGATGCATCGGTTGTCAGCCGTTACGGAGGCTCGGGGCTCGGATTGGCAATTTCGCGTAAGCTGCTGAAACTGATGGGGGCGAAATTGCGTGTCAAAAGCGAAGTCGGAAAAGGAAGCGTCTTCTCTTTCAAACTTCCGGCTTTGGCATGTGCCGGCCATGGTCTGCTGGATCGTATCGGTGCCATTGCGGCAACGGATAAGAAACTGGTACGCTTTTTCAGCCGTTTCGTGCGTGTGGATCCGGATGCAGCCGTACATATTACCGCCCATGAAGAGACTTACGAAGTCGCGGGAACACTGTTTGAGAAGAATACATTGGGACGCTACCGGATTTATCAGCATCTTTTGTACGCGATGCAGCCGCCGACGGTCGCACCGAAAAAGCGCTATCGTGGGAAAGTCCTTGTCGTGGACGATATTGACCTGAACCGGACGTTTATTCAGACCGTGCTTGAAGAGCTTGGTGTCGAGGCCGTAAGCGTCAGTGGCGGGGCCGAAGCACTTGAGGCTGCCGACGCGTCGTTCGATTTGGTTTTGATGGATCTTTATATGCCGAGAATGGGCGGTATTGAAGCGGCGAAAAAAATCCGCTCACGTTTCGATCTTCCGGTAGTCGCGCTGACGGCCGAGTACGGTATCGAGCAAAAGCAAGATATCGCGGCTTACATGCAAGGTTATTTGGAAAAACCCGTACAGATGGAACAGCTCACGAAGATATTGGATCGATATTTGCTTGAATGATCAATGTCCGTGCGGTGTTTTCCGATCGGCAATCAGTGCCGCAGTCAGCGCGGCGGCGGCACCGGCGAAGACGATGGCATAGCCCGTCGGCAGATCGAACGCATAAGAGATGCCCATGGCTGCGACCACGATGACCGATCCGACGGCTACGGCGGCGAAGTAGGGATGCGCAGGGACCGTCAGCATACCGATCATCGCCGGTGCGATCAGCAGCACGAAGACCATCAGCACCCCGGCACTCTGTACGGACGAGGTCACGGTCACGGCCAGTGCCGCGAAGAAAAGCAGCTCTTTGGCCAGTCCTTGCAGGCGCGGATAGAGCAGGGCCATCACCGCGGCGACGGGCAGATAGATCGCTGCCGCATGCATAACGTCGCTGCCGGAGGCGAAGAGAATATCCGCCGCGCTGAGTTTGTTGTACAGCTCCATTCCCTCGCTGCTTTGTGCAAGGATCAGCATCATCCCTGAAATACCGAGGGCGTACAGCAGCCCGATAAAAGCTTCGACGTGCCGCAGCCTGTCGGCGGCAAAGGCGATCAGCGCCGCCGCGAGCAGGGCGAAGGCCAGCGTCAGCGGTGTCTGGAAGCGTCCGTGCAAAAAGGCAATGCTCACGGCCATACCGACGGCCGCCACCTGACCGATCGCCAGGTCCGTGAAAATGACGCCGCGCCGCAGAATTTCCAGCCCGAAAACCGCATGGATAAACACGAGCATCACCGCCATCAGCAAAGCCGGCCAGAAGAGTTCGATCAGGGACACAGGCGTTTTGCGATCACGGTGTAAAAATCTTCGAGGCTGTCCGTCTGCGGCACGGCACCCAGATCGTGCGGAAGCACAACGACCCGTGCCCCGGTTTTGGCGGCGATAAAGCGGGCCGTTTTGCGCTCATGGTAAGGGTCTTGCAAAAGGGTCGAGATCGATTCGGAGCGCATTTTTGAAATCAGCTGCAGGGTATGTCTGGAACTCGGTGCAATGCCCGGAAGCGGTTCGATCGTTCCCGCATCGACGATGCCGTAGCGGTCGAGGAGGTAATTGTACAGTGCATGGTACTGAACGACTTTCATGCCGCGGCACTGCCGCATGGAAGCGTCGAAAGTTTTGAGAAACGCTTTCCATCGGGCACGGAAGCGTTTGAGATTGTCGGCATAGAATGCGGCATGCTCCGGATCGATCTGCGCGAGTTTGCGTGCGACGAGCATGGCGACGGGAACGATGTTGTGCGGATCGGTATTGAAGTGCGGATTGCCCTCGGGGTGCACGTCGCCGTAGGCACGTGAAACGGCCGCGGGTTTGTCGATCAGGTCGATGACCTGCGACGCATCGCAGAATCCGGGGGCGCCGGGATTGATACGTGCATTGTTGGCGCGCCGGATCAGCGGGGGCAGCCAGCCGATCTCCAGGCCGCCGCCGTTGATTACGAGCAGGTCGGCTTTGTTGAGCACGCGAATGAGCGAAGGCTTGGGCACGACGAAATGCGGATCGTATTTGGCCGAGCCGAGCACGGTGACATGGACCCGGTCTTGGCCGACGGCTTTGGCGACGGCACCGAGGTAGGGGTAGGCTGCTGCGACTTCGACGGCCGCCGAAAGTACGGCGGGAATCAGTAAGAGAAGCAAAAACAGTGGTTTCATTGGAGTATCTCCCGATTAAAAGGCGTGTGCACCGTGTGCACCTGCCGCGATGTTGAGGCTGAAGATCACCTCGTTGACGTTTTTCCTTTCGCCGCCGATCATTTTGGACCGGTCGTAATCGTACTGCAGCCGCAGCCGCGACATGGGAAAGGGTTTGTATTCGGCCATAACGGTATAGCGGTCGAGATCGGCAGGGTTTCCGTCGGAATTTTCAAAGATCGTATCGTAGCGAACGCCGGCGGTGTAGCTGCGGTTGATCTGATAGAGAAGCTGCGTGTAGAGCCCGGACTGGGTCGCGGTATCGTCCCCGTCGTCGTAGCGGCGCTGCAGAATTTCGCTCTGCCACGTCAATGCGCTGTAGGCTCCGAGAAAGGTTCGGGTCGTCAGATCCGCACCGTAGACGGTCGTTGTATGATCGGTGACGTTGGTTCCGACGGCGCCGCTGATACCGGCGAGCACGGCGGTGTCTCCCAGATCGAAGCTGCTTTTGAGGTAGCCGATATACAGCGCGTTGGATTCGCCGTAGCCGAAACTCCGGTCATTCGTGCCCTGCATCGCTTCGATACCGGCCATCAGATAGCTTTGCGTCGGCACGATCCACTGCAGCTGAATCCCCGGATCGCCGATACCGTCGGGACCGAACATCGCTTTGTAGACAAGCGGTTGGGTGTCGAATGCCCAGGCATGCTGATGTTTGGCGTTGATACGGCCGAAGTCGCTGCGGAATTTGCCGGCCTTGACGCGCAGGTTCCACGGCAGGGCGCGGGTCGTGACGTAGGCTTCTTCGATTTCGAAACCGTCGGGATGCAGATGGAAAATCGCGAAGGCATCGAAGTACGGGTCGACAGCCGAATGCATGGCGACTTCGGCGTAATTAAGATTCAGTCCCCGGTTCGCGTTGAACGGAAGCTCGGCGTCGCCCGGCGCGTAAAAACCCGGGACGGACTGGTCGGCCCAGGCACTGTTGTTGACGTCGCGTGCGACGGCGGACATGTTGAGAATCAGCGCGATATCGGGCAAAAAACCGTTTTGGCTGAAGGCTGCGGAGGTGTTGCCGGCATTGGCGATTTTCGCTTCGAGTGCCTGTTCGCGGGCATCGGCCTGCTTCGCTTCGAGTGCATCGAGGCGGCGCTGCAATTGGGCGGTCATCTCCCGCTGTCGGGAGAGCTGTTGGGTGATGGTTTCGAGATCGGCGGCACAGAGGCTCCCTGCCGCGATCAGCGAAAGTACTAAAATATTTCGCATCGGTACTCCTGATGATGATTGGTTGTTTTTTTGGTGATATCAGCAGAAGCGGGGAGGGGCACGGCCGTACAGGCAGGGTTCGTCCGGTTCGATCCAGTCCAAGCCGGCGAAGCACGGAGGCGTTTCGTGCGGAATATACAGGATGCCCGGCACGTTCGCAGGCTCGACGTCGCTGCCGACCGCATGGCTTTGCAGGGTACAGATGCTGCAGTGGCTG
>CAZYEW010000110.1:0-5674 GCA_964646705.1 uncultured Sulfurimonas sp.
CATTGCATTGTAAAATAAGCGCCAAAAAAAGAGCACCATGGCCCTGATCGACCTGCACGGAATTTCCAAAAACTACGAAGCCCAGAAAATTCTCGAAAACGCCGATTTTCATATCGACGAAGGCGAACGCGTCGTCATCGTCGGCAAAAACGGCAGCGGCAAATCGACGCTGATGAAAATCGTCGCCGGCACGCTGGAATTCGACGACGGCGAACGCATCGTGCGCCAGAACCTCCAGATCCGCATGCTTTCTCAGGTGCCGCGCTTCGAACCCGGACACACCGTACGCGAAGCGATCGAACACGGCCTCGCCGAGCTCAAAGAAGCGCTCGCCCGCTTCGACGCGCTCTCGGTCGAGATGGCCGACGATTTCGACAACCCGCAGCTGCTCGACGAACACGCGAAACTTTCGGCCTATCTCGACCACCACAGCGCCTGGAACCTCGACGACAAAATCGAACGGGTTTTGCAGCATTTTCAGCTCAAACCCTACGAACACAAAAACGTCGATCTGCTCAGCGGGGGCGAGCAGCGCCGCGTCGCCCTGGCCGCACTGCTGCTGCAAAAGCCCGACGTGCTGCTGCTCGACGAACCGACCAACCACCTCGACGTCTATATGGTCGAATTTATCGAAGAACTGATTCTCAAAGAAAAGTACACCCTCGTCTTCATCTCGCACGACCGCTATTTCATCGACCGCATCGCCACGCGCACCGTCGAGGTCGAAGATGCCGCACTGCGTGAATTTCGCGGCGGCTACAGCAGCTACCTGACCCAAAAAGAGGAGCTGCTGCGCACGATGCAAAAACAGCACGACAACCTGCTGCGGCTGCTGCGCGCCGAAAACGAATGGTTCGCCCGCGGCGTGCGTGCGCGGCTCAAACGCAACGAAGGCCGCAAAGAGCGGCTTATGCAGCTGCGCGAAGCCGCCAAAACCAATCCGGCAAAAATCCGCCAGATGAGCGTGCAGCTGCAGCGCGAGGCCAAGCACTTCAACCGCGACAAAAGCGTCAACAAGCAGAAAATGCTGTTCGAAATCGAGCATCTCGGCGTCACACTGGGCAACAAAGTGCTGATCAAAGATTTTTCCGCCCGTATTCTGCAGCGCGACGTCATCGCCGTCGTCGGCCCCAACGGCAGCGGCAAATCGACCCTGCTCAAAGTCCTGCTAGGCCGCCTCAAACCGACGGCAGGCAAGGTCAAACAGGGTGATTTCTCCGTCGGCTATTTCGACCAGCACCGCGAACTGCTCGACGACGACAAAAACCTCATCGAAACCTTCTGTCCGCACGGCGGAGACCGCGTCGAAGTGCAGGGAAAAAACATGCACGTGTACGGTTACTTGAAAAACTTTCTTTTTCCGCGCGAATTTCTCGACAAAAAAATCGGCGTACTCAGCGGCGGCGAAAAAAACCGCGTAGCGCTGGCGCTGCTGTTTACGAAAAAGGTCGACTGCCTGATTCTCGACGAGCCGACCAACGACCTGGACATTCCGACGATCAACATTCTCGAAGAGCAGCTGCAAAATTTCGGCGGTGCGGTGATTCTCGTCAGCCACGACCGCTATTTCATCGACAAAATCGCCAAGAAACTCTTCGTGTTCAAAGGCGACGGGACCGTCGAAGAACGCTACCAGCTTTACAGCGAATACCTCGAAAGCGAAAAGGAGATGCGTGACATCGACGCCCTCGCCTCCGAGGCCCGATGCGTCGAAAAAGCCAAACCCGCCGAACGCCCCGAACGTGTACGCGGCGAACGCCTGACCTACAAAGAGAAGATCGCGCTCGAAACCCTGCCCGGGGAAATCGAAGCCCTCGAAGAAAAAATCGACGCCCTCAACGCCTGCCTCGCCGACCCCGATTGCTACGCCGAAAAAGGCATTCAGCGCCTTGCCCAAGAGCTTGAGGCGCTCGAAGCCGACTACGAAAGCAAAGTCGATGCTCTGCTCGACATCGAAGAAAAAGCCGAGCGCATCGAAGCGGGCGCATGATGCACTGCCCGGTCTGCCGCAGCCAAACGGAACGTTTCGACGACGCGCAGATGCGCTGTACGACCTACCGCTGCCCGCAGTGCCGACTGATTTTCAAAGACGCCGCCTGCTACCCCGACGAAGCGACCGAACTCAAAAAGTACCGCCAGCACGACAACAGCCTGCAAAACGAAGGCTACGTGCAGATGTTCGAAACGTTCATCGACTGGACGCTTTCGTCACTCGAGCGCCCGCCCCGCAGTGTTCTCGATTACGGCAGCGGCCCCGAGCCCGTGCTTGCCGAACTGCTGCGGCGGCGCGGTTTTTCGGTGCAGATCTACGACAAATATTTCGCGCCGACTCCGCCGACGGCGGGCGAAACCTTCGATCTGATCACCTGCACCGAGGTCATCGAACACACCGCCGACCCGCTGGCTTTTCTTCGCACCCTGTTGGCGCATCTCAACGCAGGCGGCTACGTCTCGCTGATGACCCTTTTTCACGCCGACGACCTTGATGCCTATCTTTCCTGGTGGTACCGGCGTGACCCGACGCACCTGTGTTTTTTTACGCCGACGACCTTCGAAACGCTTGCGGCCCAATGCGGAGCTGCCGTAAACGCCCACGACGGAAAACGCCGGATTCTTCTGCGAAAAACATCATAAAACTATCACAGAGATATAAAAATTAGTGAACTCCACATCGGGTTCATTCCCTTTTAAGTCCACTTTTCTATATAATCGTTTCTAATATCGCAACCAGGAGATGAATATGCGTAAAACTTCCACGCTGCTGATGGCTTCCCTCACTGCGGCACTGCTTTTCAGTGCCTGTTCCAAACAACCCGGCCTCTCGGGCGAAACGGCGATGAAAGCCCCAAGCCCCGACAACGTCGATATCGAAGCCGCCAAAAAACTGAAAATGCCGGTCGTCATCTATTACGTCGGCGTCACGAAAGACGACAACGGCATAAGCCGTCCTGTCGTCTATTTCGTCAACGCCTCGCCCAAACCGGTCAATATCGCCACCTATTACGTCGCAGGCAAAACGGCCGACGGCAAAACCGTAACGCTCTGGGCCGACGACTACGAAAAAGTGCCGCCCGGCAAGGCAAGCACCAAGGGGATGCTCGGCGGCGGCTGGAAAGACGCCAACGTCACCTGCGTCACAATCGAACAGGCCGAAATGCACATCAACGGCCAAAGCCACCGTTTCATCAAAGACAATATCAACCAGCTTTTCCAGGACCCGTCGATCAACCGGTGTGAATAGACACTCTTTACGGAGTGCCGCACCGGCCTTTCATTCACACAGCTTCCAAAGATTGTAACGGTCCCAAATGATCGTATTCTGATACAACGTTACACCATCGATACGCGGCTGAGCACCATAAGTTTGCACGATACGGATCTGAATTTTATCGCCGGCAACATCTTCAACGTAACCTTTGACTTCAATATGAATCAACCCAAATGAAACGCCGACATTTCTGCACACAAGATCTCCGCGAGTTTTGCGTGCCGCATACGCTTTTCGCTCCGCTTCCTGTGCCGCAAGCAGTTCTTTTCTGCGACGTTCCGTTTTGGCTCGCATCAAGGTATCTATGCGCTTCTGTATACGTTTTGAATACTCACTGTTCGGATAAGTCTGTATAAAATCACGCATACCTTGAATATTTTCGGAGCCTATCAATGTCTGAAAAATCGTTTTTCTGTCATTTTCAAGTTCTGCCAAACGCATTCTGGCTTCAGCCGAAAAAGGTGAATCCGGATATTCCTTCAAGAAAGAAGTATAATCTTCAATCGTTTTGAGATGAAGAAAAATATTTTTTTCGACAAGAAAAACCGGATGTTCCAATTGCCGTACACTTTCAAGACGCAGCACGCCGTCAGCTGCCCGCATTGCAACCGCCGGTGACGCAGCCGCCAAGATCTCTTTGTAGCGCTTGGCATATTTCAGCGGAACTGCAACAGTCTGCGTAGAAGCGAAATTTCCTTTCTGCGAACTGACCGTAATATGAAAAACACCCTTGTCCGCATCGTAACGAATCGAAGAAAATTCAGGTGCCCCAAATCTCAGATAAAATGCCGCTTGCAGCGCTTTGTCACGGATAACGTCCGGATCAAGTTTTTGCCCGCCTGCCGAAGCCGACTGTACTGCAGCTTCATACGACTTTTTCAATTTTTCATTGTATTTTTGTACTCGCGCTCGTTCTTTTTCTAAACGCTTCTGAAACATTTGAGTTGTTTCAAATTCATCTTTATAAAGCTTTTTCGGTTTAATGTAATGCGGAGACGGAATCTTGGCTGAAGATGTTTTCGCAGCCGTCCCAAGAACCTCTGCAAAACGATCAACAAGTTCACTGAGCGATGCTCCTTTATCCATATCAATCGGTACAGGTGCGACACAGCGTACATATAAACCGGCAGCAGACGTGTACGAATCTTTACTCGGAAGCAGCTGTCCCTCCGCTACTTTGTATCCCCAGTGTCCGAAACCCCCTTTCGTATTGCTCCAATAATGTCCGCCTTCAACGACAAAATCAAAAAGTTTTCGGTGATCTTTGATTTGTTGCAATGCTTCAAGCGAAGGCAAACGAAAGGATGGTTTGTATCCAAAGAAATTTTCTTTCAAGTCTCGGCAGTACCGTTGTGCCTGTCGATAGGAAAATCCAAGTTTTTTATTCACGGGGCTGTCTTGCCACAAAAGCCCATGGTCAGCTTTGATGTTTGAAGCAGGTTTCTGCCACATGAATCGGCCCGCTACCGCCACAGGCAGTTGCGTCCGGGTTGTCTTTTGACCGCCATTTTTGTTTTGCTTCAACGCAATCGCCACAACACCATGTTTGTGCCAATCCGCAACAAAAAGTGTTGTTGGCGTATATCCGATACCGCTTATACCGGAAAATGCGATTTTACCGCCGCATGCTTTTCCCCATCGCTCTAAAACATTATCGGATTTGTCCAAGTGCAGCAAACAATCGTTACGGTAGCCTACGAAAAGCCCTCCATGCTTATCGGCCCTCAGTGCCTGGGCCGTAGCATATTTTCCGTTTTTCGGACCGATTGTTCTGCGCAGCATACCGTCATCTTTGTCGTAAACCATGATATTGCTCAATACATCCGAAACATAGACAAAATTTTCATCAATCGTCAAATCCTGCAGCTTCACTCTTCCGGCTTTGAACTTCATGATAAAACGGCCGTTCGCATCGAATACTTTTACCAATTTGGCGTATTGGTCTGCAACATATACGAGACCTTCACTATCGATGCCGATTCCCATAGGCCGGCGAAACTGTTCATTACCGTTGCCTCTGCCTCCCCATGAAGTACGTAAATTCCCGTCTTGGCCAAAAACGAATACTTTGTATTGCTTTGGATCCGTAACAAAAATGCCGTCTTTTCCGACGGCCAAGGCCTGAGCATCCTTAAAAGAACCGAAACGCTGCCGAATATGATGATCCGGTGCAATCTCATACACGTGCTTCGTCGTCAATACATACAATCTACCCTGAAAAAATGCTGTATCTTTTGCCGCTTCATCAAATGTGCAGCACAATGTTGAAGCCGACAGCCATGCCATCATAAATTCCAAGAGAAACAATATTCTTATCATGAACATTTTGTATTTCCTACCGCACGTAATCAACCACTTTCGACTCGATCGTCGTTTCGCGGATGAACTTCACTACCTCAAGATGCG
>CAZYEW010000111.1:0-5530 GCA_964646705.1 uncultured Sulfurimonas sp.
GCCTCGATGTCGCTGAGGCCTGTTTTCCCCGTCAGTGCCGCGGCGATCGTCGGCGAGAATTTCGTCCACTCCGCCGTGGAATAAACGATCGTTTTAAGCGGTTTTTCGGCTCGGGTTTCGCGGGCTTTGAAGCACGTCGCGGTGTGCGGGTCCATCAGATAGCCCGCCGTTTCGAAGGTCGTTTTGATGTAACGCCCCGCTTCTTCGTCGGTCGCGAAATCCGCACTGAAAACCGCCTGCAGCTGCGTCAGTTCGTCGGGCGTAAGCGCGTAGAAACCTTCCGCGTCGAGCTGCGTCATCAACGCCTTCGTCCGCTCGGCGCCGTACAGATCGTAAAGCACCCGTTCGACGTTCGATGATTTCAGAATATCCATCGCCGGCGACGTCGTCGCGATCAGCGTTTTGCCGCGCATGTCGTAGCGGCCGGTTTCGATCAGCTCGGTCAGAATATTGTTCGCATTCGACGCGACGATCAGCTTTTCGACCGGCAAGCCCATTTTCATGGCGTAATAGGCGCCCAGGACGTTGCCGAAATTGCCGCTGGGGACGTTGAGATAGACCTTCTCACCCATCGTGATCGCGTTTTGGCGCACCAGTTCGAGGTAGCTGTGGATATGGTACATGATCTGAAAGATAATGCGGCCGAAATTGACCGAATTCGCCGCGGAAAGCTTGATATGTTTCTCTTCGAGCTTCGCGTTGAACGCCGCCGAACCGAGCAGCCGCTTGAGCGCGCTTTGCGCATCGTCGAAATTGCCCTCGATACCGATCACCTTGAGGTTTGCGGCGTCTTCGGTCACCATCTGGAGCCGCTGCACGTCGCTGGTGCCGCCCGAAGGGTACATGCACGCAACGCGCACCCCTTCGCGGTTCTTGAAGGTTTCCAGCGCCGCGGGACCGGTATCGCCGCTGGTCGCGGCCAGAATCAGGTATTCTTCGCCGCGGGCCTTCGCGATCGACGACAACACCGCACCGAACGGCTGCAGCGCCATATCTTTGAACGCCCGCGTCGGCCCGTGATACAGCTCGCTGACGTACAGATCGTCTTTGACCTTGACGACGGGTACGGGATTTTTCGGATCGTCGAACCGGTCGTACAGCCCCAGCGCCTCGTCGATCACGGCTTCGTCGACATCGATTTCAAAGCGCATCAGCAGCGCTTTCGCCAGCGTTTTGTAACTGCTTGCAAGATGGGTACGGAAAAACTCCCCGTCGAGTTCCGGAAGGCGTTCGGGCACGTAGAGGCCGCCGTACGAAGCGATCGGACTCATGATGGCCTGTGAGAAGGTGACTTGTTTCGGATGACTGCCGTCGTTTCCGCGTGTTTCGATAAACTGCATCGTCTTCACTTTTGAAAAATTTTCGTGATTATACCAAAGGAGCCCGCATTTCCTGCCGAACGTTTTCATGTACCCATGCCGCGTAGGCGGCATTGACCCGTGCTGCGGGAACCGCGACGATTTCAGGCACCTCGTACGGATGCAGCGCTTCGATACGCTCCGCCAGCGCATCGAAACCCTGCCGGGTCGTTTTTATCGTCAAAACGATCTCTTCGTCTTCGTGATACGTTCCGTCGTAAACGTAATGCGATGTGACGGGCCCCGTGCGCGTAACGCAGGCGCACAGCCGCTCATTGACCAGGCGCTCCGACAGCATGCGTGCCGTTTCGTCGTCGGGGACGGTGCAGTAAACGATCAACACACCCGTTTCGGCACTCATAGCGTAATCTGCGTCCCGATACCGTCTTCGGTAAAAAGTTCGAGCAAGATCGCATGCTCGATGCGGCCGTCGATAATGTGCGCCTTTTCGACGCCGCGGCCGATCGCCTCGATGCACGCATCGACCTTGGGCACCATGCCGCCGTGAATCGTGCCTTCGATTTTCAGCGCTTCGATCTGTGCCTCGGTCAGCGTCGAGAGCAGTTTTCCGTTCGCATCGAGCACGCCGGGGGTATCGGTCATGAAGACGACCTTCTTCGCCCCGATCGCCCCGGCGATTTTCGATGCGGCCAGGTCGGCGTTGATGTTGTAGCCCGGGTGGCCGGTTTGCGTATCCGAGGCGATCGGTGCGATCACGGGAATGAACTTTTCGTCGATCATGCGATGAATCACGTCGGCCTCGACATGGTCGATAATGCCCGTCAGGCCCCATTTCCCCGCATCTTTCGGTTTCGCCGTAATAAACTGCGCGTCTTTGCCGCTGACCCCGACCGCGCGTGCCCCGTGCGAATTGAGCAAGGCGACGATTTCGTTGTTCACTTCGCCGCACAGCACCATCTCGACGATACGCATCACCTCGGGCGTCGTCACCCGCTGCCCGTCGATGAACTCGGTGGCGATTTCGAGCCGGCCGAGCATTTCGGTGATGCGGGGACCGCCGCCGTGCACGATGACCGGGCGAATCCCTACCAGATACATCAGCAGCACGTCCTTGGCGAACTTCGCTTTAAGCTTTTCGGACGTCTGCGCCGCGCCGCCGTATTTGATGACGACGATTTCACGGCTGAATTCGCGAATGAACGGCAGTGCTTCGAGCAGGGTTCTGACGGTATCGATCTTGGTTTTCATATTGGGTTCCTGATGTAGTCGTTGACTTCCGAGCGCAGTGCTTCGTCCACCTCGAGATGCAGGCGCAGCACCGCCGTCGGAAGATCGAATCGGCGAATTTTAACGTAATCTTTATAAGTGACCAGCAAGGCGTCCGCACCGCTCGTGCGCAAAATCGCTTCGAGTTCTTCGCGCCGAAAAAAATGGTGGTCCGCAAAATAGTGCTTCGATACGACCGGCGGCAAAAAACGATCGAGCCGCTGCGGACGCGCAATCGCCGTCACCAGCGCCATCGTCGTTTCAGGGTTGTCGATACGGACGCTGCGCACGAAGTCGCGCCCCTCTTTCACCACCCTCGCCCGCTTTCCCTTCCAGAGCCGTTCGCGATAGGGACCGGCCGGAAGGCAGAAGCGGTTGGGGGTATCGACGTCGATGACGATGTCGAATTTTTCGATGCCGTGCTTGCCGTAGCCGTCGTCGAGAAAGACGCAGCGGCAGCCAAGCTCGGCGGCTTTTTCGATGCCCGCTTCGCGCACTTCGGCCACGATGACCGTCGCTTGGGGCAGCAGCAGCGCGTATTCCATCGCTTCGTCGCCGCTGCACGCCACGTCACAGCCGATTTCGCCGCGCTCGCTGATGACCTGCACCCCTTTGCTGCGGCGCCCGTAACCGCGCAGCACGATCGCGGCGTCGGGAACGTCGGCGGCCAACGCGACCGTCAGCGGCGTCTTTCCGCTGCCGCCGACGGTCAGATTGCCCACGCTGACGACGGGAATCGGCGGCACCTTCGCACGCAGGGTCCGAAAACGCAGGTACGCCGCCGAACAATAGAGCAGTTCGAACGGCTTTAAAAGAAAGGAGAGAAACTTCTGAAACGGACTCGGGGCGTAGAAGTAGCGTTCGCCCCAGGCAACCAGCGCGCTTTTCACACCCGGTTGTTCGCCAGTTCGACGATCGTATCGCAGACGTAATCGACCTCTTTGTCGCTCATCGCGGCGTAAATGGGCAGGGAAAGCACCTGCTGGAAAATCCGCAGTGCGACCGGAAAATCGTTGATCCGCAGACTGTATTTGTTCTTGTAGTAGGTCATCAGATGCAGCGGAATGAAATGCAGTCCGGTCTCGATGCCCTTGGCGAGCAGGTCGCGGGCGAAACCGTCGCGGTTCTTGTCGATTTTGATGATGTAGTTCGAATAGGCATGGTCCTGATGCACTTCGGGCAGCGTGATATGCGGCGTGGCTTTGAGGCGTTCGTTGTAGCGCGCGGCGATCGCCTTGTGGCGCTCGATGATCTTGTCCTGATGCGCGATGAAGGCGTCGTTGAACGCTCCCTCGATGGGGCTCATCGTATATTTGCTGCCGATATCGACCACGTCGTAGATATAGCCGAGCGTTTCGTCGTCGGTCACCATGGCATGGTTGCGCAGCAGTGCCGCACGCTCCATCATCTCTTCGTCGTCGGTTGCGAGAATCCCGCCGTTGCTGACGGTCTGGCGCAGGTGCGGGCTGAAACTGAAACAGGTAATATCCGCGCCCGTGCTGCCGATTTTTTGTCCTTTGTAGGTCGCACCCAGTGCGTCGGACGCATCTTCGATGATTTTGACGTTGTAAATCTCGGCGATCTTGTAAAGCCGATCGAGATCCATCGGCTGCCCGGCGACGTGCGTCACGATCACGGCTTTGAGCTTTTTGGCGCTGTTGGCTTCGAGATAGTTTTCGAGTTTGTCGATATCCATGTTCATCGTCCATTCGTCGACGTCGATGAAAATCGGCTCCGCATCGAAATGGCGCACGACTTCCGGCACGGCCGGAAACGCGTTGACCGAACACAGCACTTTGTCGCCGCGCTTGAGGTCGATCGCCATCATCGCCAGGTGCAGCGCCGCCGTCCCGTGCGATGTCGCCAGGGCATATTCGCAGCCGATATATTTTCTGAAATTCGATTCGAGCGTTTCGACGGCGTCGTCGCCGTTGCCGTCAAGAACCGCTTCGACTTTCTGGCGTTCTTTGTTCCCGATATCGGGGCGGTAGAACGGGATTTTCATGGCATCTCTCCTTAGAGTGTGATATCGCGCGGGTAGTTGAAATCGTGATTGATCGTCCGCGACGTCAGTTTGGCGATCACCGGCATTTTCCGCTTGAACTGGTTGCGGTAAATGCGTGAAAGCACCTTGTCGACAAGTGCCGGTTCGAACCCTTCGTCAAGCAGTTCGTCACGTTGCGCACGCCCTTCGACGTAACGGCGCAGCACGGCATCGAGCTGCTCGTAGGTGTAGCCGAGCTCCGCTTCGTCGCTCTGCCCGGCCCACAGGTCGGCCGACGGCGGCTTGTCGATAATGCTCGCGGGCACGTCGAGATGACGCGCCAGTGCGAAGACCTCCGTTTTGTAAAGATCGCCGATAGGGTTGACGGCGCTCGCCAAATCACCGTAAAGGGTGCCGTACCCGAGCATCAGTTCGCTTTTGTTGCTCGTACCGAGCACCAGCGCCCCTTCGCGTGCCGAAACATCGAAAAGCGTCGCCATGCGCAGGCGTGCCGAAAGATTTCCGACCCGCAGGTTGTCCATCGTCTCGTCTTCGTAGGCCCGCAGCATCGGCTCGATACTGCGGGTTTCGCTGCGCATCCCGAAACGTTCGCACAGTGCGTCGGCGTCGTCGAGACTGCTTTGCGAAGAGTACTGTGAAGGCATCTTGACGCACAGCAGATCGTTTCCGAACGCCCGGTGCGCCAATACCGCGACCACCGCCGAATCGATGCCGCCGCTCAATCCGACGACCGCGCGCGTCAATCCGGTTTTTCGCACTTCATTGTCAAGAAATCGCGTCAGAAAATCGGCGACCATCGCATATTTCGACATACCATCGAACCCTTCAAACTAAAAAATCGTTTAACAATCGCAATTATAACTAATTTTCTGCATTAAGAAAACAGCCGATCCATCTAAACGATAATTTTTAGCATCAAAAAAGTTACGCTATGATTTTA
>CAZYEW010000112.1:0-5302 GCA_964646705.1 uncultured Sulfurimonas sp.
GGCGGCGTGTGCATGTCGCCCGTCGAAGAGTTTTCCGTCATGGAACCGTTGATAAAAAAGACAAGATCGTCTTCGGTCGTCCCGATGTGTTTCTCTTCGCCTTCATGTACGTGGCGAATACCTTTGACCAGCTTCTTTTCGCCCAGAATATCAATATCGAGATCCGTTACGGTCGTGTCGAACAAGAAACGTACCCCCTGAGCTTCGAGATGCTTTTTGAGCGGCAGCACGAGCGAATCGTACTGGTTGTATTTGGTAAAAACCAGGCCGCGCATCGTGCTCATGCCGGGCATCAAGTGAATAAAACGGTGCATGTAGCGCTTCATTTCGACGACGCTGTGCCAGGTTTCGAAGGCGAACATGCTGCGCCAGTACAGCCACATGTCGGTTTCGAAATACGACGGCTCGAAGTACTCCTCGACCGTCGTCGCCCCCAAATCTTCTTCTTTCGTCAAAAGCAGTTTCATCAGCGCTTTGACGTGCTTGTCGTGCAGTCCGAGCCCTTTTTCGCGCTGCTTTTCTCCCCGGTTCGAAATGACGCGAACGTTGGAATAGTTGGGGTCGATGTCGTTGAGCTCCTTGAACTCGTCGAGCACCGTGCGGCCCTCTTCTTCGATCGAAGGAATCTCGCCGTAAAGGTCCCAAAGGCATTCGTAGTGCTCTTCCATCTCGCGCCCGCCGCGGGCGACGAAGCCGTCGTCGGGATTGCCTGCCCCGTCAAGCGCCCCGCCGGCAACGGGAGCTTGTTCGAAAATCGTGATTTGTCCGCCTTGCATATGCCCGTCGCGCATCAGGTAATGCGCCGCCGCCAGCGATGCGATTCCCGACCCGATAAGAAACGCCCGCTTTTGTTCGATACCTTCCGGTTTTTTTGGATGAATACGCTGATAACTGCCCATGATCTTCTCCTTGTTGACTTGAGCATCATTATATATCGGCGAGCTTAGCCTGACCTCACCTTCGGCAGCTTGCCAAGAGGCTGTAACAGTATTGAAACAATCGCCGGAGCGTGCATCTTTTTGCTTTATGGCGTTTTTTCAAGATAAAAAATTTCGATGAATCAGATGTAAGTCAAGAAGTGTTTTTGGCAGGATTGTGGCATTGAAAGATTGCCGTTTAACTCAACCAACCACCCTCCATTCACACTCGACAAGCAGCCGGCGGCCTTCGAAGACCTTCCCAGCGAACACATCGCCGGTTTGGTACGTCGCCACCCCCTTGGGCGTGCCGCTCATAATGACGTCGCCGTCTTCGAGGTGCATGAAGCGTTCGATCTCTTCGAGCATCGCTTCGGGCTTGTAGATCATCAAATCGTAGTTTGCCGACTGTGCAAGGCGGCCGTTGACGTGCAATGTCATACGCAGCTGCGTCACATCCCCGGCAAACGGTACGAAAGCGCTCAGTACCGCCGAGCCGTCGAACGCCTTGGCACGCTCCCACGGCAGGCCCTTGGCCTTGAGTTTGTTTTGGATATCCGCATGGGTCAGATCGAGCCCGAAACCGACACCGGCAATCGCCCCGCCCTCGACGAGAAAGCAGATTTCTCCCTCAAAGCGCGTGTGCGGCGTGAACCGGCGCAGCGTATCGGAAAGCGCCGAATTCGGTTTGTTGAAAACGACCATGTTTTCGGGCATTTCGTTGCCGAGCTCTTCGATATGTTCCACATAGTTGCGCCCGATACAGACGATCTTCGACGGCGCGATACGACGATCGCCGAAACGTACGGTGTTCATGCTTTGTCGCCTCCTTTTCGCGCCATGGCCCCGCGCACCTCGGCAGCAACCTTTTTCTCGTCGATCCGCGTCAGCAGCAGCGCCCCGACGACGAAAAAGAGCGCCACCGATGCGATCGACGCCCGCGAACTGTGCGTCACCACCGCGACGAAACCGATCAGCAGCGGCCCCAGCACCGTGGCGAACTTGCCCAGAAAATTGTAAAACCCGAAAAATTCCGCCGAATATTCGTGCGGAATCATGCGCGAATAGTACGAACGCGACAGCGCCTGGATGCCGCCTTGCACCAAAGCGATCATCGCCGCCAGTACGTAAAATTCGCTCACCTCGCGCATAAACGCCGCAAAAACCGTAATGAGCGTATAGACACCCAGCGTCAGATAGATCGCTTTTTTCGTCTCCCACAGCTGCGCCAGTTTCGCCACGGCGATTGTCGCCGGAAAACCCAGAAACTGCACCAGCAGCAGCGCTTTGATCAGATCGCCGGCATTAAAACCGATCGCCATGCCGTAATCGACGGCCATGCGGATAACCGTATCGACACCGTCGATATAGAACCAGTACGCCACCAAAAACAGAAACAGGCCCCGCAAATGGCGGATTTTGGAAAAAGTGCGCATCAGCCGCCGATACCCCAGCACCGACAGCCGACGCACGCCGAGCGTACGGGTACTTCGTTTCTCCTCGACCCAGACGATGAAAGGGATCGAAAAAACCGCCCACCACACCGCCACGCTTACGAACGACGCCTTGATCGCCTCGGCTTTGTCGGCGAACCCGAAAACATCCGGCATCTGCACCATCGCCACATTGAGCGCGAACAAGATCCCGCCGCCAAGATAGCCCAGCGCATAGCCCAGTCCCGACACCCGGTCCGATTCGGCTTCGCTCGCCACCGCCGGCAAGAAGGCGTCGTAAAAAATGTTCGACCCCATGAAACCGATGTTGCCCAGCACGTAAACGGCGGCCGCCAGCTCCCACTGCCCCCGGCCGACCAGCGCCAGCGCCGCACTCATCGCAATCCCCAAAAACGCGAACAGCAGCAAAAAGCGGCGGCGTATCCCGCCCGCGTCGGCGATGGCTCCCAGCAGCGGCGCCATCAAAACGACGACCACGCTCGAAACCGAATTCGCCACGCCAAGCTGCGCCGTCGAAACCGTCGCGTCCGTGCCTGCACTGTAATAAGCTTTGAAAAACAGCGGGAAAAACCCCGCCATCACCGTCGTGGCATAGGCCGAATTGGCCCAGTCGTACAGTGCCCAGCCGTAAATACGTTTGTTCTTTCGTGTCATTGCGCATCCCGCGGGTAAAATAAAAGATAGTCCGCCTCGCCGACATCGGCATGCGTTTCGCCCTGCGGTACCGGCAGTATCGTCACGAACGGCTCACGCGAAAGCCGGGCGAACCGGGCGTTGATGCCCAGGCCGTATTCCAGATGCATCGCCCCGGCGAAAACGATCAGCATATCCGAGCGCGTACCGAGCGTTTTGGCCAACTTCGCGGCTTCTTTCCCCATATAGCTGTCCCATGCCACTTGCACGCGGTACATCCTTCGCGTACACGCCTCGGCCGATTCGCCGCGTTTTTCGGCATGACAATGGGCAAAAAAAGGCGAAAGCATCGCTTTGTGCGCCGTCAGATTCATATCCAGCCCTTCGGCGAAGCGGCGCTGCGCCGTGCTGATGTTCGTGTCGTTATTGTCCGAAATCGCTTTTTGCAGCCGCTTGCTCATATTGATGCCGTACAGGCTGCCGCCGCCTTTGCGTACCGCCGCATAGATCGGCGCATACGAAGCAAACGGATACCCCGCTTTTTTCTTCCAGCCGACGGCTTCGGTGAAATTTCCGTCGAACGCCCCGGCGGCATACCGCGCCAGCAGGGCGTCGTCTTCAGGCGTGAACCACTCGTTGGCCAGCGCGACGTGCCGCCCGCTGCGTGACAGATCGCCGATCAGTTTCGCCAGCACCCGATGCATGGACGCACTGTCGTGATGATCGCCGACGAACACCACGCGGTAGGCCCCCAGCCGCCGTACCAGCTCCGCTTCGTCGATACAGCGGGCCTGTTTCATGTCGTAGATTTTGCACGACGGTTTGAATACGTGCCGCAACGGAGGCTGGGTACGGCTGCATCCAAAGAAAAAAAGAAACGCAAAAAGGATTAGGATAGAATTTCGCATACGCAATCATAGCGCAAGAAAGGAACCCGCATGTCGTTTCGCTTCAAGCACTTCTTTTTCAACGCCTTTCGCGAACTGTTTTTGTACCACCACAGCTCGCTGGAGTTCCGCGCCAAACTCTTCGCCGCGCCGATCGCCGCCGATCTCGAAGCCGATACCTGCGAATACGCCGTCGTCGAACAGGCCGCCAAAGATATCTACGGCGACGGTGACCGTGCCGAACTGCTGGTGCTCACGGTTAAAGAGTACGTGAAAAAAGTGATCGACAACAATGGCCTGGGCGTCGACGAGCTGATCGAAGACATCATCCGCGACCTCAAAAACGTGCCGCGCTACGCAAAGAAAATCGACACGCAAAAACTTCGGCCGCTGCTTGCGTGCCAAAACGACGAAACGACGCGGATCTATCAGGAAAGAATGCTCGCGCTTTTCGAACGGCTTAAACGCGAGTACGAAGAGAGCGATCAGCCGCGGTAAGGTTCGAGTTGATAACCTTCGCGCATCAGCTTCATCACGCCGCCGGCGAGGTTTTTGACGTTGTAGCCCTGCTGGGCGAGGAAATTCGCGACCTGAGACGTGCGCGAACCGGTGCGGCAGATCAGGCCGATCTCTTTGTCTTTGCCGCCGAGTTCGTCCATTTTTTTCATGAAGCCTTCGGCATCGTAACTGCCGTCGAGTTCGAAGAACGTGATCGTCTTGCTCCCCGGTACGATACCCGTCTGGCGCCATTCGGGCTCGGTGCGGATATCGACGACGACCATGTCCGAATTTTCGAGCATCGCTTTGTCGGGATAGACGTTGATGTTGTTCATAGGTTCTCCATCGTTCAATTTTGGCGGCATTATAGCAATTATCAATTAAACAAATTTTAAGTATAATAAATAGACCGAAAACGAGGAATTCCATGGTTAGAGATTTTTTCAAACGCACCAGCCTGAGCGAAAGGTTTCACGATATCATCGTCAAATACCGCATTCCGCGTGCTTTTTTGAGCGTCAACCGGCATGCGATCGCCAAAGGGATGGCGGTCGGACTGTTCGTGGCGTTCATTCCGATGCCCATGCAGATGCTCGCCATCGTCCTGCTGCAGCCGCTGTTTCGCTTCAATCTGCCGCTGGCGGTAGCACTGGTGTGGATCACCAACCCCGTCACGATGCCTTTCATCTATTTCGTCGAATACGTCACAGGCGGCTGGCTGCTGCACTACGATTCGCTTCAGCCCGTTGAAATGAGCATCCAGTGGTTCCAAGACAACTTCGACAACATCATGATTCCGCTTTACACCGGTACGCTGTTTTATTCGAGTATTTTCGCGCTGGCTGGCTATTACGGTGTGCAGTGGCTCTGGGTGCGTTCGGTCAAAAAACAGCGCCGCGAAGAGCTGCGCCGA
>CAZYEW010000113.1:0-5190 GCA_964646705.1 uncultured Sulfurimonas sp.
GAACTGCTTGAGCTGCTTCCCGGTGTAGAACTCAGCGAACTGCTTGAACTTGCATTGTCGTCACTGCTGGAAGAAGAACTTCCGCATCCCGTCATCGTGAACGATGCCGCCAGCGCCGTTGCGGCAACAATGCTCAGGAATTCTTTTTTACTTGCCATAAATGTCCTTTTTAAGTTGAAGATTTATAGCTGACTGGCCAATCAACTAAATTACGGACAAATTATAGCAAAAGTTTCGTAAATGAAATTGAGACGAGGTCTCATCGGGCAATTTCAAGCAATATCGGCTGATGCCGGCTGTCTTTCAAGAAGAGAAAAAGCAGATTGGAAAGATCTTTGGCGTCTTGTTTGCGCACATTGTCGCGATGTGCATCTTCTTCGCTGCTGAGGCTGGCGATCGAGGATGCGCTCGAAGACGCCGCCCGTACACTGCTATTTGACTCGTTCATCGCCGTATAGAGATTGAAATCCGTTACGTCCCGCGCGAATATGTCGGCATGTATGAAGTGCTTGCGTTCATAGTTTACCGGAAGCTCGATCGGCTGAGCCGATTCCAGTCGTATCAGGTCGTGTGTCTGGGCGTTGACGTACCAGGTGACGTGAGGCGCGGCGATATCGTACAGGCTGTTACGCGTCTGCAGTTGCACGACGGTGAAATGTTTGTTCTTCGTACTCCGTGCTTTAACACGCAGTGCCTCGATAAGGTCCCGATAGAAAAGCGTGTAGAGCATCGTACGGTTTTGCTCGGAAAGCGCATGGCGAGAGAGGGTCTTCGACGTTTGGCGGCTGCTTGCGATCGCACCGTACATGTAAAGGGTAATGAGGCCGATCAGCACCACCGATACCAGCAGTTCCATCAGCGTGAATGCGCGTTTCACAGCGGCCTCGCCGTCAGCACCGCCCCGTGGGTCTTGTCGTTCCTGATGCCCGTCTGCACCAGTTCGAACTGAATGATCGGAGCCGCGGCGGCATCTTGCATCTGCGTTTCGTCGAGCGGTTCTTCCGTCATGTTGTCGTCCATACCGAAGCTGATCGTCTCGACGACGGTTTCGACATAGTCGTACTTGGTGTTTTGCAGATATTTCCGCAGGTCGTCGTTGTCGATTCGATAGGTGTCGCCCAGCAGGTCATACAGCGATTTCGTCGTATGGTTGAAGCGTTTGTCGGCATGATTGCCCACGATCGAAAGTGCTTCACTGACGGCGGACGTACGTTTGAGCCGCGAAAACAGAAACATGCTCTGCGAATTCATCTGCAGCAGTGCAATGCCGGCGATCGCGGCGATGGCGGCGGCCGCAACGACCTCGACCAGCGTGAAACCTTTGCGCATCAGGTGTCCTTGACGCCTACGCGGATGATCTCGTGCATCGACGTGGTGCCTTCGAGCAGCATCTCCTTGAGCTGCTCGGAGAGCGTAACCATCCCGTGTTTGACCGCGACTTCACGCAGCACATGATCGCTGACGCGGTCTTTGAGCAGCGTGCGGAACTCGTCGTCCATCTCGAAAAATTCGCCGATCGCCTGCCGTCCCGAATAGCCGGTGTAGTTGCACGCCTTGCACCCTTTTTCCTCGTAAATCTTCGCGCCCTTGGGCAGCCCGAACTCTTCGGCGTACTCCTCGGCGATGGTATCTTCGACTTTGCATTCGCTGCACAGCTTGCGTACGAGGCGCTGCGCCAAGACGCCCAGCAGCGACGAACCGATCAGAAACTGTTCGACGCCCATGTCGATCAGGCGGGTGATCGACGCGGTGGCGTTGTTGGTGTGCAGGGTCGAAAAAACGAGGTGCCCCGTCAATGCCGCCTGAATGGCGATTTCGGCCGTTTCGCCGTCGCGGATCTCTCCGACCATGACGACATCGGGGTCTTGACGCAGAATCGAACGCAGCCCCGTCGCGAACGTCAGGCCGGCTTTGGCGTTGGTCTGAATCTGGTTGATGTTGTCGGCCTTGTACTCCACCGGATCCTCGACCGTGATGATGTTCTTGTCGGGCGACGCGACCTGCTGCAAAAAGGCGTGCAGCGTCGTCGATTTACCCGATCCCGTCGGCCCGGTGACGAGAATGATGCCGTGCGAATGTTTGACGATTTCATCGAGCTGGTCGGTCAGTTTCTTGTTGAAGCCCAGATCGGGAAGGTGCGGAATGTCTTCGCTTTGCATCAGCATCCGCATAACGACGCGCTCGCCGTAGTACGTCGGCAGAATCGACACCCGCACGTCGAGCGTTTTGCCCGCGATTTTAACCTGGGTGCGGCCGTCTTGCGGAATGCGTTTTTCGGAGATGTCGAGGTTCGAAATGACCTTGATACGGCTGATGATAAGATTGGCGATCTTGTTGTCGATGTCGGCATGCTTGTTCAAGGCGCCGTCGATACGAAAGCGCACCTCGCTTTTGAATTCGTGCACCTCGATATGAATGTCCGACGCCCGCTGCTTGATGGCCTGGTAGAAGAGCGCGTTGACGAATTTGATGACCGGCGCCGACTCCTCGCTGGTCAGCAGGTCCGACGAAGTATGCAAAAACTCCGAAAGCGACATCTCTTCGTCTTCGATCTCTTCTTGCTCCTGCTCGATGGTGCTCAGCTCTTTATCGGTACGGATTTCGAGAAAACGGTTGTAAAGGCGTTCGAAGCTGTCGTCGTCGGCGATGCACAGCGGGTAATCAAGATCGGTTTTCGACAAAAAATCGAAGGCTTCGCCGAGATGGCGCTGCGAAAGCACGATATGTACGCCCTCGTCGAGCTCGCTGAAAAGCACGTAGTTTTTGATGCAGATGTTCAAATCGACCGTATCGAGCGTTTTGGGCCGCAGGTCGATCCCTTCGATGCGCGGAATGTTCAGCATGGCCTAGCGCTTTTTCGGCGTAATGATCGACATGGGGTCGTCGGTACCGTCCTGTGCGTCGTCCGCAGGAAGCTCGCCTTTTTGCTCGAGCTTTTCACGCCGTTCTTCGAGCTTTTGCTTGATCAGGTCCTCGTACTTGTCCTGAATCTCGTCGAGTTTGGTCAGCACTTTGCGGACTTTGGCCATATCTTCGTCGTGACGCACGATAAAGGGCGTCAGAATGATGACGAGATTGATCTTTTCATGCACCTCTTTTTTCCAGTCGAACAGATAGCCCAGTCCCGGAATGTCGCGCAGTCCCGGAATCCCCTGCCGCTCATGGCGGTTCTTGTCGTAGATAAGCCCGCCGATAATGACGCTTTCGCCGTTGTTGACGATGGCCGTGGTGATCACCTCGCGCTTGGTCGTGCTGGGCAGCCCCGGAATCGAACTGTTGAGAATATCTTCGAGTTTCGCCGTACTGATCAGCGTCACTTTGTCGCCCTGAGAGAGGCGCGGTTTGATTTTGAGCGTCAGACCGATATCCTGACGGGTGTAGGTGTTGCGCGCCAGCGACGTGCTGTCTGCCCCCTGCGCCGTCGAAGTGACCATCGGTTCGGTACGCCCGACGTAGATGGACGATTCCTGATTGTTCACGCACAGCAAGGTCGGTTCCGAAAGCGTGTTCGCCGCCCCGTTGCTGGCAAGGAAATCGACCGTCGCGCCGAACGCCACACCTGCGTCGAAACTGGAAGCGCTCAGATTGAGAAGCCCCCCGCCGTCGAACGCCACGGCCGGTCCGCCGAGGTTGGCGGCGAAGGTAAACAGCCCCGCATCGGTCACGGCACCGCCGGCAAGGCCGTATTTCACGCCGATACTGTCGGCTTTGTTCTGATTGATTTCGATAATGCGTGCTTTGACGAAAACCTGGGGCTTTTCGACGTCGAGGGTCTTGATCATCTCCCTGATATCGTTGATATCGCTCTCGTACCCCGATACGACCAGGGCGTTGAGCTCTTCATAGACGCTGACGATCGGTTTGTCGGTGGGCTTGGGATATTTCTTTTTGTCAAGCACCTGCTGCAGCGATTTGACGACGTTCTTGGCCTCGCTGTTCTCGAGCGGAATGATCGTCAGTTTCTGCGTCGCGCTGTCGTCTTTGGCATCCATGCGCCGAACGATGGGCACGAGTTTCGCGATATTCTCGTTCGACGCCAGCAAAATGATCGAGTTGGTCGCATCGTCGCTGAGAATCTGCACTTTGTTCACGGCGACTTTCTGGTTGATGATGCTTTGTGCGATTTTCATCACCTGCGACGCCAGCCGGCTGGCCTTGGCGTTTTTAAGCCGAACGAACTTCACCTGCATCGTCGTTGCGCGCTGTTTTTCGATTTTCTCGACGATTTTTCGAATGACCGCGATGTTCTTCGGATAGTCGCTGACAATCATCGTATTGCTTTCTTTGATGGTCAGCAATTTGCCGCCCTCCGAAAGGAACTGGCGCACTTTCGCCGCGATGATGTCGACGTTTTCGTTGTGTACTTCGATGAACGCCGTTTGCATCAGCCCGTCTTTGCTCTGGCCGATGGGCAGGTTGCGTTTGACGGCGGTATTGGCACGCTCGACTTTGAGAAAGCTGCCGTCTTCGACGATCGTGAAGCCCTTTTTGCCGAGCACCGCCAGCAGGATATTCATCAGTTCGTCTTTGTAAATCGGCGAAGAAGAGACGAAATTGACCGTGCCGGGAATGGGCTGCGTAATAAGGATGTTCTTGCCCGTCACCTTGCCGACCATCTTGATAAAATCTTCAATTTTGATGTTCTGCAGATTGAGGTTCACCCGTTCGCGTTTTTGCGTGTGTACGTGCTGCTCCGCCAGCAACAGCGGCTGCAGTGCCAAAAGCCCCATCAGTACGAACGCTGTCGTTTTACTCGAAAATTTCATATTCCAGTTCCCTTTCTTCGTTGTCACGAATGATCGTCAGTTTCATGCTGTCGATCTTGTCCATGTTGTTGTAGAGTTTGAACACCTGCGAGAGCGACTTGAATTTCTTGTCGTTCGCACCGATGATGATATCGCCCTTGCGCAGGCCGACTTTCTCGAATACCGAGCCCTTCTTCACCCAGGTGACGCGAAACCCCTGAAGATGACGGTTCTTGATGACCTCTTTGATTTTGACGTTTTTCCAGATATCGTCGTAGTGGCGCGCATAGTGACGAATTTCGTTTCGCTTGATGAAAACGGCTTCGCCCTCGTTGATGATCTCGGGGGCCGCTTGCGTGATAGTGCTGCCCTTGACCTTGCTTTCTTTGAAGCGTATTTCGTAATGGCGTCCGCCTTTTTCGAAAACCGCCCGGTCGGGATGGAC
>CAZYEW010000114.1:0-4994 GCA_964646705.1 uncultured Sulfurimonas sp.
GTTTTGGGTTGGTTTTGGGGGAGCGGCGGGAGCCGCTCTTGGGTGAGAAAAGTTATTCCCAGCCGTCTTTGACGATCTGCGTCGATTTGGCGTAGGGGTATTTTTCTACCAGTTCTTTGACCGAGAGTTTCTGGTCGCCGCTTCTCATGAAGTGCGCAAGGGTGACCGAAGCCCAGTAGTCGTTTTCATATTTGGTTCCTGCAAGCTGAACGGGAACGCCTTTTTTGTTGACGGTATGGCAGGCGGCACAGGTGACCGGACCGGCGTATTCGCCGTCGGGGCTGTATTGCAGCGCCTGCTCGTGCGTCGTGATGTCGACCGTGCGGTTCGGACCGTCGTAGCGGGTGCTGTACAGACCGTGCGGGCTTTCATGGCACGACTGGCATGCGATGTCGCCGTGCGCTTTGGAGTAGCGGTACAGCGAGTGTTTGTTGTTTTGGTCGATCGGGAAGTACTTGCCGCCTTCGCTTTCGACGAACGGAGCCATGTGGCAGTCGGCACAGTGCGGTTCGGCCGCAGCCAGCCACCAGTCGTTTCCGCCCGATGCCGCGGCATACGGTACGGCACCGCCGGTCGGATGGTTCCACGGTTTAAGGTCGAGTTTGCCGTTTTTGCCGACGTTTTTGACCAGTACAGCCGACTCATGTTTCGTATAGTACTTGAGCACTTCGTTGTCGCCGGTCGTTTTGGGGTCGGCCAGGGCGACGAATTTTTTCATATCGCCGCCGGCGACGGCACGAACGATCTCTTTGAGCGACTTGTTGCGAACGGTGTCGCCTTCATGGGTCTGAACGACTTTGAGGTTGTCGAGTGCCTGGAATTTTTGTGCGACTTTCGTATGGCAGTTCGTACAGTACAGGCCGCGCAGTTTGCTGACGTATTCGCCGTCTTCGTCTTTGTGGGCGACTTCGTTGAGCTGGAACTTGCCGTAGGCGTTCAGGAAGAACGGCGGTTTGGCGTCGGGGTTGGAGTGTGCGTCGCGGCGGACGTAACAGCCGCCGCCGCTGGTACGGACGTCGCCTTCGCTGAAGCGTCCTTCGCCGTAACGGTCGGACACGCGGTAGGGATTGGTGTCGTCGTTCATACTCGGGTTTTGAAAGTGCGTCGGGTGGCACGCCTGGCAGGCTTGCGAACGGCCTGCGGCATCGGGCATCGGCACCATCGCGAGGTGGAAACCGTGGATGGCTTCGGTCAATGGCTTGGCTTTGACCGTTTTATAGCCGGTGGCACCCGGACGCGGTTCTTGGAGGTTGCCCGAGACGTTGTCGCCGTGACAGTCGGCGCAGTTGACTTCACCGGTGCGTCCGAGGCGGTTCGACGAGGCCTTGTCGTTGTAATATTTCAAAAACGAGGTACCGTGGTGTGCGTCGTGCAGGGAAAGAATGTTGATGGACGCTTCACTGAGGCGCGCCATGTATTCGCTTTCATCGGGGTAGGTTTTCCAGTAGGCATATTCGCGATCGGAATAGGTCAGCCCCTCGTCGCGCGCCATCTGTGCGGCTTTGCCCTGGCGGGAGTGGCAGGCGTAACAGTTAGGAATATCGACGGGGTTGGTTCCGAAATACTCGACGATCTGGCCCTCGTCGTTCATCATCGGGCGGCCGTTTTGATCGTGGATCTGAACGGTCGATTTCTGAAACGGCTGGAAATCTTTTTCGGTCACCGAGCGGATGGTCCCTTTGCGCGTCGAGTCGTTGAACGCCGTCAGCGGAAGTCCCAGAGCGTCCCAAAGATGCGATGCGGTCAGGATCAGTTTGATGTTTTCGACGCCCGGCACGAGGGTATTGGTCATCACGACGTTTCCGCCGTCTTTGCCGGCATATTCAAGGTAGCCGCCGGCCATGTGTTTGCCGGTCGGACCCGAATCGATCGGGACTTTGATGTCTTTTCCGACGAAAAGACGGTCTTTGGCCGTCGCGCCTGCGGGAATGGTACCTTCGAGATCTTTATAGATGAAAAGGTGTTTCCAGACGTAGTTGGCGACGTTGTCGCCCGGATCGTCCATGCGGCCGTTGCCGTCGACGTCTTTGGCGACGGACCAGTATTTCATCTTGTTGCCTTCACTGTACGAATTGTCTTTTGTATAGTAGTAGAGCTTGACCTTGTCGTCGGGAGTGAGCAGTTTCGGAAGGGCCCCGTTCATCCCCGATTTGATGGCCTGCGACTGGATCGAGTTGTACGGCGGGATAACGCAGCAATAGCTCATTTCGAAACCGACACAGTGCATACCGAGTTCGTAGTTGACGAAGGCATTGTATTCGTTCTTGGGATTGAACGCTTTGATCTTCGCTCCTCCCGCCTCGACCGTCGTCGGCTTGAGCAGCGTCATACTGAAGGGCGGATTTTTGTCGTAGTCCTTTACCGCCGCCGACGCGACGGTCGCGGCACTCAAAGCGAGAGTCGCCGCGGCAAAAGCGGAAACTCCCCGGATTTTTCGATTCATTGTAGACTCCTCGTGATAATAAAATCGAGGTAGTTTCGCATTTGTTTTTTTAATTTTACTTGAAACTTCGCCATCTGAACCCTAATTGAGACCGTGTTGTGATAAAAATAAGATTTTTCTATTTGATACTTAAAAATTCGCGAAGGACAAATATTAGTTTTTCATTTTTCAGGATGAAGAAGTTTGAGGACGCTTTTCAGAGCTTATACAAGGATGAAAACGTAAAAGAATGAGAAATAGTACAAAGGTGTTTGAAACGGGATGGAATCTGAAAAGCAATTGAATGATGGTGTCAAGGGGGAGACTTGAACTCCCGACCTCCGGCTTATGAGACCAGCGCTCTAACCAGCTGAGCTACCTTGACGTCGTTTAAGAAGGCTGAAATTATAGTGATGAAAAGCTTATAGTACCCTAAAATGAATACTTTTCTGAGAAAATAAACTTGAGCGCAATGCTTCATATGCAGATTGACTAACTAACATTTAGCTTTTTAGACTAAACCTCTTGACAATATGGGTGGAATGGAGTAAAATTACGGCGTCAAAATCAAAAATACAGAACATCAAAGGAGAATCCATGAGTTTTCAACCCCTTGGAAATCGTGTACTCGTAGAACGTATCGAGGATGCCCAGACGACGGCGTCGGGAATCATCATTCCCGATAACGCCAAAGAGAAACCGTCTCAGGGCAAGGTAATCGCCGTTGGAAGCGATGTGGAAGAGATCAGCGAAGGCGATACGGTCGTTTTCGGCAAATACAGCGGAAACGACATCACCCTCGACGGAAACGAATACCTTATCATGGATGCCGACGACGTATTCGGCATCATCAAGTAAAAACCGAACAACTATAAATAAGGAGTGAACGAATGGCAAAAGAGATCAATTTTTCAGACAGTGCACGCAACCAGCTCGCCGAAGGCGTACAGAAACTGACCGATGCGGTCAAAGTGACGATGGGGCCGCGCGGCCGCAACGTGTTGATTCAAAAAAGCTTCGGAGCGCCGAGCATCACCAAAGACGGCGTTTCCGTCGCCCGTGAAATCGAGCTGAAAGACCCGATCGAAAACATGGGCGTTCAGCTGGTCAAGCAGGTCGCGTCGAACACGGCCGACGAGGCCGGCGACGGGACGACGACCGCAACGGTCCTGGCCAACGCGATTTTCCGCGAAGGACTGCGCAACATTACCGCCGGTGCCAATCCGGTAGAAGTCAAGCGCGGTATGGACAAAGCGACCGAGGCGATTTTGGAAGAGCTCAAAGCGATTTCCAAATCGATCAAAAACAAAGAAGAGATCGCGCAGGTCGCGACGATTTCGGCCAACAGCGACGAAGAGATCGGTAAAATGATCGCCGAAGCGATGGAAAAAGTCGGCCAGGACGGCGTCATCACCGTCGAAGAAGCCAAAGGGATCAACGACGAGCTCGACGTGGTCGAAGGTATGCAGTTCGATCGCGGATATTTGAGCCCGTATTTCATCACGAACAGCGAGAAGATGATCGCCGAGATCGACAATCCGTACATTCTGCTCTTCGATCAGAAGATCAGCAATCTCAAAGATCTGCTGCCGGTGCTCGAGCAGGTTCAAAAAACCAATCGCCCGCTGCTCATCATCGCCGAAGATGTCGAAGGCGAAGCGCTGGCGACACTGGTCGTGAACAAACTGCGCGGTATCCTCAATATTTCGGCGGTGAAAGCTCCCGGCTTCGGAGACCGCCGCAAAGCGATGCTGCAGGACATCGCGATTCTGACGGGCGGTACGGTCATTTCCGAAGAGGTCGGTCGCACCCTCGAATCGGCGACGATCGACGATCTCGGCCAGGCGTCGCGCGTCGTGATGGACAAAGACAACACCACGATCGTCGACGGTGCCGGCGACAAAGCGGCCGTCGAAGCGCGTATCAACGAAATCAAAGCGCAGATCGAAACGACGACGTCGGATTACGACAAAGAAAAACTTCAAGAGCGCCTGGCGAAACTCGCCGGCGGTGTCGCGGTCATCAAAGTCGGTGCGGCGACCGAAACGGAAATGAAAGAGAAAAAAGACCGTGTCGACGATGCACTTTCGGCAACGAAAGCAGCCGTCGAAGAAGGTATCGTCATCGGCGGGGGCGCGGCGTTGATTCGTGCGTCGTCGAAGGTCGCACTGGAACTTGAAGGCGATCAGAAGATCGGCTACGAAATCATCATGCGTGCGGTCAAAGCGCCGCTGCGCCAGATCGTCGAAAATGCCGGCTACGATGCCGGCGTGGTCGTCAACGCGATCGAAACGGCCGAGAACGAGAATCTCGGTTTCAATGCCGCGAACGGCGAGTACGTCGATATGTTCGAAGCAGGCATCATCGATCCGCTCAAGGTCGAGCGCGTGGCACTGACGAATGCAACATCGGTATCGAGCCTGTTGCTGACGACCGAAGCGACCGTCCACGAAATTCCGGAAGAGAAACCGGCTGCGGCCGCTCCGGACATGGGCGGCATGGGCGGTATGCCGGGCATGATGTAATCGCCTGAATCGCTTCTTTTCTTTCTCCCTTGACCCCGAAAGGGGTC
>CAZYEW010000115.1:0-4864 GCA_964646705.1 uncultured Sulfurimonas sp.
GACGGCTACAAGACCCTCTGGCAGCCCGGAACCGACCACGCGGGCATCGCCACGCAAAACGTCGTCGAAAAACAGCTCCTTGCCGAAGGCACGACCAAAGAGGCACTCGGACGCGAAAAATTTCTCGAACGCGCTTGGAAATGGAAAGAGGAATCGGGCGGCATCATGGTCGGCCAGCTGCGCAAGATGGGCGTATCTCCCGCATGGAGCCGTGAGCGTTTCACGATGGACGAAGGTCTCAAACGCGCCGTGCGCGAAGCCTTCGTCAATCTCTACGACCGCGGGCTTATCGTCCGCGGCAACTACATGGTCAACTGGTGTACGCACGACGGCGCACTCAGCGACATCGAAGTCGAATACGAAGAGCACCGGGGGCATTTCTACCACATGCGCTACCCCTTCGCCGACGGAAACGGCCATATCACCGTCGCTACGACCCGTCCCGAAACCTATTTCGGCGATACCGCCGTCATGGTCCACCCCGACGACGAGCGCTACCGCGACCTCATCGGCAAAAAGGTCGTCTTGCCGCTGATCGGGCGTGAAATCCCCATCATCGCCGATGCGCACGTCGATATGGAATTCGGAACCGGCATGGTTAAAGTCACCCCGGCGCACGATCCCAACGACTACGAAGTCGGCAAGCGCCACGACCTTGAATTCATCACCGTCTTCGACGAAAAAGGCATCCTCAACGACTACGCCGGCGAGTTCAAAGGGCTCGAACGCCTCGAAGCGCGCGAGACCATCGTCAAACGCCTCGACGAAGCCGGCTATATCGAGAAAATCGAAGAGCATACACACCAGGTCGGGCACTGCTACCGCTGCAAAAACGTCGTCGAACCCTACATCTCCCGCCAGTGGTTCGTCCGTGCCGAAACCGCACGCGGCAGCATCGAAAAAGTCAACGAGGGCCTCGTCAAATTTTTTCCGCCGCACTGGATCAACAGCTACAACGCATGGATGAGTGAACTGCGCGACTGGTGCATTTCCCGCCAGCTGTGGTGGGGCCACCGCATTCCGGTCTTCTACTGCGACGACTGCGGCCACGAGTGGGCGACGCAGAACGAAGCCCCCGAGGCCTGCGTGCACTGCGCATCGAAAAACATCCGCCAGGACCCCGACGTGCTCGATACGTGGTTCTCGTCGGCGCTGTGGCCGTTTTCGACCCTGGGCTGGGGCAACGGCGATCCGGAAATGGACCGGCTGTTCCAACCCGAAGATCTCAAAGACTTCTATCCCAACAGCCTGCTGATCACGGGCTTCGACATCCTCTTTTTCTGGGTTGCGCGCATGATGATGATGGGAGAGACTTTCATGGGCGACCTGCCCTTCGAACACATCTATCTGCACGCCCTCGTCCGCGACGAAAACGGCCAGAAAATGAGCAAATCCAAAGGCAACGTCATCGACCCGCTGGACATGGTCGAAAAATACAGCGCCGACGCCCTGCGCTTCACCCTCGCCGTGCTGGCCGTGCAAGGGCGCGATATCCGTCTGAGCGAAGAAAAGCTCGAACTGAGCCGAAATTTCACCAACAAGCTCTACAACGCCCACAACTACCTGTTGATGAACGCCGAAAGTTTTCCCGACCTGGCCGGCTTCTGCATCGACACGCCGCTGGGGCGCTTCATGCTTTCGCGCCTCAACCGCGCCACCGCCGAGGTGCGCAAAAATCTCGACGAATACCGTTTCAACGACGCCGCGAACGTGCTGTACCGCTTTTTGTGGAACGACTTCTGCGACTGGGGCATCGAGCTCAGCAAAGCCTCCAAGGAGGCCATCGTCGAACTCGGCGCCATCTTCAAAGAGGCGATGAAACTCCTGCATCCGTTCATGCCCTTCATCACCGAATACCTCTACCATGCACTCTCGGGAACCTCGCTCGAAACCGGCGAATCGATCATGATCAAGCCCTATCCGCACAAAATCAAGCCGCGCAAAAAAGAAGAACGCATCTTCGAAGAGATCATGGACGCCATCGTCTCGATCCGCCGTGCGAAGGTCATGATCGACCTGGCGAACCGCCGCATCGAAAAAGCCTACGTCAAAAGCGACGCCAACACCGCCGAACGCGAGCTGATGCGCCCGTTCATCGAAAAACTCGCCAAAGTCGATAC
Source organism: uncultured Sulfurimonas sp. (assembly GCA_964646705.1). Taxonomy (GTDB): domain Bacteria; phylum Campylobacterota; class Campylobacteria; order Campylobacterales; family Sulfurimonadaceae; genus Thiomicrolovo. Next base: position 2,121 of record CAZYEW010000115.1, read on the forward strand.
CGTCGCCTTCACCGACGAAAAAATTCCCGACGCCGTCAGCGACATCGGCGAATACGTCGAAGTGTACCTGCCCACCGACACCGTCGATCTCGGCCCCATTATCACACGCCTGACCAAGCAGGGCGAAAAACTCGACAAAGAGATCGCCAAGCTCGAAGGCATGCTCGGCAACGAACGCTTCGTCGCCAACGCCCCCGAAGCCGTCATTTCCCAAAACCGTGAAGCCCTGGCCGAAGCGAAAGAAAAACGCGCCAAAATCGCCGCGCAGCTCGCCGCGCTGCAAGGGGCCTGATGTTCACGCTGCAGAACTACCGCACCGACAACGTCAAAAACGACATCCTTTCCGGCCTCGTCGTCGCGGTTGCCCTCGTTCCCGAAGCCATCGCCTTTTCGTTCATTGCCGACGTGAGCCCCATCGTCGGGCTCTACACCGCCTTTATCCTCGGCCTCGTCACCGCACTGTTCGGCGGCAAACCCGGGATGATCAGCGGCGCGACCGGATCGGTCGCGGTCGTGCTCGTCGGGCTGACCCTCGAAGCGTCGCATCTGCTTCAAGGCCAGGGGCTCGCCGGCGATGCCCTGGCCTGGGGCGTTTTGCAGTACGTCACGCTCGCCGCCGTGCTGACGGGGCTGATCCAGATCGCTTTTGGGGTACTCAAGCTCGGCAAGTTCATCCGACTCGTGCCGCAAAGCGCGATGTACGGCTTCGTCAACGGCCTGGCTATCGTCATCGCCATGGCGCAGCTCAAGTTCTTTCACGGCGAGGGCATCGCCATGTACGTCCTTGTCGCCGTCACGATGGCGATCATGTACCTGCTGCCGCGCTACACCAAGGCCGTTCCCGCCGGCCTCGTCGCCATCGTCGCACTGACGCTCTTGGTCTATTTCACGGGGCTGCACACGGGCACCGTCGGCGATCTGGCCGACCTCTCGCAATTCAAAGGCAAACTGCCGACCTTTCATATTCCCGAAACCGTGCTCAGCCTCGAAGCGGTCAAAACGGTTCTGCCCTACAGCGTCATCATGGCCCTGGTCGGGCTGATCGAATCGCTGCTGACACTGGCGGTGCTCGACGAAATGAGCGGCACGCGCGGCAGCGGCAACCGCGAATGCGTCGCCCTGGGTGCAGGCAACGTCGCCTGCGGCTTTTTCGGCGGCATGCCCGGCTGCGCGATGATCGGCCAGTCGATCATCAACTTCACCTCCGGCGGACTGGGGCGGCTCTCTGGCGTCACCGCCGCCGTCGGGCTGATGGTGCTCGTCGCTTCGCTCACCGACGTGCTCAACGTCATTCCCATCGCCGTGCTCGTCGGCATCATGTTCATGGTGAGCATCGGCACTTTCGAATGGAGCAGCTTCAGCCATCTCAAAACCATGCCCCGCTCCGATGCGTTCGTCATGGTCGTCGTCACGATCATCACCGTCGTCGAAGATCTTGCCGTCGCGGTCATCGCCGGCGTCATCATCTCGGCGCTGGTTTTCGCATGGAAACACGCCCGCATCTACGCCCGCAGCCGCATCGAAGCCGACGGCACCAAGGTCTACGAACTCGACGGGCCGCTCTTTTTCGGTTCGGTGACAAGCTTCTACGACGTTTTCGATATCCAAAACGACCCCGAACGGGTCGTCATCGACTTCAAAAACGCCCGCGTCATGGACTCTTCGGGGGTCGAAGCGATCGACAACCTGACGAAAAAATACGAAAAAGCCGGCAAGCAGCTCACATTGCGCCATCTCAGCGACGATTGCAAAAAGATGCTCAACGCCGCCGGCAAACACTGCACCTGGGAAGAAGACGATCCGACCTACAAAGTCGCGGTCAATTACTGAGCGTAAAAGGCCCCGCTCATATAGCCGACGACTTTGCGGTTGTCGCCCGTTGCCGCCGCACTGGTGCGGTAATCGAGCAGTTCGGACGTCAACCCCAGCTGCTTCGCCGCTCCTATCAGCGCCGCAAGCCCCGTTTTTCCGCAGGCCTTGCAGCGTCTTAGTTTCGACGCATCGACGCTGCGCAATGCATCGAGGCAATGCGTATCGAGCCGATGGGCTTTGTCGAGCGAATAATAATGGCTCAGATCCGTCGAAACGATCAGCAGATTTTCCGGATCTTCGAGGATATACGCCAGCATCTTCTGCAACGCAGCCGCATCGATTTTTCCGTAAATCAATTCCACCACCGGCAAAAACGGCAGATAGCCGTCGATGAACGGCAGCTGCACTTCGGTGCTGTGCTCGCGCTCATGCACCGCAGGGACGAACGTCACCGGAAAACGCTCCGCCAGTGTTTTGACATAGGGCCTGTCGTTCGACACCAGAGCACACGGCGTGCGATACGCATCGTAGCGCGCGGCACTGACGCCGTCGAACGCCACGCGATGGCTCGGCCCGACCACGACGATACGCCGATACGTTCGGCGGTATTTCGCCGCCGTCCGATAGGCAAGATCGGCCGTGTAACCGCTGTATCGGTAGCCTGCATGCGGTACGACCAGTGCCCGGGGTGCGGCATCGCGAAGATGTTTCGCTTCGCCCCGGCGCTCGAACGTACCGAACGTTTTCCAAAGTGCCAGACACTGTGCGGGGTAGAACGCGCCTGCGTTGGGCATCGGCCGCTTATGCAGTGCCGCTTCGTCGTAAGAGCTGACGCGGTAGCGTTCGATGCGCGGATGCAGCGCCAGACAGCCGCGTTCAAGCTGCGCCTTGCGGCACAGAAAATCGAAAAACTCGTCGAAGCCTTTCATCTG
>CAZYEW010000116.1:0-4792 GCA_964646705.1 uncultured Sulfurimonas sp.
CTTTGAGCTCACGCATGAACTCGGCGGCCTGGTAGCCGTTGACGATGCGGTGATCCACCGTCAGCGTCACGCTGATTTTTCCCTCTTTTTCCGCACCGGCCGCGGCGATGGCACAGTCGTTTTTGTTGATCATCGCGTCGAACTGTTCGATACCGAGCATGCCGAGGTTCGAAAGACCGAAGGTCGATCCGCTGAGTTCCTCTTTGCTCAGTTTGCGTGCCGCGATTTTTTCTTTGTAGCTTTGCAGCTGTTTCGCGATCTCACGAACGCTTTTTTTGTTGACCTCTTTGAAAACGGGCATATAAAGAAGCTCACCCTCGGCCATCGCGACGGAGAGGTTGGCGTTGGGCCAGATCTGCACCGTGTCCGTATCGAGCGTCATCCGAAAAGACTCCTGCCGCATCATCGCTTCGGCCAGCAGCTTGATCAGCCAGACCGTGATCGTCAGTTCTTTCGTTTCGTTCTCTTTGATCAAGCGGCTGTCGATATGGTCGCTCATATGGTACATCGGCCGTTTCGCCGCTTCGGAAAGCATCGCGATCATCGATTTTTGAACGATATCGAGCGGTTTGGGCAGCGGGATCTCATGCGCCTCGATATAGGCCTGCACCTCATCGGCATCGTGCTTGCGGCCCGCTTCGAACAGATCGGTAGACAAATGGTAGCGGGCGATCGTCTCCAGCGCCTTGGGCGTGAAATAGCGGCGAATGTAATAGCGCTTGATATCGTCATAGTGCGCGGGGACGGGCAGCCGGTTCTCGCTTTGAAGCTTCTCGATGTCCAAACCGTACTGTGCGGCAAGCATTTTGGCCCTCGGCGAAGCGTTGCCGCCGGTAAAAGAAGACGGCAGCGATGCGGTAAGCTCTTTGTTCAGAATGGTTTCGACGATGTCGCGCGCGGGCTCTGATGATTTGGGCGGCTCCGACGCCTGCGCTATGGATCCGAAAATCGCTTCTTCTTCGGATCGGGGCTGCGGCGATTCGGGTACCGGTTTCTCTTTTTGACGCGGTACGGACGGCTTTTGCTCCGCTTTCGCGGAAGCCTTCTTGGGGTGCGAAACGGCCGTCTCCGTCTCGATCACGGCGATCGCCGTGCCGACGGGCACCGTCGCCCCCTCTTCGACCAGAAGCTGCCTGACGGTACCGCTTTGAAACGTCTGAATCTCCATCACCGCTTTGTCGCTTTCGACTTCGGCGATCACGTCGCCTTTTTCGACCCGGTCTCCGGGCCGGATCTTCCATGTCACCAGCTGCCCTTCGTCCATGGCGTCGGAAAGACGCGGCATCACAACCTTATAGTCCATTGTTCTTGCCCCAGGCGACGATACGCTCGACGATCTTGTCGGGTGTCGGAATCGATGCAAGCTCCAGCGTGCGGTTGTAGGGAATCGGCACATCCTCTCCGGCGATACGAAGCGGCGGTGCATCGAGGCTGTAGAACATCGTTTCGGCCGCCCAGCTGACGATCTGCGCTCCGTAGCCGCCCGTTTTGTGGTCTTCTTCGACGACGACGATATTTCCCGTTTTCTTCAAAGAGGTTTCCAGCGTCGCGTAATCGACGGGATTGAGCGCACACAGGTCGATCACTTCGCAGCGTTTGCCGAGCTTCTTTTCGATCTCGGGGACCGCTTGCATCACGTCATCGACCATTTTGAGGTAACTGACGATCGTGATGTCGCTGCCCGTTTTGACGATGCGGGCTTTGAGCGGATCGACCGGCGTATCGACATCGACCTCCCCTTTTTTCGTATACAGAAGCTCGTGCTCGATAAAGACCACCGGATCGTCGCTCATGATGGCGTATTTGAGGGCATGATAGGCGTAGTTCACGTCCCCGGCCGCCAGTACGGTCAGCCCCGGTACGGCAGCGAGCATCTGCTCGTAGCTTTCGCTGTGCTGAGCCGCAAGCTGGCGGCTGACTCCCTGCGGAAAGCGTACCACCATCGGCAGCGTGATTTTGCCGGCGCTCATGTAGCGGTACTTGGCCATGTGGTTGATGATCTGATCGAAAGCCAGCAGCGCGAAGTTGGCCGTCATGATCTCGGCGACGGGGCGCAGGCCCCCGATCGCCATCCCCACGGCGTTGCCCACGATGCTAAGCTCGGCAATCGGCGTGTCGACAAGACGCGTCGTGCCGTATTTGGCCACCAGCCCCTCCGTCACACGGTAGCTCCCGCCGTAAAGCCCGACGTCTTCGCCCAATACGACGACCGTTTCGTCGTTTTCCATCGTCTCGTCGATCGCCCGGTTCAGTGCTTCACGATACAACATTGGCGCATCCTTTGCAGAAAATATCTTCATACAGCTCGGCAAGCTCCGGTTCGGGTGCCTCGGCGGCGAAAGCCACGGCATCTTCCACGGCCGCATCCGCCCGTTTTTTCAGCGCGTCGAGTTCCTCGCCGCGAAGGCCGTATTCCTTTGTCAAAACACCTTCCATCCGCTCGATCGCATCTTGCTGTTTGCAGATCTGCATCTCTTCTTTGCTGCGGTAGGTTCCCGGATCGCTCATGGAGTGCCCTTCGTAGCGGCAGGTCATGGCTTCGAGAAAGACGGGGCCGTGGCCGTCCTGGATCAGCCGCTGCGCCTCCGCAACCGCTTCGTAGACCGCCACCGCATCCATCCCGTCGACCTCTTTGGTGAGCATGTAGGGTTCGGCCTTTTTCGCCTGTTTTTCAAACGGCGCAACGCGGGTGATTTCGGTACCGATCGCATAACGGTTGTTTTCGCAGACGAAAAGCAGCGGCAGTTTCTGCGCGCTCGCGATGTTGAGCGATTCGAAAAAGGCGCCGCCGTTCGTCGCTCCGTCGCCGAAAACCGCCATCACCCCGTCTTCTTTGCCCTGGTATTTTCGGGCGTAGGCACAGCCGACCGCGTTGGGAATCTGCCCGCCCACGATGGCATCGCCGCCGTAGAAGAACAGCGACGGCTCGAACAGGTGCATCGATCCGCCCCGGCCGCGGCTCACGCCGGCCGCCTTGCCGAAAAGCTCCGCCATCACCGCGCGCGGCGACATACCGCGGGCGATCGCCATGACATGCTCGCGGTAGGTCGTGAAAACATCCCCTTTTTCAAAGGCTTTCATCGCGGCGACGCTGAAACCTTCCTGCCCGATATCCAGGTGCAAAAAGCCCGCGATGTCGCCGGCCATGTAGTGCTCTTTGGCCGCCAGTTCGAAACTGCGGCCCAGCACCATGTCGTAATAAATCTCTTCTGCAAGCAGTTTGTTCATTGTTGCTTCCTCTTCACCATTTGTTGGCCGTATTCCCAAATACCCTATAATACATCAGCAATCATAAATCGACAAGGATAACGATGCGGCAATGGCGCCTTATCACGGAGCAGCGGCAAAGCTGCCGGTGGAACATGGCCGTGGACGAAGCGCTGCTGCGCTGTTTTCGCCCGGCAGCCGACCGGCCGATTCTGCGCATCTACCGTTGGAAACCGGCACTCAGTTTCGGCAGGGCCGGGCCGGTTCGCAACGTCGTGGATATGCATAGCGTGGAAGAACGGCATCTTGCTTTTGTGAGGCGGATGACGGGCGGGGGCGTTCTCGTTCACGGTGACGACCTCTCCTACGCCATGATTTTGCCCGATACCTTCGCCAAAACGATGGGCGTCAAACAGAGCTACCGGCATCTTTGCGGCTTCTTGATAAAATGCTACGAAACGCTCGGTCTGCATGCCGGTTTCGCCGCGCAACAGCAGATCGCCGCGCAGTCCAGTGCCGTCTGCCTGGCGGGCACCGAAGCGTACGACATCATGATCGGCGGAGCGAAAATCGGCGGCAACGCCCAGCGTTACGGCGGCGGGGCCGTGCTGCAGCACGGATCGGTCCCCCTGCGGATCGACCGGGCGTTTTTCGAGCCCTTTTTCCTGCAGGACTCCGGCCTCGAGGCGGCGGCGACGCTGCAAAACCTCGGCATCACGCTTACCTGGACCGAACTGGCGGAGCGGCTGATCGAAAGTTTTGCCCAAACGTTCGAAGCGACGCTGCGGCACGATACGCTGCGCGAAGACGAATACGCGCTTGCGCGGCGGCTCTACGAAGAAAAATACACGAAAGAGGCATGGAATCTCGATGGGACACTATGACAAGCCGGAATGGCTCCGAAAGAAAATCACGCTCAGCAGCCTGCACGACGTCCAGGCCATTATGCGCAAAGGCAAACTGCACACCGTCTGCGAAGAGGCGATGTGTCCCAATATCGGCGAGTGTTTTTCACGCAGGCAGGCAACGTTTCTGATTCTCGGCAACCAGTGTACCCGACGCTGCACGTTTTGCAGCGTTTCCAAAGACACACCGCTGCCGCCGGACCCTGAAGAGCCGATGCACGTCGCCGAATCCGTAACGGCCATGGGATTGCGCCATGTCGTTGTCACCAGTCCGACCCGCGACGATCTCCCCGACGGCGGAGCGGAGCATTTCGCACGGGTCACGCAGGCGATCAAAGCCTGCGACGAAAGCATCGTCGTCGAACTGCTCATCCCCGATTTTCAGGAAAACGAAGCCTCCCTCGAACGGGTCGCCCGCTGCGGCGCCGACATTATCGGCCACAACATCGAAACGGTCCCGCGCCTTTACCATATCCGCAAAGGCGCCCGCTACGACCGTTCGCTGCGGGTCTTGCAAAAACTTGCGGCACTAAACGGCGACATCCTGACCAAAAGCGGCATCATGGTGGGCCTCGGCGAAGAGAAAGCAGAAGTGCTGCAGGTGATGGAAGCGATTCTTGAAACCGGCTGCCGCCTGCTCAGCATCGGGCAGTATCTGGCCCCGAGCAAGCAGCATACCC
>CAZYEW010000117.1:0-4696 GCA_964646705.1 uncultured Sulfurimonas sp.
CACGCACGAACTCGACCTTGCAAAATGGTGCGCCGACGAGATCGTCATGATCGGTGACGATATCGGAAATATTTGAATGAGCTTCTTGCCGATATATTGAAAATGGACCGTTCTGTCGAGCAGAAAATTGATTTAAACTCGGTACGGGTGCAGGGGACACGGTTAGAGCCGACCGGCGGACGTTTTTGGCATCGACACGCGATCAGTTCAGGGCACGCTGAAGCGTTGTCTTGATTTCGTGTTTGTTGAACGGCTTTCCGACGATCGCATCGTAATGCCTGATGTTTTCGAGGCTCTGTTTGGGATCACCTGAAATGGATACGGCGTAAAGCGGTTTGCACTCGCGCTGTTTTTCGAAGGCGCGCAGTTGGCGGAGGACATCGTCACCGGAGAGCGAGGGCATGTGCTTGTCCAGAAAAGCGACCCGGAAAGGCTGGTCTGTCTCGATGGCTTCTTGCAGCATCTTCAGGGCGTCGATCCCATCGGCTACCGTTTCGATTTGGCAGAATTCTTCTTCGAGAATGGCCCGCATCAGTTCGATATTGATGGGGTCGTCGTCGGCAATCAGTACGCGTGCGGCCGTTTTGGCCGAAAAGAGTGCATGGAGCCTGTCGGCGTAATAGCCGTATTGTGCAGCAATGTTGAAGTCATCACCGGTCATGGCCATAAAGGTTTCTTCGACGACCAGCAGATGGACACCGCTTTGTTGCACGAACGCTTCGACACTGGTTTGGTATTTGCGCTCAAAAACGATAAGCTGGGTTGTTTTCGCCGGTACATGGACAATCGTTTTGACGGCAGTGATGGAAGCTTTGGGGATGCCTATGCGCAGCAGATAGCGCATCAGGTTTTTCGCCGCGTTGAGATTTTCTTCGTCGAGCAGAATACTCACATGTGTCTGCTCCGACGATACCGGAGCAAACGTAGGTTCGGTGTTGTCGATATGAAGCGGCAGCGAAAAATAGAAACGGCTTCCTTTGTCGAGTTCGCTTTGAAGCTGCAGTTTTCCGCCGAGGTCGTGAACGTACTGTGCGCTGATGGCTAGCCCCAGCCCCGTACCTCCGTATTTATCGGCAGTATCGTCCTCGGCTTGTGCGAACGCTTCGAAAATCTTTTCTTGATGTTCTTTGGCGATGCCGATACCTGTGTCGATAACGGAGATATCGAGGGTCTTGGTCTTGGCGTTGTAAGCGGCGCTGAACGTCACCGATTTTTTTGCAGGGGTGAACTTGTAGGCGTTGCCGAGCAAATTCATGACGACCCGTTTGAGTTTCACGGCGTCGACGGTGATTTCACGGGGCGTCAACGGATCGATGTAAATATGGTATTGCAGCTGTTTGCCGTACATATTGGCCGAGAACGTTTCGGCGATGTCGGCAAGAAAACGCACGGGTGCGATCCGCTGCGTTTTGGAGTTCTCTTGATGGTAGCTGCTCGAAACGCTGTCGAGTATCGATGTGGTCAGTTCGTTGATAAAGCGTGCGCTTTCTTTGGCATTTTGAATATATTGCAGCAGGCGGGGCTGCTCAATTTGGCCTTCGAGCAGTTCGAGGAAACCGAACAGTGCATTCGCCGGCGTGCGGATATCGTGTACGGTATTGGCCAGAAGCGTAAGCGACTGGTCCGGCGGGATTTCTTGCTGATGCTCTTTTTCGATGTCGGCAAGTTTTTCGCTTGCTTCGACCGAATGTTCTTTCATGCGTTCGCTGATATATAGCGGTTCGTTGTTCGTTTCGCGCTTTTGCGGGCACATGCGATAAACGACATCGACGAGAAAAGGCATAAGCGCTTCGAGCATTTCCATGTCGTTTTGGTCGAAATTTCTCGGATGTCGGATGGAGTTGTAGGCGGTGACGATCCCCAAAAAACGTTCGCCGTCGACCAGCGGCAGCAGTATCTTCGATTTCATACGAATTTCGTCGGGATTGTCGACGGCGGGCAGGTACTCTTTTTCGCTTGCAAGGTAATTGTAGATTCCGGGTGTGAGTGTCAAAAACGTTTTTGCAAGAATCCCATGCTGTCCGAGCATCGAAATTTCGCGTACGTAATCGTTACTTCGTTCGCGACGCAAAACCGCTTCGTCATCGACGTAGATCCACAATGAGGCAAATTCCGAATCGATCAGCTCGGCAATCAATGATTCGACGACGGCATTGATCTTGATATTGTCGTCGGCAGTTTCGATATCACGGGTGGCATTTTCGAGTATCGTTTTGAATGTATCTGTGTCGGTTGTCCGTTTCATGCGTTCCTGAATATATTAATGAAATTTTTCATTATTATAGCCATTGTAACCAAACGGAAATGTAGGCAAATCCCTACATACAGGGCATCTGGGTTTGGGTTAATATTGCAGTGAAAATTGACCATACAGGAGGTTAGTATGCAACGGCCAACACCGACGGACGTCGAGCATGAAGTTACGAGCGTCGATATGATCGTTTCCAAAGCGGATGCCAAGGGAAATATTACATATACCAATCCGATTTTCATGAAAATCAGCGGATACACTCAGGGGGAACTGCTCGATCAGCCGCATGCTATTTTGCGTCATCCCGATATGCCGGCAGTGATTTTCAAGTACCTTTGGGAAAACATTACGCAGGGAAAAGAAGTTTACGCGTATGTCAAGAACCTCTGCAAGGACGGCGGCTACTACTGGATATTGGCACAGGTTCGCATGGCGAAAAATCCAGACGGTTCTTTCCGCAACTACGTTTCTACGCGCCGGCAGATGCTGCCGGGTGCACGTGCGGTGATCGAGCCGCTTTACAAAAAGCTTCTTGAGATCGAGAAGAGCGAAGGCGTCGAGGCATCGGAAAAGGCGTTGGCCGATTTCCTGGCCGAGAACGGACAGAGTTTTGACACTTTCAACGATTTTATGAAGTCGTTGAACAAATAACTGAAACAAGGAAAACAAAATGATCGATTTCGATAAATCAATGAAGCGCCTGCGTGCGGTAAACGGTTATCTTGGATCGGCGGTCCTGAACTATTCGGGTGAAACGCTCTACATCGACAATGACAATACAGGCACGGATATTCCGTATTCGGCGAGTATTTTCAACGACGCGTATCGTATGGTGTCGGAATCGTCGCTCGACGTTGGATTCAGCGAAGCATCGTCGATCGAGGCCAAGACCCATGACGGACATGTATTCTTGATCAACAGTGCCGGTGATTTCGGCGACGATAACTTTTCTAAAATCAACGTCTTTGCAATCTTCCGAGACGACGGAAACGTTGCATTGGCGAAGATGATCATGGACAAGGCCGCGAAGAGTATGTCGCAGGAACTGGCGAAACTTTAAACCCCCGAAAAAGGTGCTGTCATCAAAACGCTATATTTGATTCACCATGCAAAGTCGGATTGGGATGAACCGGGGGCGAGCGATTTCGAACGTTCCTTGAGTGAAAAAGGGCGTCGTGACGTCAAAACGCTCGGTTCATACCTGAAACTAAGAGGTATTCGTCCCGATTCGATCGTATCGAGCTGCGCCTTGCGGGCACAGGAAACGGCCGACGGTTTGGCGGAACTGACGGGCTTCGAAGGGCGCGTCCAATACCTGAACGAGCTCTATTTCACGCCGCCTGAAACGATGTTGCAGGTGCTTTTGATGCAAGACGACGCACATGACTCGCTGTTTTTCATTGGCCACAATCCGCAATTGACGGCATTGGCGAATTTGTTGAGTCGTGAGCATATTGGCAAGATTCCTTCGATGGGTATCTTGGCGTTGAAGTTCTCCGTCGATACGTGGGAGGCGCTCGAAACGCATCGGGGCGCAGTAGATTTTATGATTTTCCCTAAACAGTTTCGATACTACATGCCGCAGCAGATTCGTGCGACACTCGATTTAGCATGATTATGTGGTGCCAAGATGGTGCTCGAAAGCGAAACGGAGAAGATCGGCGGTGTTTTCGAGATCGAGCTTTTCGAGCAGTCGTGCGCGGTAGGTCGAGACGGTTTTCGGGCTGACACCGAGCGAGGCTGCGATTTCTTTGTAAGCCTTTCCTTCGGCGATAAGCGAAAGCACTTCGAGTTCGCGTTTTGAAAGGGTGGCCAGGGTGTCTTTGTCAGCCGTATCGAGTTCGGTACCGTAGGGGAGCACCTCTTCGAGCGAGCGGCTGATATATTTCTTTCCCGAAGCGACGGTTCGGATGGCTTCGATGAGTTCTTCGCCGATGACGGCTTTGTTGAGATACCCCGAAGCCCCCGCTTTGAATGCCTGCATGGCGTAAGGCGTGTCGGGGTAGCTGCTGAGCACGAGAATCGGAAGGCTGGGAAAACGGCGGTAGATGCTTTCGAGCGAGTCGAGTCCGTTGCGGTCGCCGAGATTGAGATCGAGAATGAGTACGCTGCATCGGCGCTCTTCCAGAAATTGTATGATCTGGGCGAACGACGAAGCTTTGGCACAGATTTTCAGATCGTTTTCACGTTCGATGAGCAAGGTCAGTCCGCTGCGGACGATTTCATGATCGTCGGCGATAATGATCTCGATCATGGCATCATTCCTTGTAAGTTTTTTAACGATCGGTGATTTTATCACAAGATCGTTAAAAGGCAGGGAGGATCAGTATCGTTGACGGATCGAAATTGGCATGGCGGGTACGATTTTCACTAGTACAAAGGAATAGATGATGCAAAAACTGATTGAAACCACTTTGGCCGCGGCACGCGAACAGTACCTTGCTT
>CAZYEW010000118.1:0-4667 GCA_964646705.1 uncultured Sulfurimonas sp.
CTTGACCCGTTGCCCGACACGGAGATATAATCGCGCATGCTGAAAATCATTGAATACTTTATTCGCAACAAGCGGCTCAACTACGTGCTGCTGTTCTTCGTGCTGTTCATGGGGATCGAGGCCTACGTCAAAATTCCCAAAGAGATGTTCCCCGTCGTCACCCTCGACAAAATCATGATCAGCGGCGGATACCCGGGAACGAGTGCCGACAATCTCGACAAAATGGCCGTGCGCGATATCGAAGACGGGCTGGGCGCCATCAGCGGGGTCGACAAGATCGAAACGGTCATCAAGCCCGGCAGTTTTTCGATCGTGATCAGCCTGCAAAACGGAGCCGACAAAATCGATGCGCTCAACAAAGCCAAAGATGCCATCGCGAAAAGCCGTCAGTACCTGCCGCCGGACATGGTCGAACCCACGGCGCAGATTCTGCTGCACCATCGCCCGCTGGTACGGCTGTCGCTTTCGTCGGATACGTTGAGCAAAGGCGAACTGATCGAGGCGGCCAAAGCCGTCAAGAACCGGCTGGCCCGTTTTCCCAATATCAGCGAAGTACGCATCTTCGGCGATGCCGACGAAGAGGTTTCGGTGCGGCTCGATACCGATGCCATCGCGGCGCTGGGGCTGGACCGGCGGGCGGTGGTCGAGGCGATCGGCGGGCTGTCGTACATCTATCCCGTCGGCAATATCGAGCAAAAGGGCGACTTCGTCTATGTGAGCACGGTGCACGGCAAATCGACTGCCGCCGAGTATGAAAACACGATCCTTCGCGTGGGTTCGAAATACGTCCGTCTCGGAGATATCGCACGGGTGCGTTTTACGTTTCCGCAAGAAGGGACGCTCTCGTCGTTCAACGGCCGGCCCAATATCACCCTCAAGCTTTCCAAAGGCGACGAAGGCAATGCCATTGCGATGAGCCGCGAGCTGCGGCACTTTGTCGAAACGACGCTGGCGCCGCAGTATCCGCAGATCCATTTCGATTTCTACCACGATTCGTCGATACCGGTAAAAAAGCGGCTCGACGTGGTCATTTCGAACCTGATGTTCGGGCTGATTCTCGTCTTTTTGTCGATGGCGCTGCTGATCAATCTGCGCATTGCGGCGGTGGTGACGCTCGGGATTCCGTTTTCGTTCGCCATCGGCTTGGTGCTGATCTACGTGATGGGGTATTCGATCAACATTATTTCGCTGCTGGGTGCGTTGATCGTGATCGGGATCGTCGTCGACGATGCGATCGTCGTTTCGGAGAACATTCAGCGCCATCTGAACGAAGGAATGGATCGTCATGCGGCGGTCATGGCGGGGGTGCGCGAAATGCTGCTGCCCGTGACGCTGGCGACGGTAACGACGATCGCGGCGTTTTTGCCGCTGTTCATGATGACGGGCGAGATCGGCAAGTTCATCATTCTCATTCCCGTCGCGGTCGTGCTGATTCTTATCGGGTCGCTGATCGAGAGCTTTCTGTTCCTGCCGCTGCATGCGCTTGAAGTATTGCGGCCGCAGAAAAATCTCGTCGACTGGAGTCGGCTGCAAAACGGCTACGAAAGCGTGCTGCATTTTCTGATTCGCTACAAACGCTCGGTGCTAGCCGCCTTCGTCGTCGGTATTCCTTTGCTCACCGTCGCCACCGTCAAGTCGATGCATTTTCAGTTCTTTCCCAATTTCGACAGCACCTACCTCTACGTCACCGGCAAGGTCGATATCGATACCCCCATCGAAGAGACCGATGCGATCACGCAGCGCATCGTCCGCCGTCTGCTTGCGAACAAGGACGACTACGGGCTGAAGTCGGTCTCGGCGATCACCGGCACGCGGATCAACGCCGCGGGCGAGAACGAAAGCGGCAACAACGTTTTTTATATCACGATGAAGCTCCACGATATGGCGCCGCAGAGCTTTATCGACCGCTGGGTCAATCCGGTATTGAACTTTTCGTTCGATTTCAACGATCCCGACCGCATCCGCACGCGCCACACCTTCGAGCTTGCCCGCCAGGTGCGTCACGACCTCGAACCGGTCGTCACGCGCTATAAGCTTGAAGACCTTGCCGTCGTCGAACAGAAAGCGGGGATTATCCGTTCGGACATTCAGCTCGATTTGGGAGGCAGGAACGACACGGCGGTACTCGACGGCGTCAAGATGCTCGAAAAGGCATTGCGCGGCATCGACGGCGTGACCGAAGTGACCGACAACCTGCAATACGGAAAGAACGAACTCAAACTTCGCATCAATGCCTACGGCGAACGGCTGGGGATCGACGAAAAAAGCCTGGCGCAGACGCTCTCGGCCTATTTTCTCGACGCGCGCCGGGCGATGACCTTCGGCGAAAACGGCGTGATGGAAATCAAAACCCGTGCCCTCGACAAAGACGACATCGCGACGCTGAAAAACTTTCAGTATCCTCTCGGCGGCGGGAAATTCGTCAAGCTGACCGATGTTGCGGATATGATCGTCCGCCGCGATTTCGAAAAAATCGAAAAACGCGACGGCGTGGCGGTGCGTTCGGTTTTCGCCTCGGTCAACAAGCGCGTCATGACCGCCGAGGAGGTGCTCGGCAAGTTGGCCCCCGTGATCGACAAAGTCCGTGAACGCGGCATCAAAGTGAACCTGCTGGGCGAGAAAGAGAAGAACAAACAGCTTGCCTCCGACATGAAACGCGCCGTGATCGTGGCGCTGTTTTTGATCTTGATCACGCTGCTGTTTATCTTCGACCGCATCAAATATGCCCTGATCGTCATGTCGGTCATTCCGCTCTCCATTCTCGGGGCGCTGCTCGGGCACAAGCTGCTCGGCATCAATTTGAGTATGCCTTCGGTGATCGGGATTCTGGGGCTTGCCGGCGTCGTCATCAACGACGGCATCATTATGCTCGATTTCCTCCACGGCACGCACGATGCGCACACGTTCTACGAGCGTGCCAAAATGCGGCTGCGCCCGATTCTGATTACGTCGATCACGACGTTTCTCGGGCTGTTCACGCTGATTTTCTATGCGACGGGGCAGGCGGTCATTTTGCAGCCCATCGCCGTTTCCATCGGCTTCGGCCTGCTGTGGGGGACGGTGCTGAACCTGCTCTACGTGCCTGCGCTTTATGCCGTCGTCAATCACATCGATCCACAAAGGAGTCCTTCATGACCGTGCGTTTTCTTCTGCCGGCTGTTTTGGCCGTTTCGCTGTTCGCCGGTACCTACAAAGCCCGTATCGAACCCTACGATGCGGCAACGATCAGTGCCGAAGCGGCGGGCCGCATCGTTCGGCTCGATCCGCGTGACGAGATGCAGGTGCAAAACAAGGTCGTTATCGAAATCGACCATGCCCTCGACGATATCCGTTTAAAGAACCTGCGTGCCAAACTGAAACTGCTTCAAGAACAGATTGTGCTCAAGCAGTCGCAGTACGACAGTATCAAAAAGCTCAAAAGTCAGAACCGTTTTACGAAAGATCAGTACAAAACGCAGCTGCTGGGGCTGAAAATGCAGGCCGACGACCTGCGCAGCGCGATTGCGCAGCTCGAAGATACGATTAACAAGAAACGTTTCGCCGTTCACGGGAAATATATCAAGCGTTTCTTCGTGCGCAGGGGCGAATACGTTGCACCCGGAGTCAAGCTGATGCGCCTTGAAGATCACAGCGGAGGGCGGATCGTGCTCTACGTCGATGCCAAGGACCGTGCCTCTCTCGATGACGCGAACATTACGGTCGAAGGCAGCGACGGCTGGCACGTCGAAAAGGCCGCGACGACGACGGACGAAACCTACCTTTCCTACTATCGCGTCGAACTGGTCAAAAAAGGCGATGTTTCCTACGGCAAGGTGGTAACGGTCCGTATTGAACGGTAGCGCGACTCCATTTTCGCTGCACGTTTGCTTGTTAGACTTCGTCAAAACCACATGACAGGAGTCACCTATGAAACGCAAGACACTGATGCTCTCACTGGCCGCTGCAGCCGCAGCATTTTTTGCAGGATGCGGGGCCGGAACGTCGTCGACCGACACGCCAACCGTCACACCGGCCGAAGCCGTGCTCACCGTCGAGCGCGGTCCGCTGCTCGATGCCAACGTCACCGATGCCAACGGCAGCCGGGCGCACGAGCTGGGCGAAGGCCGTTACGCTTTCGACGGGACGCCGCAGTACCCCGTGACGGCCGAAGGCGGATACATCGACGTCAACCGCAACGGACAAATCGATCCGGGCGAAGTACGCAACACCCTGAAACTCAAAGCACAAAGCGGCGATGTCGTCACGATCGCCACGACGCTGGCCGCGGACAAAAACGTATCGCAGCTTCTTGAAGCGGCATTCGATCTCAAGCCTGAAACGGTTGAAACGAAAACACCGGGGCAAGACCGTGCCGTCGAAGCGCTTTCGGACGTTGTGTACGCTTATGCCGTCGAACATAATGTGACGGATATTTCCGACGTGGATCCGGAAACGGTACGGGCGCTGGCGCAGGAATACCGCCAGACCGTTCAGCAATACCGCGAAGACAACCGCAGCGCCGCCGAGCATGAAGAAGCGCTGATGCAGCGCCTGTCGGTCCCGCAGCTTGACGATGCCGATGCGCAGGAAGCACAGCAAAAACTGCAGAAAAAACTTGAGCAGGAGCAAGGTGCGCATACTCCCGGGCAGGGAAGTACAGAGCATGACGGAAATCCGGATACGGAAGG
>CAZYEW010000119.1:0-4596 GCA_964646705.1 uncultured Sulfurimonas sp.
TCGGTGGCGCGCAGCGTCGCTCCGGGCTGATCGTGCTGAAAGTGGATCATCGGAGTGTGCTGTTTGAGGGTAAACGAGAGACGAAAGTCATTCATGGGGCTCCTTTTTGGTAAGATAAAAGACAATGCCGGTGAGCGCCGCGATCAGGGCCGCGATCACGATAACGGCATCAGCATGTTTGGCGGCGTAGTCGGTCCAGGTTTGCGGAAAGAAATTCATTCCCAAAATGCCCGAAACGGTCGCCGCAGGCAAAAAGAACGCGGCAAGCCGATTGAGCCGATGGGCGTTTTCGTTGCGTTCTTTGTCGATACGCATCGACAAAAAGTCGTGCAGCTCGGCGATGTCGTGGTCGAGTTCGTCGAGCCGTTCGTCGAGCTGCATCTGCTTGCGTGCCAGCTCGAAAAGCTCGATGCCCTGTTCCTGGGCGGTCACTTCTTTGAAATAAATATTGTTGCGAAAAGCGAGGTAGGCTTTGAAAAGCGCTTCGCTTCGCTTGGCCTTTTCGTTGTCGTTCAAGATATTCGTAACGTCGTCGGAAAATTTCAAAATCATCGCCCGATACGCCAGCAGTAGCAGCGCCATCTGGGTATAGACGGTATGCATATGGGTATTGAGGATGTGTTTGGAAAATTCGTTGTTGTTGCTCAGTGCCATGAACGTGTAGCGGCTGATGCCGAAAAGCGTGCCGTAATCGGCCCAGCGTGCGTAGGTCGCAGTGCGAATGAAATCTTGGAGCATACGCGGGTTTTGGCACATCAAATCGGTGTCGGCGTAAACGTATCGGTACCAGTCGGCGGAGGTTTCGTAGGCATAACGTTCACGCCCCTCGTCATAGCGGGTCAATTCGCGGCTGAACGCATCGTCCATCACATGGCACAGCAGAAACATACGGTCGTCGATAAGAGGCGTGAGCGTGCGGACGTCGCCGTATAGTTCGTCGAAAAGTGTTTTCAGATGCGCAGGCAGCCGAAACGACCCCGTTGCAAGATGTTTCGCGATGGTATCACGATCCCCGTAGGCTTCGAAGTTTTCCGTGACGGCCGGCATGCCGTCGAGTTCGAGCGTGATTTCGCACGGCAGCATCGCCGCTTGTTTCGTATCGGCGACGAGATTGCCCCCGAGAAACTGAGGGTAGAGGCGGCGGACGGTGTCGTTGAGCAAGAGCAGTTTGTCGAGCGGCAGCATTTCTTCGTTCTCGAGCGCGAGCGACAAAATGCCGATGTCGTCGCCGAAAACGTGCAAGACGATTTCGTCGATGTGCAGCGTAAAGGTCCGGCCTCTTGCTTTGACGCGCAGTGTTCCCTGCGAGCCGTAGCGCTCGAAGGTCTTGCATGCAGAGGTGTTCGCCGCGTGCGCATTGCCGAAAAGCAGTTTCTGAACATACGGATAAAAATAGGTGAACTGATTGTAGGCTTGTGCGACCGATGCAAGCGTATCGTCGGCCGGCAGCCGGCGCGGGCGCCAACGTTTGGCGGTGACGTTGCCGGCGTCGGAAAGGCGGAAGGCGAACATCAGGCGATGAAAGCTGTACATGCGGTCCTTTTTCCTTTTAGCGAGTTCTACAATCGTTTCGACGGTTTCGTCGATGCCGTGGTGTGCCAGGTATTTCGATGTCAGTCCAAAAAAACCCGGGGGATTGCCGCCGTAGTACGCGCTGCCTTCGGCCAGCGCGGATACGAAATGCTCGAGCAACGGAGCGATTGTATCACTGTAGAACGAAAGCCCCTGTTCGCCGTAGAGAAGCAGCGGCTCTTTTCCTTGCATCAGCAGGCGATCGGCCAATGCCGACACATGTTTCAAATCGGTTTTGACGATATGTACGCCGTGCCGGACCGGATGCTCGAGCAGGGCTTCGCGTTCGGCTTGGGCTTCTTCATCGGGCGTGACCCCTTGGGCTTGCCGGTCGGCACGCCGGATCATTTCGATGTCTGCGTTCGATGCTCCCATCGCTTTGAGCGCTCGTATATGGCCGCGGTCGTTGGCGGCGACGAGCTGTTGGTAACGGTCGAGCGAAACGTTCAGCATGCTCGCGACCTGTTCGAGCGACGTCGCTTCGCACCAGCGGGAACCGTGGTGGTCGATGCTGCGGTAGTTCGCCGGCGGATCGATATCTTCGAAAAGTTCGATCCCGACGATTTCGCCGTCGAAACCGAGAGCATCGGCGTAGTCGCTCAGTTTCGCGCCCCAGCTCAAGCCGCGATCGAGAAAAGATTCACCATGTTGTTTTAAAAGCTCGGCGATCTTTTCCATTTCAAGGTCATGTCCGCCGAGCAGAAACAGCCGCTTTCGATTCATCTGGCACCTTTCGCGAAAATTCAATTCTACATAAAAGAAAATAAAATATCATAATACTTTGCTCGAAATTGGCTCTTTCTTGCGCCGTATGCTATGATTTCGGCAAGCGAACAAGGGGTGAGGTGATGGTGCTGGTCTCGGTTGTCGGCGATTTCGATTCGGGAATTTTGCCGGTGTTTTACTACCACATCGAAGAGATTGCGGTGCATCTGCTGGTGCACGACCGCAAAGACGCGGCGCGGGCGGAGCGGCTGCAGGCGGGCATGCGCCGGTTTTGCGAGCATCACGGCTACGATCCGCTGCTGATGAGCATTCCGTACGACGAAGACTCGCACGACGCCGTCGAAGCGCTTGCGCGCACCCTCTTGCGCCACAAAGGTTCGCGGCGGCTGCTGTTCAACCCCACCGAAGCGCTCAGCTCGACGGCCGTACTGCTTTACGGCCTGCTGCAGCCGCACGGCGGCATCATGGTCGAGTACGACCGCCGGGAAAACACGCTCAACTACATGCAAAACGGCAAGATCCGCTCCGAGACGGTTTCGCCCATGCGCATCACCGAACACCTGATGCTCAAAAACGTCGCCTACGAACGCCGCGGCGACATGGCGCAGATACACGCGCGCGAACAAGCCGTGGCGGCGATGATGCGCAGCTCGTCGCGCTTTTCCCGCTACCGCAAGGCGTGGCACAACCGCCCCAAAAACGGGCGCCCGCAAGGCTACGACGACATCGAAAACGCGCTCGAAGCGTGCGGCAAGTTCGACGACGCGGCCTTTATCGACGGCGGTATTTTCGAAGAGTACTGCTACGCACTGCTCAAGACCCTGCCGTTCGACGACGTCGAACTCGGGCTCAGGGCGACGTTCTACCCCGACACCCCGCAGGCCTTCGTCAACGAATTCGACATCTTGTGCATGAAAGACAACCACCTGCACATCGTCGAGTGCAAGTTCCGCAACCGCGTCGACGGCGAAGCGCTGGTCTATAAATACGATTCGGTGATGGAGCTGATCGACGAAGACGCCAAAGCGGTGCTGGCAGTCGTCGGCGGCGACAACGTGCAGACCCTTCGCGGCAGGCGGATCAAACAGTTCAGCGACGGCGTGAAACTGCGTGCGCGCCACAGCGATATTTTTATCTACCACGAGGCGCGTTTCGACCCGCGCCGCTTCGTGCAGGAAGTGGGTGACTTCCTGCTCGGCACGGAAAGTTAGCGTTCGCCGATACCCGGGCGGGAGCCTCCGGTGAGCAAGAGCGTTGTGGTAAAATAAGCCGTTCGTAAAAGGAGGGAAAATGTCGGTTCACGCCACGGTCGAACGCTGCTTGCATATTGTGCGCAAACTGCAGCTCAACGAAAAAATCAACAGTAAAATGGTCGCCGACGAGCTGGGAGTGACGCCGCGGACCATTCAAAAAGATATCAACGAGCGGCTTCGGGCCTTTCCGATCGAAACCGACGGAAGAGGGTGGTACTGGATGAGCGAAACGCGCCTCGACCGCGCTTCGCTGCTCAACGACGAAGAAGAGGTCGTGCTGATGCTCGCGCTCGAACTGCTCGAAGAGAGCGACAACATTTCGCGCTATTCGCGCTCGATCATGCAAAAAATGCTCGACAGCCGCCACGTCAATCCGTTTTTCATCAAACAGCGCGAACTCGAAGCCATCGATATCGACTCGTCCATCGTCAACCAACTCGAAGAAGCGATCGAAAACCGTTATTACGCACGCATCGCCACCGAGGGCAAACGGCTGCGCATCGCCCCGTATAAAATCGTCAACTTCGACGGCATCTGGTACCTCTACGCGCGCGACATGCGCGACAAGAAGATACGCACCTGGCTGCTGCGCGACATTCGGCAGGTGCAGATCGAAGAAACCACGCACGACATGACGCACGAGCAGATCGAAAAGGCGCTCGACCATACGCACACGGCATGGTTCGAAGACGGCGGGAATTTCGAAGTCGTCGTGCGTATCCATCCCGAAATCGCGGACTATTTCCGGCTGCGCAAACATTTGACGTCGCAAGAGATCGTCGCCGAACACGACGACGGCGCCCTGACGGTGAGCTTCGACGTCAGTACCGACGAAGATGTCGACAACCTGATCAAAGCCTGGCTGCCGCACATCGACGTGCTCGAACCCGAGCGTTTCAAGACCCGTATCGTCGAAGAACTCGAAGCCTATTTGAAACGCCAGTGACACTGCGAACGCCTGCGTTCGCGGACATAGGTTAAAGTGTCGAAAAAGAAGGAGGGAAGATGAAAGGAGTGATGACGGCGTGCCTGATCGCGACGACGG
>CAZYEW010000120.1:0-4569 GCA_964646705.1 uncultured Sulfurimonas sp.
AGGTGAGAGGTGAGAGGTGAGAGGTGAGAGGTGAGAGGTGAGAGGTGAGAGGTGAGGGTTAGGTTAGCGGGAGGATGCGGGCTAGCTTGTCTTTGAGCAGGTTGAGGTTTTTGACGCGCAGCTGTTTGCGGCCGGTTTCGATGCTGCCGTCGCGCTGCAGGGCTTTGAGGTTGCGTTCGACGACCTGGCGTACCGAACCGATCATTTTGGCGATTTCGGAATTGGAAAGTCCGTTGAGCAGTTCGGGCTGTTTGGTGGCGGGGTCGAGATTGTCGACGATAAGGCGCATGAGGCGTTCGGAGGTGTCGTAGAGCGAGAGCGAACCGGCAAGATTTTCGAGTTTGCGCATCTGGCCGGCGATGTAGGGAAGCAGCAGCTGATTGAAGGCCGGGTTCGTGTGCAGCCACTCGCGGGCTTTGGCCATGGGCAGTTCGACGACGCTGAGCTCTTCGAGCGCCTCGGTCATGACATCGTGCGGCTGAGCGTCGAGCAGGGGTACGACGTCGAACATATCGCCGCGGGTCAGCAGAAAGTAGGTCTGTTCGCGCCCGCTGTCGAGATTCATGTCGAAGACTTTCATGCGGCCTCTGACGATAAGGTAGAAGTGATGCAGCGTGTCGTCGCCCTGCATGCACATTTCGCCTTTGCGAAACGTTCTGGCCGTGCCGTGGGCGTTGATTTCGTCGATAAGCGTGCGGGTGACGTCGTTGAACGGGGTGAGGTGCATCATGTTGCGGCCATTTTCGAGGATTTTACGAAATGCCATTATACCGTGTCGAAACAGAGCCGAAACGTCGTGCCTTGCCCTACGGCCGAATCAAGTGAGAGAGCGATGCCGTAGTCGTCGCACAGGCGTTTGACGATGGAGAGCCCCACGCCGAAACCGCCGGCCGAGTCGGTCGCGCGGGTGTAGCGTTCGAAAATTTTGTCGTGCAGCGCGGGGTCGATGCCCGCACCTTCGTCGGCGACGACGACACAGCCGTTTTCAATCGAAAGCGTCAGCGTCGAACCCGGAGGCGAGTATTTGACGGCATTGCCGATGAGGTTGCCGAAAAGAAGCTGGGCCTGGGTCGGCGGCATCGCGAAGACGAGGGGCCGGGTCCGTACCTGCAGGTCGATGCGCTTGCTTTCGCAAAGCGGCCGGTAATAGTCGGCGCTTTTTTGCAGCAGTGCTTCAAGATCGACAGGCGCGGGGTCGGGATCTTTTTTTGAAAAATTCAGATAGGTCAGGGCACGGTAGATGTCGTAGAGCTGCCGGGTGCTTACGGTGAGGTTGCGCAGGTTTTTTTGCGTACATTCGCCGCGCTTGAGCGCCTGTTCGGTCGTCATCGTCAAAGCGCTGATCGGCGTGTTGAGCTCATGGGTGATGTCGTTGACGAAACGTTCGATCTGTTGAAATTTTTCACGCACGGGGCGCATAAAGATCCGTGCGAGCGTCCATGCGACGAGCATGATCAAAAGGGCTACCGCGGTACCGATGCCGAGGACGTTGGCGCGCAGCGCCGCAAGTTCGGCGGCGAGGGCGTCGGATTCGACGACGACGTAATGTATGCCCAGATGGTCGTTGGGGGAATCGGAAACAAGCACGCTATAGCCGTGTCGGCGGAAATAACCCGTTTTTTCAGGCCTGATCGGGACGGGAAGCGTACCGTGCCTTAGGTGTCCGTGGGCATCGAAAAGTGCGACGGCGATGTCGGGATCGGCCGAAGGCAGCGAAAGCGGCGTACGGTGCATGTGTGCGACGATGACGGCACTGCCGACACGGTCGGCGACATGTTCCAGACGGTAGCGCTGGGCACTTTCGAGCGAACGTTTCTGCGCGGTGTAGTACCAGTAGCCAAGAAGCGTCACGAACAGCAGCGACGAAACGAGATAGAGCCCCAAAAAGGCGCGGTAAGCACGTTTTTCGAGTTCATTCATAGCGATAGCCGACGCCTCGGAGTGTCGTGATTTTTTCACGGCCGATCAGTTCGCGAAGGCGGCGGATATGCGAACGCAGGGTGGCGTCACTCGGGAGGCTGTCGAAATCCCACAGGTTCTGTACCAGTTCTTCGGTCGAAATCGTACGGTGCGGATGGGCGAGAAAATAGTCAAGCAGCGCAGCTTCTTTGGGCGAGAGCGTTTCGCTTTCTCCCTGGGCCGTGCGTACGGTGCGTGTTTGCGTGTCGTACTGCCGTCCGCCGCCGAGATCGACGGTTTCGTCCGTGTCGATGCCGAAAAGCCTGCGGGTGTTTTCGATGCGGGCATCGAGCTCTTCGAGGGCGAAAGGTTTTTTGATGTAGTCGTGCGCTCCGGCGTCGAAGCCGGCGGTCAGATGGGCGGTGTCTTCGTAGGCGGTCACGACGATCGTCGGGGTCGTATCGTGAAAACCGCGCCGTTCCCGCAGCAGCGAGAGGCCGTTTTGTCCCGGTACGTTGATATCGAAAATGTAAAGGTCGTAGCGATGCGTCTGCATGCAGGTGTTCGCGTCGTTCGCGTCGAATGCGTGATCGACTTCGTGCTCCATCCGCAAATGTTCGGTGACGATGTCGGCCAGTACGGGGTCGTCTTCCATCAATAATATACGCATGCCTTTATCTTAATGTTTTTTTTCTTTCAGTTTTATGTGATACATCTTGTTTCGTCGATGCGTTGAGATGTTTGAGCGGATTGTAGGCAAATTGCGTGCACGATTTGTGTATAAGCTTGGTTTATGTACACTAAAGGCATGAAGTGGTCAAAAAGCCTGCGGGGCAGGAGTTTTCTGTTTTTTTCGACGATTTCGCTGCTGTTGATGGCTGCGGTCACGGGAAATTTCTTTGTCTCCAAGCGCGAGCGTCTGCCCGCCGCCGCCGAAGATGCGGTCGCCTTGGCGACATCGCCTTTGGTCGGCAGCCTGCGCATCAAGCAGCGGCGCACCGAACAGATCGTACGCGATTTGGCGGCGGCAGCTGCCGTGGACCGTGCCGGCGCGAAGGCGCTCTTTTCGGCGTCGATGCCGCTTGAAGTCGTTAGCGGCGGTCTTTGGTTCGAACCGCAAGAAAGCGCTGAAGCGCAGTCCGACAGAGCCTGCTTTTTGCAGCGTGACGCTTCGGGCGGCTTTCGGGCTGTCGAAGGCTATGCCCGGCGCGTTGCGTTTCGCAACATGGAGTTCTACGTAATCGGCCGGCACCTGCACGAAGGCGAAACGTTTTGGACCAAGGTGTATACCGATCCTGTTTCCAAGGTCCGAATGGTCACGGCCGTGTCGCCGATCTATCGGCGGGGCGTTTTTGCGGGCGTGGCCAGCGTCGACGTGAAGCTGCGGCTGGGGACGAAAGCGGTTTTCGACAGTCTGCTCGATTCGGAAAGCTATTTCGCGGTGACGGACCGCACGGGAATCGTCATTTTCGCATCGAAGCATTTCAAGGGCAGACAGCTTGCTTCGCATTTTTTGCCGTCGGTACCGGCGGACACGGCTCTGGCGAAGCGGCTGGCCGAAGAAAGCCCTGAAATTTCACCCGATGAGGCGGTGCTGATCGCTTCGGAGATGGCGCATCGTTCGCACGGGCACGATGAAACGGTACGCCGTACGATCGATATCGTCGAGGATGATGCCTTGCTTGGCGAAGCCGCCGCCGTGGCACGATTTTACTTTCCGCACACGGGCTGGCAGATGATCGTCGGGATTCCCGAACATGTTTTGATCGCGGATGTCGAGAACATTTACAAAAAACTGCTGGTGACTACCGTGGTTTTTATCATACTTTTTTTGCTGGCGGGTTACTGGTTCATTCACCGTACTTTCCTGGATCCGCTGTCGTCGCTGACGCGCCAGATCGAAAACGGTACGCCGCAAAGCGAGGTGAAGGTCGACGCCGGCGAAGGCAGCGAAATCGCCTTGCTCGTGCGGCGTTTCAACGAACGCACGGCCGCACTCAAAGCCGCGCTGGAACACGAAGCGCAAAGCGAACGTTTGCTCTTGCAGCAGTCGAAGATGGCGGCAATGGGCGAAATGCTCGATGCCGTGGCGCATCAGTGGAAACAGCCGCTCAACGCTTTGTCGATGTATAATGATTTGCTCGTGAGCGATTTCGAGTCGGGGGAGGTCGATGCGGATTACATCGCACGGTTTCGCGAAGATATTCAGGTGCAGATCGATCATATGATCGACACGCTCGCGACGTTTCGCGCTTTTTTTCGCCCCGATGCCGCTCTAAGCGATTTCGATCTGCGCAGTGTGGCGGATGATGTGCTGCTGCTTGCCAAAGACGACCTGCTCAAACACGCCGTCGACGTGCGTGTCGAGACCGAGGGTGAGCCTATCGTTCTGTACGGTTCGCAAAACGAGTTCAAGCATTTGCTGCTGAACTTCATCTCCAACGCCAAAGACGCGTTCGAAGACAACGGTATCGCGCAGCGGCGTATCGTCGTTCGCCTGATCGGCAAGCCCGACACCCCGCGCATGGAGGTGTGCGACAACGCCGGAGGGATTCCCGAAGCGGTGATGCAAAAGATTTTCCAAGCCCATTTCACGACCAAGGAAACGGGCAAAGGAACGGGAATCGGTCTTTATATGAGCCTTCAAATCGCAAACAAACACCATGCGGA
>CAZYEW010000121.1:0-4470 GCA_964646705.1 uncultured Sulfurimonas sp.
CTCAGCGTGGGTTCGTTGATCTTGCCGTCCTTGCTCGTCTGCTCGTAATTGAGCGTATAAATGTTGCGCCAGTAATCCGAATGCATTTTGTGCGCGGCCATGCCTGACGTCTGGCTCAGATGCCTGCCGTCGGGTGCGTACAGGTCGAGCTTGTAGTTGTCTGCCGTATCGGCCCGGCCGACGAGCTTGAGCACAAAGAAATAACCGTCGGCATCGATGCTGAAATCGAGGTAGGTGATCGGCTCGCTTTCGCTTTTGAGCCGTTTGAACGGCGCGCCGAACGCTTCGTAGGAGACCGGCGTACCTTTCGACGAAACGACACGCACCACATCGCCCAGCGGTGTATTCTGATCGATCACCATCAGCAGCCCCGTCGAGGTAAATGCGATCGCCACGGGCTTGAACAAGACGTCTTCGAGTTTTTCGACGACCGAAGCGCCGCCTTCGCCCGGAATGTTCTTGGGTACCGAATAGACGTTGCCGTAGTGGCTCGTATCCGTATCATCGAGTTCGGTCGGACTCAGCGGCAACAGATGGATGCGACGGTTTTCCGCATCGATGCCGGCCATCACCCGGCTGACCGGGTCGTAAGCCGCCGCATCGACGGCAACGCTGAATTTGCCCCAGTTTTTCGTCGCGCTGATGCCGAAGTCGTTCGAAGCCGGGTCGATCGAGATGCTTTTGGCGAAATACGTCGGTGTCCCCAGCAGCGGATCGTCTTTGAGCACAAGCACGAAATTGTGGTCGGCAAGCTTCGGCTCGGCCAGCATGTCGTACAGAACGAAAGCGTTGGAATCACCCGCCGAGACGTGCGTCTTCTCACCTTCTTGCGGGGCCATCGCTTTGGCCGAAATATTGCGCACGACCGTGCGGAATTCGCCGTTTGGAAATTCTGCGGTAAAACTGTATCCCAGCGCACCGCTTTTATCGTTGATCGCAATGCTGAGCAGTTTGGACACCTCGTTGGGCTGCGTCCCGTCGGAAGCGAGGTTGTACACCGTGCTCGGCGCGGACGACGTATCGGTCCAGACCATTTTCCCGCCCTCGTAGCGTGCGATGCGCTTGTGTTCGTAGATGCTTTGGTCCGTCAAGGCGACTTTGATCTGCTTGATACGGAAAGCGACCTTGACATCGCCGACGTTGTCGATGGTGTAATGCGCGTGCCCCATCACGTAGCCCTGCGTTCCGGCGGTGAAATAGACTTCGACGTCGATGGTACCGCCTTCGGGCACGTGATCGAAGGTGTAGTTCAACACTTCCGTCGTGTCGGCACTGCCCTTTGCAAAGAGCGTGGAGCCCTGCGGAACCGGTGTGCCGTCGATGCTGCTTTTGTCGACGTTTGTGACGTACTTCTCTTTGCTGCCCGAAGCCTTCAGGTTGACGTTGCCCCCGGAAGAGCGCAGCACCAGCGTGAATTTGTCGGAAACCTCGGGAAACTGAAAGTTGTTCTCGTCGGGCAGAATCTGCAGCCGCACCGTATGCGACCGGCTCAATTCCGTATGTTCCGTCCACTGCGAATGGCTGATGCTGTAACCGGTACGTCCCAGTTCCACAGCGTCGGTCGCGATATTGGCGATCATCAGTGCGGCACCGAGAATCGGCGTCGATTGTTCGATCTCTTCTTCTCCGATCTCTTCGACCAGAAAAATGGCCAGTTTATTAATCCCTTTGCGAATCTGCCGCAAAAGCAGCGTGCTTCCCACACCCGCGGCGATCCCCGCGACACCGGCGGTACTGTGCCCCTTGTTCGCCGAAGATTTGATCATCTCTTTGATAAATATCTTGGCAAAAGTCAACCCGAACGATGCGACAAGCTTCACCCATTTAGCTTCATTGCGGATCGCGAACGAAAGTGCCAAAAACAGCTGCGGAAGAACCAGATCGAAGGTCATGGTCATCCCGACCGGAAGCTTTTCCATCAGTTTGTCGCGGGCCCCGGCATGCCCCAACGTCGCGGCGTAAATCGTGGCTCTGTGCGCATCGTGCGGAAAACCGAAGGTGATCGAACCTTCGGAATATTTTTTCAAAGGAATACCCAGCATCTCGAGCGGCGCACTGAGCAGCTCGGCCAGATACGTCGTATCGTCCATATAGTCGTTGTAGATACCGGCGCTGTAGCCGCTGTTGCTGATATTCAGCCATGCATCTCTTCCCTTTTGACCGTTGGTCGAACTGGCTTTGATCTCCTTGCCGTCGATATCCTGAAAACGGACGTAAAAAGCAATGTAATGACGAAAAGAGTTGCGGAACCTGATGGTTGCCGTCGGCGCCCCCGTATTGAGATAGCCACTGAACATTCCGTCTTTCTTTACCGTGGATTGGCTTTGCAGATCGGTCTTGAAACCGTCGGCATGGCCGCCGTCACCCAGGGTCAGGGTTGAACCGCCGTGCGTGCGCGCGACACTTCTGTACCATTGTGCCGCACGTGCCGAACTGACGGTTCCGGTATCTTCGGTCTGTTCCGTATGCTTGAAAATACCGGCAAGCTCGGGGGTATTGCCGATTTTCGTAACCAGATCGTGCATCGGCTCTTTCAAATACGGCGCAAGTGCGTCGACGGGATGGTACCGGTACATCGTTTTTCCCTTATGGACGCCGTATTTGAACGTGTACACTTTCGAATCATCGTAGGGATCGGTCATTTTAACGGCATCGTACCAATTGTCGTGCTTCATCAAATGCGAGAGCACGGTTTTCAAAAGATGGTATCCCTTGAGCGTCGTCAGATCGATGGTCTGAATAATCTTTTCGGCACGATCCGCACGCAGCTGATGCAACGAAGGGTGTGAAAAAAGCAGTGCACGAATCGTTTCGGCAGCCGGGTCTGTGACCACGATATCGACGTCGACCGTGCATGCACCGGTGCTTGTGTTCGAATCGCTGCCGCTCGTATTGGCATCGTTCCCCGTGGTATTGTCGTCGCAGCCCGATTGCGACGAGCCGTTTCGAACCGATGACGGCGGAATGTAGAGCACCATGAAGCTCAGTCCCACGTCCCTGCCGTCCTTCAACGGCTTATCGAGCGTATGCGTGACGTAGAAAATCGATGCCTTGTGCGTGGCAAAATCGTTTTCGGTGACATGCAAGACCGTCCGCTGAGGGGACGCCTCACGTGTTTTTGAGACGACTTTCTTCAATGTCGTACTGCGGCCGCAGTGAAAATGAAACCTCTGCGCCTTCTCGATGCCGTTTGCCGGTGCGCCGACATTGCCGAAGCCCGCGATAAACGCCTGTGCCTTTTGTGCATCGGACGGATCGAGCGCAGCGAGCATCGCGTCGATATCGAAATGGGGCTGTTCGACGGTAATCCGCGCACGGTGTCCCTGCGAGGGGTCGTAAACCCCGTTTTGCGTCTGCGATTCGCTGCCGTCGTCGCCGCAGCCGGCCATGCCGACCAGCGCGCTTGCCGCCGCACCGGCGGCTGCCGAAGTTTTGAGAAATTCACGTCGTTTCATGTTTTATCCTTTTTATTGAGGTTTGTAATGCGTGCATCCGCTATCGAGCTGATAGTCGATTTGCGTCGGCATCACCGTGCCGAAGAGTTCGACTTGAAAGGCCGTCGTACCGTTTTTGGAATAGGTAACGTTGTTGTCGTTGATCTTGCGGGCAGATACGCCGTCGAAACAGCAGCCGTCGAAAACGGTATCGGCAAACAGGGCGTTTCCTTCGGAAAAGCCGCTGTTTTTGAAATTGGATTCGATCAGCTTCGATCGGCCGCTGAAGGTCGATGAACTGATATCGGCGTTGTAAAAATCCACGTTGCGCAGCTGTACGGCGTTGAACGTCACCCCGTCAAAGTTCGTACCTTTAAATTTGGTTTGGGCCTCTTTGTACGTCGTTACCGTATCGAATTTCGCCAGATTCATCTGCGCACCCGAGGCATCCATCCCGCTGATATCGCAATGATCGAACAGAGCGCTTTTAAAATTCCCGTTGAGTTTTGCCTTTTGCAGATTCGTATGTTTGAACCTAACGCTTTCAGCCTGTACGCCGCCGTTGAGCCGTGCATCGCTCAGCCGGCAGCGGTTGAAGGTAGCATCTCGCAGGTCCGCGCCGCTCCAGTTCGAACCGTTCATATCCAGTGTCGTACCGTCGCGACGTTCGAAGGTGACGTAGGCCATATGCGCACCGCTTAAATCCGCACCCCGAAAATCAAGTGCACCCAGCGCATCGAACGTGGCGCCGGTAAAATCGAATCTGCGCAGTTTCGAAGCATCGGCACCCGCAACGTCGGCAGGGCCGTAGATCAGTGACAACGGAATGTTTTCGGCGTCGGTAAAGTCGGCCAGAATGCTGTTATAGGCGCCATAAAAAGCGTTACCTTTCGCCACGGTCTTGCCCGTAAAAACGGCATGCTTAAATATCGGACGGCTGAACTGGCACTTCTCCCAAACGCCGTTTTCGATGACGGTGTGGCTAAAGTCCGCGTTAGAAAAGGGCCTGGCGCTTTTAAAGCGTACGCCGTCGAGC
>CAZYEW010000122.1:0-4201 GCA_964646705.1 uncultured Sulfurimonas sp.
GAATAATAGAGCATTTGAAATTACAACGACCTTAATACTTTTCGATACATGCAGCGACCAAGAAGCCGTCCGTCAACCCTGCGCTAAGAGTGCTGTTAATGATTTTTGGCTATTATTGCCAAAATTTTTCCGAGCGCTCCGAGCCGAAGCGCCGAATGCAAAGGGTTCTATCGTATTATGGAAATGACAGCCAACAAAATCAACGGCGCCAACGCCGAAATCAAAGCCACGATCGCCAAAGACGAAATCGAAGCGAAAAAAGAGAAGCTCGCCAAAGCGCTGAGCAAGCAGGTCACCATTCCGGGTTTCCGCAAGGGTAAAGTCCCCGTCGCCGCCGTCAAGAAGCAGTACGGTGAGCGTCTTGAGCAGGATGCCGAAAGCGAAGCGCTGCGCGACGCGCTCGACGCCGGTCTGAACGAACTCGCCGTCGACAAAGAGCTGCTTATCGGCGAGCCGCAAATCAGCGAATTCGACAAAAAAGACGACGGCACGATCGTCTTCACCGTCAAAGTCGCGATGCGTCCCGAAATCGACCTCGGCGACTACAAAGCGCAGGTCGAACCGTTCAAAAAGCCAAAAGTGACCGCCAAAGCCGTCACCGAACGCATCAAGGAACTTGCCGAAGCACAAGCACAGCTGGTCGACGTCGAAGAGGACCGCGAACTGCAAGAAGGCGATACCGCCGTCATCGATTTCGAAGGTTTTGTCGACGGCGAAGCCTTCGAGGGCGGCAAAGCCGAAGACTTCCCGCTTGCCGTCGGCAGCGGCCAGTTCATTCCGGGTTTCGAAGATGCGCTTGTCGGCATGAAAAAAGGTGAAGAACGCACCATCGACGTCACCTTCCCCGAAAACTACGGCAGCGAAGCACTGGCGGGCAAACCCGCACAGTTCAAAGTGAAACTCAAAAAAATTCAGACCAAAGAAAAAGTCCGCATGGACGCCGCTCTGGCCAAGAAGCTTCTGCCCGGCGAAGACGAGCCGACCATGGATATGCTCAAAGAAAAGGTCAAAGAGCAGCTGGAAAACGAGGCGCTTACCAAACTTTTCAACGAAGAGCTCAAACCCGCACTGCTCGAAAAACTCGTCGCTGCCTACACGTTCGACCTGCCCGAATTCGTCGTCGAGCAGGAGATCGACATGGCCGTCAACAACAAGGCCCGCGAATTGAGCGAAGACGAGCTCAAAGAGCTGCGTGAAAACGCCGACAAACTCAAAGCATTCCGCGAGCAGTTCCGCGAAGAGGCCGAGCGTTCCGTCAAAGCGACCTTCCTCATCGACGCCCTGGCCAAAGCCGAAAACGTCAGCGTCGGCGAGCAGGAAGTGATGCAGACGATCTACTTCGAAGCGATGCAGACCGGCCAGGATCCGCAAGCCGTTTACGAGCAGTACCAAAAAAGCGGCTACCTTCCCGCCATCCAGATGGCGATGGTCGAAGACCGCGTCCTGGGCAACCTGCTCAACGCGGCGATGGAAGAAGACGCCTCCGAAGAGAAAAAAGAGGAAGAATGAGCTACATTCCCTACGTCATCGAGAAAAGTGCGCGCGGCGAACGCTCCTACGACATCTACTCGCGCCTGCTCAAAGACCGTATCATCATGCTCAGCGGCGAAGTGAACGATGCCGTCGCCTCGACGATCGTGGCGCAGATGCTCTTTCTCGAAGCCGAAGACCCCGAAAAAGATATCTACTTCTACATCAACTCCCCCGGCGGGGTGGTTACCTCGGGCATGGCGATCTACGACACCATGAACTATATCCGCCCCGACGTCGCGACGATCTGTATCGGGCAGGCGGCATCGATGGGGTCGTTCCTGCTCAGTTCCGGTGCCAAAGGCAAACGTTTCGCACTCCCGCACGCACGCATCATGATCCACCAGCCCCTCGGCGGGGCGCAGGGCCAGGCGACCGATATCGAAATCCAGGCCAAAGAGATTTTGCGGATGAAAAAAGAGCTCAACGATATTTTGGCCAAAAACACGGGCCAGACGCTCAAAAAAATCGAAAAAGATACCGACCGCGACTTCTTCATGAGTGCCGAAGAGGCCCAAAAATACGGTATGATCGACGAAGTCCTGGTCAAAAACGCAACCGACTGACCGTTCGCCCATGATTCTGCCCATCGTGACCTATCCGGACAAACGGCTCAAAAAGCCCAGCGTTCCCGTCGAATCTTTCGACGAAACACTGCACGCCTTTTTGGACGATATGTACGAAACCATGATCGCCTCCAACGGCATCGGCCTCGCCGCCATCCAGGTCGACCGGCCGGTACGCGTGCTGATCGTGAACCTCCCCGACGACGAGGGCGAACAGCACAAAGAAGACCTGCTCGAAATCATCAATCCCGAAATCGTCGCAAGCGAAGGCAGCACCTTCTACCAGGAAGGATGCCTGAGCGTGCCGGGATTCTACGAAGACGTCGAACGTTTCGAAACCATCACGCTACGCTACCGCGACCGCCACGGCGAGGTCCAAACCCTTGATGCCGACGGCCTGCTCAGTGTCGCATTGCAGCACGAAATCGACCACCTCGACGGCAAGCTTTTTATCGAAAAACTCTCTTACAGCCGCCGCAAAAAATTCGAAAAAGAGTATAAACGCCTTCAAAAAGAACGAAAAAACAAGAAATAACACTTAATGTTTTTATAAATTTCCCCCTGCTATGATGCTCTGACGAAACTCCGAAGGAGCACTTTCCCATGAAGCAGCTTAAATGCGCCACCTTGGAAGGCATCGAGGCCCTTCCCGTCACCGTCGAATCGACACTGACGCGCGGCCTGCCAAGCTTTACGATCGTCGGGCTTGCCAGTTCGGCGATCTCTGAAGCGCGCGAGCGGGTCAAGAGTGCCCTGCTCTCGAACGATTTCACCTTTCCGCCCAAACGCATTACCATCAACCTCAGTCCCAGCGACATCGAAAAGCGCGGCAGCCAGTTCGACCTGGCCATCGCACTGCTGATCGCACTCGACAGCGCGCAAAGCGATTTCGAACGCTGGTTCGCCTTTGGCGAACTCGGGCTCGACGGCAGTGTCAAGGAAAACGCCATTCTTTATCCGCTGACGCTTTCGCTCGCCAACCGCGGCCTGCTCACCCATGCCGTCGTTCCGCGCGAAGCCCTTCAAAAACTCGAGAACATTCCCGACGTCGTTTTCGTCGGGGTCGAAAACCTGCGCGAAGCGATTGAATTTTTCAAAGCGCCCCAAAGCGAATCGACGGCGCAGCCGCGGCGAAAGACCCTCGATTTTCCCGCCCAGCACATCGACGGCATCGATTATTTCTATCATCCATCCTATCCCGAAGATTTCCGCGACGTGCGCGGGCAGGAGGTCGCCAAACGCGCCGCGCTGATCAGCGCCTGCGGCATGCACAACCTGCTGCTCGAAGGCTCGCCGGGAGCCGGCAAGTCGATGATCGCCAAGCGGCTGCGGCATATTCTGCCGCCGATGACGCGCCGCGAGCTGCTCAACACCGCAAAACTCGACACGCTCGAGGGCAAAGAGCCCCATTTTACGCCGCTGCGCCCCTTCCGCGCGCCGCACCACAGCGGTACGGCCGCGTCCATCTTCGGCGGCGGAAGCGTTCGTGCGAAAATCGGCGAAGTCGGCCTGGCCGACGGGGGCATCCTTTTTTTCGACGAGCTGCCCCATTTTTCCAAAGCCGTGCTCGAAGCCCTGCGCGAACCGCTCGAAGATCGCCGCATCCGCATTTCGAGGGTCCATTCCAAGGTCGATTATCCAACCGATTTTCTCTTCGTTGCGGCAATGAACCCCTGCCCCTGCGGCAACCTGCTGAGCCAGACGCTCGAATGCCGCTGCAGCGAACCCGAAATCCGCCGCTACAAAAGCCGGCTGTCCGATCCCTTTCTCGACCGCATCGACCTGTACGTGCAGATGCAGCCCGTCCGCGCCGACGATCGCCCGTCGGTCTCGTCCGAACAGCTGCACCAAACGGTACTGCGGGTCCACGAACGCCAGCGGCGGCGCGCCCAGCGGCAACTCAACGGCCGCCTGAGCGATGCCGATATCGACCGGCTCTGCCGGCTCGATCCCGAGGCCCAGGGCGTACTCTCGCAGGCCGTCACCCGTTTCTCGCTGTCGTTTCGCGCCATCAAGAAAATCCAAAAGGTTGCCCGGACCGTCGCCGATATCGACGACAGTGACACGATCGGGAAAAAACACCTGCTCGAAGCACTCAGTTACCG
>CAZYEW010000123.1:0-4194 GCA_964646705.1 uncultured Sulfurimonas sp.
AATATAAAATATTTGTATATCGACTATCGTGATGCCAGTCGGCATCGTACTTCGACGCGCAATCCCGGCGTGTTTTCGATACGAATATTTCCTTCGTCCAAATCGTGCACCATTTCGTCGATAATCGTCCATCCCAGCCCTTTGTCGAGGGTTTCGATGCCTGTGCCGTCGTCTTGGACGACCATGCGGCAGCGTACGGGATCGTCGGCGTCGAAAAGCACCTGAATGTTTCCTGCTCTGTCTGTATGAAAAGCGTGTTTGAACGCATTGACGACAAGCTCGTTGAGCAGCATCGCCAGCGTGCCTGCCGTTTTTGCGGGGATGGGATGCGGTGCGCGGCATTCGAAGCGCAGGCGGATATTGCGGTTTCCGTAGAGGCGTACGGTATTGTCCGTCAGTGCCCGAAAATAGCGGCAGGCATCGATGCGGTCGGTCTGTGCATCGGCTGAAAGCTGGTCGTGCAGCAGCGACATCGCTTCGATGCGGTGATGGATTTTAGCAAGCGCTTCGGCGGTTTTCGCTTCGTTCTCGTGGCTTTTTTGCAGCCAGACGAACGACAAAATACTCTGAAAATGGTTTTTGACGCGGTGCTGCAGCTCACGGTAGAGCGTATTGCGTTCTTTGAGGGCTTTTGAGAGCTGGGCGGTCCGTTTTTCGACAGTCGCTTCAAGCTCCTGCGTATGGCGCCGAAGCGTTTGGACCAGGGTGCGTTTAAGCCGGTAGCGTTCGTCGCGCAGGCGGTTGATGCGCAGCGCCATGGCCAGCCCGATCAGCAGAAATTCCATCAGCGCTCCCGCCAGCGGCAAATAGGCGATTTCGCGCCGGTAAAACGGAATGATGCCCACCGAAACGAAGAAAATGACGGTGATGCTGAGCATAAACGTCGACAGTGCGAAAAAATAGATCCATGCGATGCGGTCGCCGCGCCAGGCGACGATGAGAGCGGCAAGGCTCAGCAGCGGAAAGACGAGCGAGAGCGTCACGCTGACCGCATCGGCACTTTGAACCGGAAAAAACAGCAGCAGCAGCGTGTCGACGCCCATGAGGATCTGCATCCAGCCAAGCAGCCTGTCGATGCGCGGAAGTTTTTGGGCCGAAGCGAGCAGCGAACGGGAAACCCGAATGAATAGCAGGGTCATCGCGGGAATGGCGGCAAACATACGCGTGGAGCTTTCGATACCGAAAAAATAGCCCATATTGCCGCTGAAGGCGAAGACGATCAGGGCGAAAAGCAGCAGGTAGCCGGCGAAATAGAGGTAGAGTTTTTCCTTGAGCATGCCGAAAAAGATCAGCGCATAAAGCATGATGCTGAAGACCGCACCGAGAAAAAAAACGAAAAGGGCGATTTCGAACAGTGTCGTTTTTTGAAGATCGTGGCGTGAATGCAGGGTGATCGCCCCGTATGTTCCGACGGTTGAGCGAATGCGCAGCAGTACGCTCACCGTTTCGTGCGGTGCGATCGTGAGGGGAAAGACAAAGGCGGGGTTGTCGATGTCGCGCCGCTTTCGGGGAACCGTCTGGCCGCTTCGGCCGCGGTACGTCAAGCGTTCGTTCCGATCGAACGCGTAGAGATCGACGGTTTCGTAAAAGCGCTCGCTCAGCCTCAAAAACAGCTGCTGCGTCGAATCCGAAACGTTGCGCACATCAAGACGGAACCACTGCACGCCGGGACGCCTTCCCAGCGTGAAGTGATTGGAAATCGGAACAAACGATCGATGCAGTGCCGCTTTCGCATCGAGCGTCGCATCGGGATCGTCGAACCAGCCGATCGTAAAATGGCGGGGGAATTCGGCGGGGGTACCTGCCGCAAGCGGTGCGGGTCGCGCCGCAAACGCCGCCGCTGCAGCCATCAGCCAGACCAGCACGATCAATCGCAAAACCGCACCGCCTTGAGCCTGTAACCGCATCCCGGGACGGTTTCGATGGCATCGGGAAGCTTCTGCCGCAGCCGATGGATAAGGTTGCGTACGGCCGAGGCGTCGCCGTGTTCTTCGGCGTACAAGGTCTGCGCGATCGTTTCGGAATCGATCACTTTGTTGTCTTCGTGCATCAGCATTTTGAGTACTTTAAGCTCTTTGGGGGTCAGTTCGATCGTGCCGCGGCGGGTTTCGAGACGGTTTTCTTCGCAGACGAAACGGTATGCGTCGGCGAAACGGACGCTGTGGCGCACGCGCACCGTGTTCGCAGCGTCGCGGCGATGGCGTGCCAGCAGCAGCGCGATGCGCACGTCGCTTTCGGAAAGGGGCTTGGGAAAAAACCCGACGGTATTGGCGTCGATGGCGCTTTCGAGCGTCTGCGGATCGTCGTAGGCGGAAACGTAGGCAATGCCCGTTCGGGCGACCGCCAGCATTTCGCGGGCGCATTGAATGCCGTCGGCTCCGCCTTCGATGTTGATGTCCATAAAAACAAGATCTGCCGGCGTGCGGCGGACGAAAGCGCAGGCATCGGCCGCGTTGGTAAAGGTGCCGACGACCGTATGCCCGGCTTCTTCGGCAATGCGGCGAATGAACAGCGTCACGATGGCTTCGTCTTCTACAATCACGATTTTCATAGGTTTCTCCGCGGTAATAATCATAACATATTATGATCATTCACGTCTCAAAACTGTGACGCGGGCCGTGTTACGATGCGTTTGTATAAGGAGGATGTCATGAAGATGCTGTACGCGATGGCCGCATTGACGATGGTGTTGATGATTGGCGGATGCGGCAACGGAAAAGAGACGGTGATGCAGGGACTGGTCACGGAACGGTCGGGGATGCTTTCGGGTTCGAAAGTCACCCCGCAGAGTACGGTGCTGATGAGTCTCGAAGCGGGCCGTGAACACCTGAACGACACGGAGTCGGTCGGCGTGGACGGTTACGTGGTGCATATAAACAAGGCACAGACACGCAGGTTTTGTGTCGGCGACGATGCCAACGCTTCGCACCGATTCAGCCTGCTCGACGGTACGGGAAAGACGGTGCTGGAGCTAAGGCAGGGGTGCAAGACGCTGCGTTTGGAAGCTGGCGACTACACCTACCGCTTTGAAAACGCCACGGCCGCTGCGGGCAAGGCCCATATGGTGTTCGTGCATTCAAAAGCCGATCCCAAGGCACTGGGGGCAGTCGCTGCACAAGCTGCCGCGTCAAAAGGGCGTGCGCTGATCGATTCGCCGCTGACCGAGAAAACGGCGGTGGACTTCGACAAATGCCACGGATGCAATCTTGAGAATGTCGATTTGTCGCATATTTCGTTCAATGAAAAAATCGATGGATCTTCGGCAAGCATCGTTTATCATCCGACGATGGACCCGGACTATTTCACGATGCTCGGAACGAACGAGGATGCGTTTTTCGGCGCGATGCATTTCGATACTTATTCGGGCAAACTCGATCTGCGCGGCGCATCGCTGAGGCATGCCGATTTGAGCTACAGTGCCTTTGTCGATGCCGATTTCGACGGCGTCGACTTTACCGATGCGAATTTGACGCACGCCCTGTTTATCGGCTGTTCGTTCGCCGGGGCGACATGGAAGCGCACCGATTTGCACCAAGCGGTGTTCGTGGACGCTGATTGGACGAAAAACTACAGCGTCGATGCCGTCATCGTTTCGCGGCCTTCGATTACCCGCCTTTATCGGCTTCAAACAGACCACTTGGCAAACGCCATCTTCGCGGCCGTCGACAGCGACGGGAGACTGGTGCTGTTCGAAGTCGGAGATGAACCGAAGACAAATACGGTGAGATCGGTTACGCTCCCCGGCAACCTGTACCCCGTTTCCGCCCCGACGGTCGTGACGAACAATTTTTACGCCGGCTATTCGGTGTTCGTCAAGGCGAGCGACGGCAAGGTGTACGAATACAGAGAAAACGGATGGAAAGACAATTTGGAGGGGCATTTCCCGGGCAAAGGCTGGCATGAGCTTCCAGGCTCGGAGGTCTGCAAAAGCGCTCCCGATGCGACGTATTATAATGTTGCTATAAATCATGATTTGGTCATGGATGTCTTCTGTAGCGATGAAAAGAGCAAGGTGCACCGGTTTCAATGGGCTTTTTTTAACAAAGGCAATGGTACGGATTCGACGTTTAGGGATTGGATACATGATAGCTACAACGAAAACTTCGTCAAAACTTCCGCGACGCTTTCGTTCAATCGTTACAATGATGTGGCATACGTCGATGCGGGGGGGCTGCATACGACTTGCTTCAACAA
>CAZYEW010000124.1:0-2103 GCA_964646705.1 uncultured Sulfurimonas sp.
AGTGTTAAAACCGTGTTAAACCTCAAAGCAGCGCATTGCGCAGTCGGTTGCGTGCCTCGACCCGGGCAATCACGCCGCTTTGCAGCGTCTTTTTCAGCGCGTCGATATGGCGCATATGATGCGTATCGCTGCCCAGATAATCGATCATGCCTTCTTGCATCAGCCGACGTGCCGTTTTTTGCACGGGTTTGGAGTAATAGCCGCCCAGCGAATTGATATTGACCTGAAAACGCACGCCTCTGTCCTTAAGGTCGCGATAACGTTCGAATTGATCGTGAAAAAACAGATAGCGCTCAGGGTGCGCCAAGACCGGCACATAGCCCGACGCCGTCATCTCGAAAATGATGGAATCGAGATTGGGCGGCGGAGTGATGTACGACATCTCGAACAGGACTTCGTTCTCTCCGAATGTCAGCAGCCCTTTGCGTATGATTGCATCGAGGAAATGTTCGTCAAGGTAGTACTCGCTTGCCGCTTCGAGTTCGATAGCGATGCCTGCTGCAGCCACGCCTTTGCGCAGTTGTTCGAGCCCTTCGAGAATGGTTTTGTTGTCGTTGGGGTAACGGTGCGCCATCGTGTGCGGCGTCGTGATCAGTTTGCGATACCCAATATCATAGAGAGAACGAACGAGTGCAATCGATTCGTCCATCGTTTTGGCCCCGTCGTCGATCCCGGGAACAAGGTGCGAATGAAGGTCGACAGACAATCCTGTTGACGGCTTGGATGCGTTTGTAAACAGGCTTTTGAGGCGTTCGATCATCGGTTATTTATAATACTTTTCGCCGCCGTATTTGTATCCGTAGCCGTACCCGTAGCCATAGTTCTTGTTCATCTCGACGCCGTTGAAGACAATACCGACATGCTCGAGATGGTGATCTTGAACCATTTGGTCCAGACCCTTGACGAACTCTTTTTTGGTATAGCCGTATTTTACGACCAGCAGCGAAGCGTCGGCGCGGTTCATCAAAATCAGCGCATCCGTCACCAAGCCGACGGGCGGGGTATCGAGAATGATGTAGTCGTAGCGTGTCTTGAGCTCGGACATGATCTCACGCGCGTAATCGCTCATGATCAACTCCGAAGGATTCGGCGGCGTCGGACCGGCGGCGATGATATCCACGCCCTCTTTCGCAGAATGCTGAATCACTTCGTCGAGCTCGTTCTTTTTGCTCAGCAGCGTACTGATACCAATATGGTTTTTCAAGTCAAAATACTCGCTCAGCTTCGCCCGCCGCATATCGAGGTCGACGACAAGTACTTTCTTGTTCCCCTTGGCGAGAATGACGGCAAGATTCGCGGCGATCGTCGTCTTGCCTTCGCCCGAAACGGTTGAAGTGACGACAATGGTCTGGTAGGTTTTGTCGTTGCGCATAAACTCCAGATTCGTGCGAAGTGTACGAAACGCCTCCAAAAAAGCCGATCCGAATTTCTTGCCCTTGATAGCCGGAATCACGCCGTACAGCGGAATGCGCGTCAGTCGCTCGATATCTTCTTTGCGCTTGACGGTATTGTCGATGAACTCTCGCAAAAAGGCGTAGGCAATGCCCACGATAAGGCCAAGAATCAGTCCCACGAGCACGATCAGTTTGCGTTTAGGCTTGATCGGCGCTTTGGGAAGCAATGCGTGATCGATCACCCGCGTTTTCGAAACGGTCGACGAGCGTAAAATCGCCGTTTCCGCCCGCTTTTCAAGCAAGAAGCTGTAGATCTTTTCGTTAACCATCGCCTTTCGGGTCAGGTTCGCCAGTTTTTGCTCCTGCTCAGGCAACGCCGCGAGCGACTTTTTATACGTTTGAATGATTTTCGTCAGCGACTGCTTGCGCTGCTGCAACACCGAAAGTGAGCTCTTGATCGTGAACAGGATCGAACTGCGAAGCGAACTGATCACTTCTGAAAGTTTCACGACGTCGGGGTGCATCTCGGTGTATTCCGTCAGCAGCATCTTTCTTTCGATCGTTTTTTGCTTGAGCTCGGAAATCATCTTGATCAGTCCGGCGTCGGCGAACCCCGTCGCCCCCAACGTGATACCGCTGATATCCTGATTGTTCATAATATATTGCTGCAGATTCGACAATACGCTCTGTTCGATCTCGAGTTCCTGCA
>CAZYEW010000124.1:2203-3940 GCA_964646705.1 uncultured Sulfurimonas sp.
ACTTCCTTGGCACGCAGCGGCACGGTATCTTCGTACGTCACTTGCAGAATCGAACCGAATTTCGAGATTCGAGACGTCGATACGC
This sequence comes from uncultured Sulfurimonas sp., assembly GCA_964646705.1. Classification (GTDB taxonomy): domain Bacteria; phylum Campylobacterota; class Campylobacteria; order Campylobacterales; family Sulfurimonadaceae; genus Thiomicrolovo. The sequence continues at coordinate 2,289 of CAZYEW010000124.1, forward strand.
CGCTTTGGACCATCGCCCACATCTGTTTGTTCGGCGTTATCGAAAACGAATATTTCTTGGCCTTCATTTCCGAGATACGGTCGATTTTGATCTTGAACCACGGCGTCGCGATGGTCTCACCGTAGCGATGCTTGCCGCGATACGTCATAGGTTCACGCTCGGGCGGGGGGAGCAAACCGATTTTGCGCAACAGCGCATGCACGCTCCATTGCGACGGCGGTGCGATCGACAGCTCGAACGTCTTCTCGTCGAGCGGGACAAGCCTCATACGCGTTCCATACGCCGCTTCGTCGATAAAAAACGTACTGACGACGAACGGGGCACTTTTGTAAAGCTCTTTTTCACGCAACCGGTGACGCTCGAAATAGCGCGTACCGATATCGAGATATTCCAATGCCTTCATCGCGAGAAAACGTGATTTTAGAATGTATTCTTCGTTGTCGAGGTTCGCTTCGCCGCCGGTAAACGCCTGCGTCATAAAATCGGTCGCACGGCTTCCCCAGTATTTTTCGGCTTTGAGCTCGATACTTGTGCTGGCAGAATAGATGTTGGGTTTGAAATAGGCGAAAACCGCAGCCGCGACAAAAAAGGTCAGCGCGAACAAACCGATGGAAATTTTGTAGCGCCGAATCGTCTCGAAGACCTCTTTGAGATCGATTTCGTCCTCGTCATGCTGAGGCTGTGTCAGGTTCTCGGCCATCGGTTACTCCAACGCTTTTGAAAGATAGACGACGTTGACGAACGGCTGAAGCATCGCCGAAAGCAGCTGAAACGGCGGCGCGATTTCGTTGAACGCCATATTGTAACCTTTCATCTCGCGCGGCTGTACGTAGACGATATCGTTGGGCTTGAGGTAGAGACTGGTGATGCTGATCGCGGACATATGGGTCAAATCGACGACACGCACCTGCGGATGACGCAGGTCTCCGCGAATGATCTTGATATTGGTCCGATCGGCGAAATCGGTCAAATCGTGCGTTCGTGCGATCGCTTCGACAAGGTTCATCGTGCCGTTGGTCACCTGCACGACGCCCGGGCTCTTGACTTCGCCCAGCACGAAAATACGCTGGTTCATGATTTCGACGGTAACATAAGGATTACGAAGGTATTTTCGGTACTGTTTGATCAAAAATGCCGCAGCCTCGTCTTGCGTCATACCCGCAATTTTTTGGGTACCGATCAGCGGAAGGCGGACCGTGCCTTTTTTGGTTACAAGCAGTCCAAGACTTTCATCCCGCTGTCCTCCTCCCATATTTGCTCCCCCGCGGCTGCTAACCATCGAATTCATCTGTCCGCTGCCCGCGGCCGACTGGTTGTAGACCATAATCGCCACACGGTCGTTAGGCTGAATTTTGTTTTCGAAAACCATTTCATCATCATATTGCGCGTCCGAAACCCGTGTCGTCTCTTGCGAAAGGTTTTCATCTTGAAACAAGCGGTACTCTTTCATGCTGCATCCGCCAAATAACACCATCACACCAAAGAGCGCAATTAATCGTCGTATCATAGTAAGCCCGATCGTAGAATATAGATTGCCGTTGATTATAGGAAAAAGAAGATAAAAAGCGCGTTAGGCGACCAAACGGCCGCCATTAAAATCAGTGGCAGCCGCAGCTGCCGCCCGATGCAGCGCCGCCCTGTGACGATGCCGC
>CAZYEW010000125.1:0-3892 GCA_964646705.1 uncultured Sulfurimonas sp.
GAAGCCCTGCGTCGGATCATGGAAATTTCGCTGCGCAACATGCAGGCTTTCATCGAAGGCAGACCCCTGCCTAACTGCCTGAAGCCGGCGTGCGAACGGGAGTACGCTTAGCTTTTTTTGGCGTGGACGCACTCTTTTTCTTCGACCTGGATACGAATGTTCGTCGCGGTCAGCTTGCGGATATTGAAATTGAGGTTGGCGACGTACGAAGCCAGCACCACCGCGATGCCCGTGGGCACGACGATGTTGTAGTCGTAGGTGATTTCGAGTGCGAGGACGATGGCCGTCAGCGGCAGCCGCATGACGACGCCCATAAACACCGCGGCCCCGATCGCCGCGAAACTGTAGGGCTCGATATCGAGATGCAGGCTTGCAAGGACTTCGGCATAACCGTAACCCACCAGCGCCCCGATGCTCATCAGCGGCAGAAACAGCCCGCCGACGGCGTTGGCGTAGAGCGAAATCGTCGTGCCGACGATGCGCAGCAGTACGATGCCGACGATCAGTGTCAGGGGAATGTCGAGGCTGTCGTTGATCAGCGATGCCACGACCTCGTGGCCAGAAAACGCGGCAAAGGGTGCGTAAACCAGCAGCGTACCGATTGAAACTCCGCCGATAAGGGCGAACAGAAGGTTGCGCCACCGTTCGAGGTATTTGAGCGTCCAGCGGTTAAGCGCGTTGAAAACCGTGTCTTTGAGCGTCAGATAGATGAAGAGAAAGACCAAAATGACGGGCACGAACAGCAAGGTGGCGAGCATGTATTCGTAATGCAGCGCCCGGCCGATCGAATAACGGAAAATCAGCGGATCGAGAAACTGTACCGCGACGCTGAAGGCGATGAGACTGCCCAGCACGATGGGGCCGATCAGACGCTGGACGAATTCGTGGGCGATATTTTCGACGGCGAAGACGATACCGGTGACCGGCGAAACGAAGACGGCGGCGATACCGCTGCTCGCGCCGATGCTCAGAATCAGCCGAACGAAGCGTTCGGGTACTTCGACGAAGCGGTTGAGCTGGTAGGCGATCATTGCGCCGATGGCGGCCGAGGGGCCTTCGTTCCCCACGCTGAAACCGCTGGAAAGCGAGAGAACCGAAGCGACGATTTTGAGCAGCAGTCCGCGCAGGGTGATGAAGGCTTTGTTGCCGCCGACGGCCTCGGCGATTTCGGTAACGCCGTATTCACGTACGCTGGGTTCTTTTTCGATCAGGCGGTTGACGACTAAAATGGCAACCGTCGGCACGGCATAGAGGTACCAGGGCGAAAGCGACGAAATCTGCGTGCTTTCACGGCCGAAGAAGAGCATGAACGAGAGCGCCTGCGTCGCGAGAACGTACAGCGAAACAGCTGCGCCCGCAAGCAGGCCGGCAAGGATAGAAAGGCTCAAAAGCCGGGCGACGACGGGCAGGGATTTAAACATTGTCGGGCCCTTTTTGTTCACGGAGGGTGAAAACGGTGTGCCCGTCGACCGAACGGATATGCAGATCGCGCTGCGGGAACGGAATTTCGATACCGGCTTCGTTGAGCGCTTCGTAGATCAGGATCAAAAAACGCGATGCAGTGCGCTGCGGATAGAAGATGGCGCGTCCTTTGATCCAGACGAAGAGTTTGAAATCGACACTGCTGTCGCCCATGCCGGTCATCACGATTTCGCTGATGCGGCGGCGGCTGGTGTAGACGTCGTTCATCTTGGCATGTGCCAGCGCATGAAGCACCGCGTCGCGTACCCGGTCGACCGGTGTGCCGTAGGCGACGCTGAAAGGGATTTCGAATCGGCGGATTTCGTCTTCCATGGTCCAGTTGACGACGCGGTTTTGAATGAGCTGCTGGTTGGGGACGATGACGTCGATGTTGTCGTTGGTGCTGATCGTGGTCGAACGCATCCTGATATCGCTGACCCGTCCGCGCAGGGTGTCGTCGAGTTCGAGATAATCGCCGATTTTAATGCTGCGTTCAAACATCAAAATCAGCCCTGATACGAAGTTGGAGACGACGTTTTGCAGCCCGAAACCGATGCCGACGGAGAGCGCTCCGGCGACCAGTGCGATCGAAGAGAGATTGATCCCCAGGACTTTCAGCGCGATAAAGAACGCGATGATGACGATGAGGTAGTAGCCGAGGTTGGAGACCAGGGTGCGTGTCGATTGCGTGAGGGTATCCGAATCGCTGCCGAGGCGTTTGATGCTGCGTTTGTAAACGCCGCCCATAATGAAGCCGATGATGAAAACCAGCAGGGCCAGGGTCAGTTTGAATAGACTGATCGACGTTTTTCCGATCGTAAAAAGCGGGGCGTTGGCTTCCTTCCAGAACAGCGCGAACGCCGATTTGATCTCCTGTGACGTCGCCCCTTCGAGCGACGTGATTTTGCCGAGCCTGGAGTGTTCCATCGTACGCATTACCGAAGCGATATCGGCGACGGCGACGGGATCGTAAGCTTTGGTGACGTCGGCGAGCAGCTGTTTTTGCAGGGTAAAGACCTTGGAGGTATCGCGTGCGTGCAGTGCGGCCGAAAACAGCATGAAGCGGGCAAGCAGGATGTGCGAATAGATTTGTTCGCGCTCAAGTTCGAGTGCTTTGATGCGATCGTTGATTTTTTTGATGGCGTCGCGGTGCGCGAGCAGCGTGAGGCGTTCTTTGTCGATCTGAAGGTTTTCAATACGGCGCTCGATGGTATTTAGGGTATTCAGGGCTTTTTCGAGTGTTTTGGCGGAAGATTCGGGATGAAAATTCAGCTTTTGTGTCGCCGCGGCAAGCAGGCGTGCGGCTTGTTCCAGGGTCTTTTTGTACGTGACGATCTGCTGTTGATAGATGTGAATGCTTCGGCGGTAAAATGCGTATTGAAGCTGGAGTGTGAACAAATCGGGTGTATTTTCGTCGCGATTGCCGATTTCTTCGGCGAGTACTTTGGCTTTTTTTTGCAGGGTTTCGAGATGCTTTTCGTCTGCGGCGTGTGAAAGTGCGATCTGTGCGGCGGTGCGTGCAAGTGCCTTGAAACGGGCGGTATCTTTGGGTTCGGAAAGTGCTGCCGCCGGTTTCTTGACATGTGTTTCAAGGTGGATGAGTCTGTTTAGAAGGGTGCGCTGCAGGGCTGTTTCGTCGTTATCGACAGCGTTGATCTTGAGCCGTTCGAGCAGCTTTTCATACGTGCTCACGCCGCCGTTTTCGATCGTGGCGTTGATGTCTGCACCGTACAGCAGTGTGCCGATCAGCAGTAAGACGGCAAGGAAACGCTCGATGGAATATCCTTTGTCGGCAGATAGGGTGATTTTAACGAAAAATGGCTTCGAGGGGAGAAACGGCGGTGCGGATATCGAAGGTTTTCTTCCGATATGTTAAGATAATCGTAAACGGAACCAAAGGATGAAGCATGGGAACTTACAGTGAAAAACTCGAAGAGATCAAAAAGCTGGTCGGACGGCTGCAGCAGGAGACGCCGAAGCAGATGAGTGCCTTCAGTCAGTTTATGCTCAATGTCGAAAAGCCGGGTGCCGTCGACGGCAAGACGAAAGAGCTGATCAATGTGGCACTCGCAATCGCGGCCCAGTGCGAATGGTGTATCGCCCTGCACGTCAAGGGGGCGCTGACCAACGGTGCGAGCAAAGAAGAGATCATCGACGCGGCGATGCAGGCCGTGCTGATGCACGGCGGTCCGGCACTGATGTATATGATCCCTGTCGAGAAAGCGCTGGACGAGTTCGCCGGCAACTAACGAAGATATGCTTCGGCCAGGTAGCTGCTGCGGGTGTAGGGAGAGCTTTGAACGTGGCGGTATCCCATCGCCATGCCTTCGCGCCGGTATGCGTCGAAAAGCTGCGGCGGGATATACTCGACGACGGGGGTATGCTGCTTGCTCGGGGCCAGATACTGCCCGATGCTGAGCAGGCGGCAGCC
>CAZYEW010000126.1:0-3687 GCA_964646705.1 uncultured Sulfurimonas sp.
GTGCCGACGCTGCTGATGATCGTGATCGTTATCATGGTCGTCGTCAAGCCGTTTTAGCGCAAAAAGGACGAAACCGAGGAGTGCGACGTGCATGAACACCATCACCGCGAGTTGGCAGGAAGAAACCTGTTTGTGACCGTCGTACTCAATATTATCATTACCCTGTCGCAGATCGGAGGCGGCCTTTTTTCGGGGTCGCTTGCGCTGCTGAGCGACGCGCTGCACAATTTCAGCGATGTCATGGCATTGGTGATTGCCTGGCGGGCGAACCAAATCGCCGCGAGAAAACAGACCGAGGCGAAAACCTACGGCTACAAGCGGGCGGAGATTCTGGCCACGCTTTTCAATGCGTCGGTACTGATCGGTATCGGCATCTTTTTGCTCGTCGAAGCGGGGCGGAAATTTTTGCATCCCGAGCCGGTGGATTCAACGGTCGTCATCTGGCTGGGACTGCTGAGCATCGTGCTCAATGCCGCCAGTGTCGTGCTGATTCGCGACGATGCGCACGGCAACATGAACATCAAAGCGGCCTATTTGCATTTGCTGACGGACGTGATGACGAGTGTCGCCGTCGTCGTCGGCGGAGTGCTGATGAAATATTTCGGACTTTTCTGGATCGATCCGCTCGTTTCTGTCCTGATCGCCGTCTATCTGATCCGTGCTTCCGTCGATCTGGTCAGAGACGCGGGGGCGATTTTGATGCAGTTTACACCCGACGACATCGATGTTTCGGCATTGCGGGAGACGGTCGTGGCTTCGTACGACGTCATCGAGAATCTGCACCACCTGCATGTGTGGAAGCTGGACGAGCACACCGTCCACCTCGAAGCCCATTTGGATTTTTCCGAAAATCTGACGCTCAAAGAAGCCAATGCTGTGACGGCATCGCTTGAAACGCTGCTGCTGGAACGTTTCGGCATTGGCCACTGCACGTTTCAGTGCGAATACGGCGTGCACGACGATAAACAACTGATCAGAGAAGAGTAATGCATACGCAAGCCTGCCGTGCGATGAACGACGGAGAGATTCTAAACGAGCACAAGCGCGACTGCCCGCTTTTTCATGCGGTGCTGTACGGCGACAAGGTGTTGTGCGCAAAATTTTCCAAACGCCTTGCGTGCGCGATCAAACATCTGCCGCTGCGCGTGGAATTTCGCTTTGAATACGATACGGCCAAAGCGGTCGAAGCCGGCATTCGATCCGACCCGACCCTTATGCTTGATGGCAAGATCTTTTTAGAAGGACTTGTCCCCGCCGAAACGATCACGCAGGCGTTCGCAAAGCTGATCGGTCAGTGATTGACATGGTATAATCGCTGCAGGAGGAGGTCTATGACATCGACACGACAGATCATCGAAACGATTGAGGGGATGAAATCCGAACTGGCTTCGCGATACGGAGTGCAGGCACTTTATTTGTTCGGTTCCTATGCCAGAAACGAACAAACGGAACAAAGCGATGTCGATTTGCTGGTTGATTTTAAAACTGTTCCTGACCTGCTGACCTTTCTTGAAATAGAAGAATTTATTGCAGATAAAGTGGGAAGTCGCATCGATTTGGTTCCAAAACGAAAGCTCAAGGACCGATTGAAAGCTCAAATTTTGAAAGAAGCGATTGCGGTATGAAGCGTGACGTTCGGCTCTATCTGGAAGATATTGATGGTAGAATTTCAAAAATTTTTTCTTTCGTCGATGGAATGGAATGGGAAGATTTTCGTTACGACGATAAAACGGTGAGTGCCTGTATCCGAGAGATTGAAGTGATTGGAGAAGCGAGCAAACAGCTTCCCAAAGAAATAACTGAGCGTTTCGACGACCTTCCCTGGTCGCTCATGGCAAAAATGCGTGACAAGTTGATTCACTGGTATTTCGACGTTGACGAGGAAATCGTATGGAAAGTTGTCAAAGAAAAACTTCCGTACGTGCAGAAGCGTATTCGGGACATTCTTGCATCGATCGGCTGAAAATGATCGTGCCTGCCGATCGGATTCCGCTATAATTGCGTAAAAAAACGGATACATTATGAAGAAACTGGCCATTATCGGGCGGCCGAACGTGGGCAAAAGCTCGTTTTTCAACCGGCTGCTCAAACAACGCGACGCCATCACCAGCGAGATGGCGGGGACGACCCGCGACGTCAAAAAACGTATCGCCACGGTGTTGGACCGAGAGGTCGAGGTTCTCGATACCGGCGGGCTCGACGAAGGCAGCGAATTGTTCGACAAAATTCGCGAAAAGTCGCTCGAAGCCGCCAAAGAGGCCGATATCATTCTCTTTATGGTCGACGGCAAGACCATTCCCGACGAAGAAGACAAAAAGCTCTTTCACGAACTTGAGGCTATGGGCAAAAGCATGGCACTCGTCGTCAACAAGATCGACAACGACAAGATGAAAGAGAAAGTGTGGGAGTATTACGAATTCGGCACGCAGACGATTTTCGGTATTTCCGTCGCACACAACCGGTCGATCAATCCGCTGCTCGAATGGATCGCGCAGCAGCTGCCGTACGTGCCCACGCAAGAAGAGCTTGCCGCCGAACCGGATGCATTCGACGAATTCGATGCCTTTTTGGAAACCTTCGACGACGACGCATCGGACGATCAGGGGTCGATCTACGACGAAAACGACGAGATTCGGGAAATCGACGAGGACCCCGACCATATTCACGTCGCCATCATCGGGCGGGTGAACGTGGGCAAAAGCTCACTGCTCAATGCACTCCTGGGCGAGGAACGTTCTGTCGTCAGTTCGGTGGCGGGCACGACGATCGACCCCATCGACGAAACGATCGAACACGAAGGTAAAACGATCACTTTCGTCGATACGGCAGGTATCCGCAAACGCGGCAAGATCGAAGGCATCGAGAAGTATGCGCTCTACCGTACCCGAGAACAGCTCGACCGTGCGAATCTGGCGCTGCTGGTGCTCGATGCTTCGGAGCCGTTTCGCGACCTGGACGAAAAAATTGCGGGGCTTGTCGACCAGAATCGTCTGGCCTGTTTGATCGTGCTCAACAAATGGGACAAAGTCGACGGCAACGATTACAAAAAGATCGTTCAGGACGTTCGCGACCGTTTCCGTTTTTTGCACTACGCGCCGATCGTGACCGTCTCGGCACTGACGAAGCAGCGGGTACGCAAAATTTTCGAGAAAATCATCAAAATCAACGACAACTATTCCCAGCGTATTCCGACGTCGCGCTTGAACGAGGTGATGGAATTCGCGATGCGAAAACATGCGATTCCTTCGATGAACGGGCAGCGTATCCGTATTTATTACGCCACGCAGTACGCCACCCGCCCGCCGCAGATCGCGCTGATCATGAACAAGCCCAAAGGGCTGCATTTCACCTACCGCCGCTATTTGGCCAATCAGCTGCGCGAAGCGTTCGATTTCGAAGGGACGCCGCTGCTGTTCAAAGCGAAAAAGCGTGGAGAGAAAAGCGACTGAAAAGGCGGTTTTGTATAGGTCTTTTCAGAAGCACGACTGTAGCCTTTGAAGATAATCTTTTCTCGAAGAATATCAAGTAGTTTCTTTCCTACCATCTCGCCTCTTTAGGTATGATCTAAAGTGATATATTATCACAATATAGGCTAAAAAACTTGATTAATACAGGATGTTATCACATATATTCTACAAAAATTTAACTTTACTTGTGGAATAATTAGGATTAAGCATCAATGGTGTA
>CAZYEW010000127.1:0-3672 GCA_964646705.1 uncultured Sulfurimonas sp.
GGAACTTGCCGAACTGATGGCGCTCAGTCCGATTGAATTTTATCTCATTGATCCGGAAACGGCAGGCTATCTGTACGCCAATGAGGCGGCGAGTCGGAATACGGGTTACAGTCTCGACGAGCTTTTGCGTATGCATGTATATGATCTCGTGCCGGATATCACCGTAGAACGGATCGAGGCGATTGCCCATGCTGCCAATACCGAAACGGCGGTTTACAATATCGCGCGTCATCGCCGCAAAGACGGATCGACCTACCTCGTCAGAGCGCAGATATACGTTATGGCGTTTCGGGGCAGGGATGTGTTCGTCGTCTTCGATACCGATATCACCGAGCAGCATCGTCTTGAACGGCTTGCGGCCGAACGCGCGGAAATTCTTGATAAAGCGACGAACGAAATCTATATCGTCGATTACAAAACGCACCGGTATCTTTACGTTAACCAGGGTGCCTGCAGCAATCTCGGATATTCGCGTGAAGAACTGCTGGAGATGACGATTTTCGATATCAATCCGGATTTGACGTATGAGCAGACCGTGTTGCTGAAAAAAGCCGGCGAAGGACGTTCGCATCTAACCAACCGCACGCGGCATCGCCGAAAAGACGGGACGACGTATCCCGTGCATGCGCTGATTCAGCATATTGCCTACCGGGAATACGATGCATACTTGCTGGTCGATACGGATATTACCGAACTTGAAGAAGCGCGCAAGGCGCTGCAGTATCAGGCATTTTACGACCATCTGACCGGACTGCCGAACCGGCAGTTGTTTCGCGACAGGCTGCAGCAGGCACTGGCACGTGCGCAGCGGCACAGCCAAATCATGGCGATTTTGTTTATCGATTACGACCATTTCAAACAAGTTAACGATACGCATGGCCATGATGTCGGCGACAAAGTGCTGCAACAAATTGCCCGGCGGCTTCGTACGCATGTGCGCGCCAGCGATACGGTCGCACGGCTCGGCGGCGACGAATTTCTGATTTTGCTCGAAGATATCCGGACAAAATCCGAGGTCGTCGAATTGCTGTCGCGCATTATCGAAGTTGAAACGATGCCGGTACAGATCGATGCGCATACCTTTCATCTAAGCTGCAGTGTGGGGTGCGCTTTTTTTCCCGATGACGGGACGGATGCGGAAACACTGATACGGCATGCGGATATGGCGATGTATCAGGCGAAGCAGAACGGGCGGAGCCGTTTTCACTGTTATTCGCAGTCGCTTGGACGGGAAGCGGAAATGCGGATGCAGATGCTGTCGTGTTTGCGTGATGCGCAGGAGCGGGAGGAGTTTCTTGTGTATTACCAGCCGCAGATTCGTCTGGACAGCGGTCAATGCACGGGATTCGAAGCGTTGCTGCGCTGGCGTCGAAGCGACGGTACGATTGTTGCCGCAGGCGAGTTCATTCCTTACGCATCGCACGGCGGGCTGCTCGGCGTGCTGGGCGATACGGCGCTGAATATCGTTTTCGCTCAGATGCGTGTCTGGAGTGATGCGGGTGTCGATATCGGACGTATCGCACTCAACCTTTCGATGCAGGAACTTTCGGATCCGCAACTGCCCGAGAGGCTGGAAGAAGGCATGCGACGATTCGGTATTCGGCCGGAGTCGCTGGAGCTTGAAATTACCGAGAGCGAAATGATGCGGCGCCCGGCCGAAATGATGGCGGTGCTGCGGCGGATCAGCGATCTTGGAATTGCGTTGGCAGTGGATGATTTCGGAGCAGGCTATTCGTTATTGTCGTATTTGAAACGTTTTCCTGTGCAGCGGCTGAAAATCGATCGTGAATTTATCAAGTCGCTGCCAGAAGACCGTGACGATGCATCGATCATCAGAATGATCGTGGCCTTGGCTGATGCGCTGCAGCTTGAAACGGTTGCAACGGGCGTCGAAACCCGTGCGCAGTCGGATTTTCTGGCGGCAAACGGCTGCAATCATGCGCAGGGATACTATTTTGCACATCCGATGCCTGCCGAATCCGTCACGGATTATTTGGCGAAATTGTCGAAAAACCAGTAAAACGCGAACAGCAGCCCCGGCGTTTTCGCTTTGCTCTCGTCGAAGACGAAGCGGCGGGCTTCGTGCTTGGGAATCCAGACGAGGTCGATCTCTTCGGCATCGATGCCGCCGCCTTCTCCCGTACGCATGGAAGCATCGATACAGGCGAAAAAGAGGTGCTGACGGGCGCCGGAGACCCCTACGGCGGTGAAAAACGACGTGACTTTCTCGATACTTTCGACGGGCACGCGGTAGCCGCACTCTTCTTCGATCTCTTCCTGGGCGATACGCACAAGCGGCAGGTCTTTGTCGACGATGCCCGCGCAAAGTTCATAGGTGCAGCCGTATGCGGGATGGTTGAGGTAGACCGGCGGGCGAAACTGGCGCACGAGCAAAAAGGCGTCTTCGTCTTCGTGATAGAGAAGCACCGCGACGCTGTCGAAGCTTTTGACGGCTTCCCAGGTGCGCTCACGTCCGTTTTGGGTGTAGCGAATGCGTACGGGCTGCACGAAGCGCGGCTGTTCGAGCGGTTCGGTGTCGAAGCGGGTAATGTGAAAATCCATGCTACAATCATATAAACGCGACCTTAAATCCGCCTCATATCCTGCTAGATTGACGGCAGATTGATGCAAGCGGTTTACAATGCGCAAAAACACACAAAGGTAAAAGATGGCGACGGTTCCCCACCAGCACGAACTCGATGCATTCGTCAGCGAACGCTTTTTCTGCCGTTTCGGCACTGATCCCGCCAGGCTCAAGGCCGCGCTGCAGGAGTACGACGCCCTCGAAGCGTTTCGCGTCAGCGAGAACGTTTACGAAAGCGGGCAGACGATCTCCGAAGAGGCCCATTACATCATGCGCCTGCATGCGATGTTCTATATGGGCAGGGTGCTCGACGCGCTCAAGATCGACCGCGACGATCCGAACCTCAAAGAGGAGATCGAGTGCGGCAATCTCGGTACGGCAGGGCGCATCGCGAAGATGTATACGGGCGAAACGCCCGAAGACGACCGGGAGCTTCTCAGCGGCCGCTGGAACCGCGAACCCCGCATGGCGACGTTTCCCAACACCGCACAGACGCACGAACCGGTTTTCGTCACGACCCAGCTCGATGCGGTCTGCAGCCACCATTTCATCCGCTTCGGGCAGGATCAGGCCGACGAAGGGTCGATGGTCGTCGTCGGCTACATCCCCCGCGAGAAACTCGGCGGCATCAGCAAAATCAACCGTTTCGTCAATTGGTGTGCGCGCCGCGGCTGGCTGCAAGAAGACCTGACCCGCTACATCGGCGAAAAAATCATGCAGGCGTTCGAAACCGACTCGGTTTACGTCGGACTGTTCAATCTCAAGCACGGCTGCACCGCGTTTCGCGGCGCCTGCGACCTCAATGCGGCGACTTCCACCGTCTTCGTCACCGGCGATTTCCGGCACGACCGCAACCTGATTCCGCGAAAGTTCCGGTAGGCCGTGATGCAGTGGATTATCGACAAACAGTTCGACTTTTGCTACGGCCACCGTGTCTGGTCACAGGAGCTGGAAAAAGACTATGCGCTCGATGAGTGCCGTATGTGCCGCCATCTGCACGGCCATCAGGGAAAGATCAAGGTTTTCTTGACCGCTGCTAAGCTTCGCGGAGGCATGGTAACCGATTTCAAGCACCTCAACTGGTTCAA
>CAZYEW010000128.1:0-3520 GCA_964646705.1 uncultured Sulfurimonas sp.
TACAGCCCCGCCGCCTCCATGCTTTTGGCCTGGGCGTCGGCGATCAGGGGGTCGATGATTTCGTCGAACAGACCGCCGGTCATGATTTCGTTGAGGCGGTAGAGCGTTAGATTGATGCGGTGGTCCGAGATGCGGTTTTGCGGGTAGTTGTAGGTACGGATACGGCCGCTGCGATCGCCGGTGCCGACTTGTTCCTTGCGCGCGGCTCCTTCTTCTTCCTGCGCTTTGCGCTGTTCGAGTTCGTACAGGCGGGCCTGAAGGACCTTGAGGGCTTTTTCTTTGTTTTTATGCTGCGATTTCTGATCCTGGTTGGTGACGACGATGCCCGTGGGCAGGTGGGTGATGCGTACCGCCGAATCGGTCGTGTTGACCGACTGGCCGCCGCAGCCGCTTGAGCGCATGACGTCGATTTTCAGGTCGTTGGGATCGATTTTGATATCGACGTCGTCGGCTTCGGGCATGACGGCGACCGTGATGGCCGAGGTATGGACGCGCCCCTGCGATTCGGTGGCGGGAACGCGCTGTACGCGGTGGGTACCGCCTTCGTATTTCAGCCGGCTGTAGACGCCATCGCCCTTGATGAGCGCGATGATCTCTTTGTAGCCGCCCGCATCGGAGGGGCTGGCGTTCATCAGTTCGATTTTCCAGCCTTTGAGGTCGGCGTAGCGCGTGTAGGCACCGAACAGATCGCCGACGAAGATCGCCGCCTCGTCGCCGCCCGTACCCGCGCGCATCTCCAAAATGATGTTGCGCTCGTCGTTGGGGTCTTTGGGAATGAGCAGAATCTTGATCGCTTCTTCGAGTTCGCCAACGCGGGGTTCGAGTTCTTTGAGCTCTTCTTTGGCCAGTTCGCCCAGATCGGGATCGCCGAGCAGCGCTTTGTTCTCTTCGATCGTTTCGAGCACCTGCTTGTATTCGGTGGCTTTGTCCACGATGGCCTGGAGGGCGGACTGTTCTTTGGACAGCGCAGTCATGCGTTCGATGTCGTCGGCGATATCGGGGGCGCTGAGCAGGGTGCCGATTTCGTTGTAGCGGTCGATAAAAGGTGTGAGTTTTTCAGATAGCATCGGACGGTCTCCGTGAAATGTTCAGGGTGGATATGTGCCCGATACGGGCAAGCGGCGAAAGCGCGGGGCTTCGCGCGGGAAGCTTACGACAGGGCGTTGACCGATTTTTGCAGACGGCTGACTTTGCGAGCGGCAGTCTGTTTTTTGAGAATGCCCTTGCTGACATATTTGTGAAGCTGTTTGTTGGCGACGAGCATCGCTTCGGACGCGGCCTCTTTGTCGCCGGCGTCGACGGCGGTACGAACGGCTTTGACGATGTTTTTGATCCGGGTGCGGTAAAAGCGGTTGCGTTCCGTTCGCTTCTCCGTTTGGCGGATGCGTTTCAATGCTGACTTATGGTTTGCCATTGCATTTATCCTTCTGGAAAAAAATTTAGGGTAGAATACTACCTTAAAAACATTTAAATTTAAGTTAAATTTTAATATCTATAGCGTCGATGCCGGCGAAAGGGGCGAAAATGAGATTGTTCGGAACGGACGGAGTGCGGGGAGAAGCGGGGTCGTTTTTGACCGCAGCGCTGGCGATGCGCGTCGCGATGGCGGCGGGGATCTATTTTAAAAAGACGTCGAAAACCCGCAAGATTCTCGTGGGCAAAGATACGCGCCGCAGCGGTTACATGATCGAAAACGCCATCGTCAGCGGGCTGACGGCCGTGGGGTACGACGTGGTACAGATCGGGCCGATGCCTACGCCGGCGATCGCTTTTTTGACCGAAAATATGCGCTGCGACGCGGGGATTATGATTTCGGCAAGCCACAATTCGTTCGAAGACAACGGCATCAAGCTCTTCGATGCCCACGGCGACAAGTTTTCCGAAAGCGTCGAAGCTGAGATCGAGGCGATCTATTTCGACGAAGACCGCATTGCCGCGGCACAGGTGACGGGGCGGGCGATGGGGTCGGCCAAACGGATCGACGATGTGATCGGGCGCTATATCGTGCAGCTCAAAAACTCGTTTCCGGCGGATTTGAGCCTGCAGGGGATGCGGATCGTGCTCGATACGGCCAACGGCGCGGGCTACCGTGTCGGTCCGACGGTGCTCGAAGAGCTCGGTGCCGAAGTGATCGTGCTGCATCACGAACCCGACGGTTTCAACATCAACGAAGACTGCGGCGCGCTGCATCCGAAAGACGTGCAGAAAGCGGTGAAAAAATACCGTGCCGACATCGGTTTTGCACTCGACGGCGATGCCGACCGTCTGGTCGTCGTCGATGAAAACGGCGAGGTGGTCGACGGCGATCAGCTGCTCGGAGCGCTGGGGCTGTTTTTGCATGAAAACGGCCGATTGGCGGGTGAGGGCATCGTCGCGACGGTGATGAGCAACCAGGCGCTCGAAGATGCCATGAACGAAGCCGGGCTGAAACTGTTTCGATGCGGGGTCGGCGACAAATACGTGCTCGAGACGATGCGCAAGCACGGGCTTAATTTCGGCGGCGAACAGAGCGGCCATGTCATCATGCACGATTTCGCGAAAACCGGTGACGGGCTGGTGAGTGCGCTGCAGGTACTTGCACTCGTGCAGACGAAGGGGGAAAAGGCATCGCGCTTGCTGCGCCCCTTCGAGCTCTATCCGCAAAAACTCGTCAACCTGCATGTCAAAGAAAAGCGTCCGCTCGATGAAATCGAAGGCCTCGCCGAAGCGCTTGATGCTATCGAAGCTCAGCAGATGCGCCATCTCATCCGCTACAGCGGCACCGAGAACAAGCTGCGAATTTTGCTCGAAGGCCGTGACAAAGAGGCGTTGCTTGCGGCGATGGAGCGGCTGAGCGAATTGTTGCGGCAGGCACTCAATGCGTAGGGCCGTCGTCGCCATGTTTCTGGCGATGGCAGGAATTTTCATCATCGACCAGAACATCAAAACGCTTTTTCTCGAAGGTTTTCGCTACTACACGGCCTGCATCGACCTGATTCTGACGTTCAACAAAGGCGTGGCGTTTTCGATGTTCGCGTTTTTGGCCGGCTGGCTCAAATGGCTGCAGCTGGTGCTGATTCTCGGCGTGCTGGGGTACGTTCTGCGGCTTGGCAAACGTTGCTATATGCTGCCTGCGGGCATGCTCGTGGGTGCGGGGCTGTCGAACGTGTACGACCGTTTCGTGCATCCGGGCGTCGTCGATTACGTTTTCTGGCACTGCGGGTTCGATTTTGCGGTGTTCAACTTCGCCGACGTGATGATCGACGTCGCCGTGGCGTGGATCATTCTGCTCAACGTTCGGCCAAAACTGTGCAAGAATTAATTTTGTTTTAATTTTTGTGAGGCTATAATTTCGGCCTCACAAACGATCGCGTAGCTCAGTTGGTAGAGCACTACCTTGACATGGTAGTGGTCACAGGTTCAAGTCCTGTCGTGATCACCATTCCTTCTTAGTTTTCAAAAGCTTTTTTCACCTTGAATTTTCTCATTCCCAGACACCGGCGATTGGCGTCGCGCATTTCGGACATGCTCCCGAAGGATC
>CAZYEW010000129.1:0-3224 GCA_964646705.1 uncultured Sulfurimonas sp.
GCATCGCCACGGTGCTGATCGGCTGCGAAGGCGGTTTCAGCGAAGCCGAACGGCAGCTGGCGGCAACGCTCAGACGGGTGCGCTTCGCTACGTCTTCGGTGCTGCGTTCCGAAACGGCGGCGGTGGCAGCGGCGGTCAAGGTATTGCTGTAAAGCTCAGAAATACCATGCCCAGCACCAGAGCCCGACGATGGCGATAACGAGGCACGGAATCGGAGAGAGCGTGCGGTAGCGGTGACGCACGGCACGGACTGCATCCAAGATTTTTTTTGGCAAGCGGTGACGAAAAACGTATGCCGCACCTCCTGCAAGAAGCACGGCGAGGGTGAACGGTGCGGACAGCGACGCGATTCCCACGATCGGCAGCGAAAGCCCGACGGCTGCGGAAACGGCCATGAGAATCGTTTCGTTTTCGTCGTCTTTGGGCCAAGCGGTACGAAAACGCGCAGACAGATCGACGACGTGCCAAAGTGCCAGCGCAAGAAACAGGTAATAGAACATGCATGCCTCCTCGTCGAAGTGTACCATGCCGTGATGGAAGAAAAATGGAGCCATTCCATCGAAACGGAGAGAAATTTCGCTAAAATCACGCCAATATTTCTATGCCCGCGGGCATGACAGGACCAATAACCATGGATGCAATCGCACTCAAGCACGATAACGAAATCGTCGATCTTCAGACCGCCGAGGCCAAAGGGATCGACGGCGAGCCGATTCCCTACGACAACAGCGACGATGCACTGGAAGTCATTCGGCATTCCACTGCGCACCTGATGGCACAGGCGATCAAAAAGCTTTATCCCGATGCCGAGTTCTACGTCGGACCGGTGATCAAAGACGGTTTTTACTACGATTTCAAAACGGCCGAAGAGGTCGGTGAAGCCGATCTCAAGCGTATCGAAAAAGAGATGACGAATCTGGCGAAGAAGAAAATCGCCATCGAACGTTACGAAATTTCCAAAGACGAAGCGCGCGAGAAATTCAAAGACGATCACCTCAAGCAGGCCGTACTCGATATGATCCCCGGAGAGACGGTTTCGATTTACCGCCAGGGCGAGTTCGAGGACCTTTGCCGCGGACCGCACGTGCCCAATACCAAACTGCTTCGTTTTTTCAAGCTGACCAAGATTTCGGGCGCCTATCTCGGCGGCGACAGCAAAAACGAAATGCTTACCCGTATTTACGGCGTCGCGTTCGCCGACAAAGCATCGCTCAAAGCCTACCTCGACCGCATGGCCGAAGCCGAAAAACGCGACCACCGCAAAATCGGCAATGAAATGAAGCTTTTTACCTTCCGCGAAGAGGTCGGTGCAGGTTTTCCGATTTGGCTGCCCGCCGGTGCACGGATGCGTTCGCGGCTCGAAAGCCTGTTGTTCAAGGCGCACCGCAAACGCGGGTACGAGCCCGTACGCGGCCCGGAAATGCTGCGTTCGGATCTTTGGATGACGTCGGGGCATTACCAAAACTACGGCGAGAACATGTATTTTACCCAGATCGACGACGTGGAGTTCGGCGTCAAGCCGATGAACTGCGTCGGGCACATCAAGGTATACGAACACGACCTGCACTCCTACCGCGACCTGCCGCTGAAGTATTTCGAATACGGGGTCGTCCACCGTCACGAGCTGACGGGCGCGCTGCACGGCCTGTTTCGCGTACGCGAGTTCACCCAGGACGACGCGCACATTTTCTGTACGGCGGAACAGATCGAAGCACAGATCGTCGAAGTGATCGATTTTGTCGACAAGATCATGAAAACCTTCGAATTCGACTACAAAATGATGATTTCGACCAAACCCGACAAGGCCGTCGGAAGCGATGAAGTCTGGGAAATCGCGACGCAGGCGCTCAAGAACGCGATGGATGCCAACGGCCTGCCGTACGATATCGACGAAGGCGGCGGGGCGTTCTACGGCCCCAAAATCGATATCAAAATCACCGACGCCATCGGACGCGAATGGCAGTGCGGTACGGTGCAGCTCGATTTCAACCTGCCCGAACGTTTCACGCTCGAATATACCGGCGAGAACAATACGAAAATCCAGCCGGTCATGATCCACCGTGCCATTTTAGGTTCATTTGAGCGATTTATTGGTATATTGACGGAGCATTATGCCGGGGAATTTCCGATGTTTATCGCACCGACGCAGGTCGCGATCGTTCCGATCGCCGAAACGCATCAGGCTTACGCGAAGGAACTGGCCGACAAACTGCTCGATATCGGCGCCGATTCGGAGATTTTCGACAAGAACGAAAGTCTTGCCAAACGGATTCGCACGGCGGAAAAAGGGAGAGTGCCCATGATTGTCGTCATCGGTGACGAAGAAGTGGGCGGCAAAAAGGTGGCGGTCCGCGACCGCCGGGAACGTACGCAATATGAACTGGCCGAAGAGGAGTTCATCGCATTGATACAAAAGAAGATAAATGAGGTACATTTTTGAGTAAAAAGCAAGACCGCGTCATCATGAACGATGACATTCGAGCCCCCGAGGTACGCTGCGTAGTCGACGGCGGAGAAGCGTTAGGCATCGTCCCGACGGACGTCGCCATGGAAAAGGCCAACGAACTGGGGCTCGATCTGGTTTTGATCGCACCGACGGCCAAACCGCCGGTCGCCAAGATCATGGACTACGGCAAGTTCAAATATCAAGAAGAGAAAAAGAAAAAAGAGGCGAGAAAAAAACAGGTCAAGATCGAGGTCAAGGAGATCAAGCTCTCCGTCAAGATCGCCGACAACGACATCGCCTACAAAGTCAAACATGCCCGGGAATTTCTCGAAGCGGGCAAACACGTCAAATTCCGCGTGTTCCTGCGCGGACGCGAAATGGCGCACCCCGAAGCCGCACGGGAGGTGCTCGAGCGGGTCTGGCCGATGGTCGAGGATATCGGCGTCATGGACAAGCCGCCGAAGCTCGAAGGGCGTTATTACAATATGCTCGTGCTTCCGAAAAAAGAGGAAAAGAAAAAATAAGCCGATGCCGGGTTTCCGGCATTATCGAAGTTTAATGTTTCTTCGATATAATTTCGTCCTCCATTAACAACGAAACGGGATGTAGCGCAGTATGGTTAGCGCACCAAGCTGGGGGCTTGGGGGTCGCTGGTTCGAGTCCAGTCATCCCGACCACTTCATCAGTATTTTGTTTTTCAAACTACGCTTTCGGCTTCTTCATTTTTCGTACAATCGATAATTTTTTTAGAACCAATCTTCGAGTTTTAAACCTTCGA
>CAZYEW010000130.1:0-2939 GCA_964646705.1 uncultured Sulfurimonas sp.
ACGCTCAACGATTTTATCCGCCGCCACGGCGAAATCGAGAAGCTGACCTTTTCGATCGTGACGAAGAAATAGATGCTATAATATAGCATGGGGCGCATCGATAAGATAAAAGAACAGATAGGTTGGCTGAAAGTCGTTTTTGGTATTTTGACCGCGATAAGCGTCTCACTGATCGGCTGGACGCTGACGCATTATGAGAAAGCCGGAAGGGTGGAATTGTCGTTGGCACTTGTTGCGGTGGCGGCATTAACGGCCGCGATTGTATTTGTCAATCGGCTGGCTTATCGAAAAATTGATGAACTTGAGGATTTGTAACATGGAATATTTGATCGCAATGACGGTTGTCTTTCTTGCCGGTTTCGGATACGCGATTTATGATTTTTCGCAGCATATCTCGAAAAGTCGTCGGCACGGATAATTGGGAGTTCTCTAGAGTAGTGCAAAAGTATGGACCCTGAATCAAGTTCGGGGTGACGCTTCCTCCGTCATTCCGGACGTGATCCGGAATCAAGCGCAAGTTTCGCTTTCACTTCGGCCACGATCGCTTCGTCTTCGGCGAGATCGGCCCAGCGGAATTTTTTGCCGCTTTGGATGCTGCCGGTGAGCAGATCGCCGCTTTTGCGGAATTTGAGGTCGAGTGCGGCGATGTCGAAGCCGTTGTCGGTCGTGACGAAGGCGTCGAGCCTGGCGCTTTTTTCCTGATTGGTATACAAAAAACACCACCCTTTGAGGCCGTTTCGGCTGACGCGGCCGCGCAGCTGGTGCAAGGTGGCAAGCCCAAGCCGCTCGGCACCGACGATCACGACGGTACTGAGCCGCGGCAGCGAGATGCCGACCTCGACGACGGTCGTGGCGAGCAAAATGTTTCCTTCGTCCCGAAAGCGCCGCAAGACCTCTTCTTTGTCTTTGTCTTTGCCGTGTGTGACGAAAACGCCGTCAAAGCGCTTTTCCCAAAACCCTCGTGCTTCTTCGATGCTTTGGTACTGCAGGGCTTCGCTCTCTTCGACGAGCGGGTAGACGATGAGCACCTGATGTGCTTGTGCGATTTCGGCTTTGATGTGCGACAACAGTGCGGCGAAGTCGGGTTTTCGGATGACGCGGGTGGTGATGTCTTTTTTGAACGGGGTCTGCGTAATCAGGCTGACGTCGATATGGGCCGAGTCGATCATGGCCTGCGTGCGGGGGATCGGCGTGGCGGAAAACTGCAGGTAGTGCGGGTGGCGCCCTTCGGCTTCGATGAGCTTTTCGAGCCGATGGCGCTGGGCGGTACCGAAACGGTGCTGTTCGTCGACCATGACGAGGGCGGCTTCGGGAAGGTTGCGGTAGAGCAGGGCATGGGTGCCGATCAGCACGTCGGCATCGTCGAGCGGCGTTTTTTTAGGCGTGGCGTTGGTAACGAGCTTGATACGCTTGTCGGCGTGGTATTTGCAGGCCTCTTCGTAAAGCTGGTTGGCGAGGATCGTCGTGGGCGCCATTAAAACGGTGCGTTTGGGCGCGGCCATCTGCACGGCGGCGAGGATGACCATCGTCTTGCCCGACCCGACGTCGCCGACGATCATGCGCCGTGCGGCGTGGGGCTTGCGAAAATCGCGTTCGATGGCTTCGATGGCGGCGACCTGTTCTTGGGTCAGGGTAAAAGGCAGCTTCAGCGCCCAGGAACGCCAGTCGGAATCGAGGCGGGCAAGGGCGGGAAAATAGCGCCGTTTGGCTTTGAGGCGGCGCATATAGGCGTAAATTTCGGCGTATTTGAGCGCATAAAGCTGTTGCGGCGTGGGCTCTTTGGGCGGCATGCCTTCGGGAAAATGCAGTGTCAGCAGTGTGCGGGCGATCGTTTCGGGCAGGCCCTCTTCGCGCAGGTTCGCGGCCGTGAGGTAGGTACGCACGAGGCGGGCCATCACATCGGTGCGCACGGCGGTTTTGTATTTGGGCGTGAGCGTTCCCGCTTCGGGGATTTTTTGCGGATGCACCATCTGGCAGCGGCCTTCGCGGCAGCCGATGCGCCCGTAGTACAGCGCGCGTTCGCCTTCGGCAAAGGCGCGAAGCATGTAGGGTTTGGGGTGAAAGAGCACGCCTTCGACGGTATGGCCGAAGTTGTGCGCGTACATCGTCACCGTCACGGTTCGCGGCGTGCGCACGATGCGTTCGACCGTGGCGTCGACGGCCTGCTCGGCACCGTCGCGCAGCTGCGGATGCAGCCTGCGGTCTTCGAAACGTGCAGGAACGATCAGCGCAAGCTCGGTCGCGTCGTAGATGCCGAGGCGTTTGAATTTTTCGATATCGGTTTGGGCGATCTGCATAAGGTATTCTATCGGGTTTTCGGCCGAATGGCAGGAAAAACGACAAGCTTGCCTATGTTATAATTTTGGCCAAATTATCAACAACATCGACTACAAAGGTTTCATCATGAACGTTTCACTGACGGGCAGAGGCATCGAACTCACCGATCCCATCAAAGAGTACCTCCAAAGCGCCATCGACGGGCTCGACAAATTCAATCTCGACATCATTTCGGTCAATGCCGTCGCGAGCAAGCAGAGCAAAGGCAAGAAGCAGGGAGTTTCGATCGAGTTCACGATCAATCTGGCGGGCAAGAACACCGTCGTCATCAAACAAAGCGACGACGACCTCTACGCCGCCATCGACATCGCCATCGACCGCGCGCAAAAATCGCTGCGCCGCCTGCACGACAAATTGAGCGACCACCGCAACGAGACGATCAACGAAGCGAAAATGGACATTCCCGACGTCAAAGCGGCCGCCGAGGCGATGGAAGACGAAATCGTCCCCGTCGAGCTCGAGCTTTATAAACCGCGCGAAACGGCCGACGTGCTCGAAGAGCTCAAAAACAGCGACCGCCAGTTCGATATCTTTATCGACATGGACGGCAACACCCGCGTACTCTACAAACGCGCCGACGGCCGCTTCGGGCTGTATTGATT
>CAZYEW010000131.1:0-2900 GCA_964646705.1 uncultured Sulfurimonas sp.
ACGCTTCTTTGGTCTTGTCGACGTAGACGTAGTCGTCGCCTCGGATCTGGCCGAACGTCTGGATGCCCAGGGGGAGTTTTTTCATGGAGTCATTATAGCATTTTTCGCTGATACGGCAGGGATGGAACGCTCCAAAGCCGGACGTCGAACCATGCGGTGTCGGCGACGGCTTCGTGTGAAGTTTACTGTTTCGAACGAACGCGCTTGGCCGCTTCGACCATGTTGGCGAGGCTGGGTTTGACCTCGTCCCATTTGCGGGTTTTCAGACCGCAGTCGGGATTGATCCACAGCTGCCGTGCGGGAAGCACCTCCAAAAGTGCTTCGATCTGTTCACGCATCTCTTCGACCGAAGGTACGCGCGGCGAATGAATGTCGTAGACGCCGGGGCCGATTTCCTGTTTGTAGGCGACCTCTTTGAAAATATGCAGCAGTTCGTTGCCGCTGCGGGCCGTTTCGATGCTGATGACGTCGGCATCCATCGCTTCGATGGTATGGATAATGTCGTTGAACTGGCTGTAGCACATATGCGTGTGGATCTGCGTCTGCGGCCGTGCCGAAGCGACGCTGAGGCGAAAGGCTTCGACGGCCCACGCTTCGTACTCGGCACGGTTCGCTTTGCGCAGAGGATAGCCCTCTTTGAAGGCGGCTTCGTCCACCTGGATGATGCGGATACCCGCGTTTTGAAGGTCGTCGACCTCATCGGCGATCGCATGGGCGATCTGGCGGGCGACGTCGCCGCGCGGAAGGTCGTCGCGTACGAACGACCAGTTGAGCAGCGTCACGGGACCGGTGAGCATGCCTTTCATGATTTTCTTCGTACGGCTTTGCGCATAAGTCGTCCATTTGACGGTCATAGGTTCGGGCCGGCTGACGTCGCCGTAGATCAGCGGCGGTTTGACGCACCGGCTGCCGTAGCTCTGGACCCATCCGTACGTCGTAAACGCGAAACCTTTGAGCTGTTCGCCGAAATATTCGACCATATCGTTGCGTTCGGGTTCGCCGTGAACGAGCACGTCGAGGCCGATCGATTCCTGAAAGGCGACACATTCGTCGATATAGGCTTTGATGCCGGCTTCGTATTTCTTCGGCGTCAGTATGCCTTTTTTGAAATCGCGGCGGAGTTTGCGCAGTTCGGGTGTCTGGGGAAACGAGCCGATGGTCGTCGTCGGCAGCAGGGGATAGCGCAGGGCGTCATGCTGCAAGACGATACGTTCTTCATACGGAAGCTCGCGTGCCGCGTCGCGTTGTGTTTTGCAGCGCTTTTGGACGGCCTCGTCGTGGATGGTTTTCGATTTTTTCCGTCGGGCGGCGGCAACGCGGCCGGCTTCGAGGCGGTGAAGCTGGCAGGCTTCGAGCTCACCGTGGCCGAAACGTGCGGCCGCAAGGACGAGCTCGGCGAGTTTTTCTTCGGCGAAAGCGAGCCAGGAGAGAATTTCTTCGTCCATTTCGATTTCGTTGCTGAGGGTGTACGGAACGTGCAGCAGCGAGCAGGAGGTCGCGGCCAGTATACGGCTTTTTTCCACCGTACATGCGATGGTTTCGAGCAAGCGCTCGACGGCATCGAAATCGCAGCGCCAGACGTTGCGCCCGTCGATGACGCCGGCGATCAACGTTTTGTTTGATTCGGCGATGCTCGGCAGGGCGTCCATGTTTTTCGGACCGTGCACGAAATCGAGCGCGATTCCGTCGACGGGGGTATGCACGAGTACCTCGACGGCTTCGCAGGCGTGTTCGAAATAGGTGGCGACGTAAATACACAGTTTGGACGAAACCGAACCGAGCCGTTCGTAGGCGATTTTCAAAAGGCTCAGCAAGGAAGCATCGGGGTCGGCGACGAGGGCGGGCTCGTCGATCTGGACGGTCACTTCATCGTCGAGCTGTGCGATGAAATGCAGCAGCGAGACGTAGGCTTGCAGAATTTTGTCGAAATGGTCAAACCGGTCGAATCCCGTCTCGACGCTTTTGCCCAGAGCGAGAAAGGTGACGGGGCCGATCAGGTTGATTTTCGGCGTGATGCCGAGTGCTTTGGCTTCACGGTATTCCGAAACGATTTTTTCCGCATTGGCGCAAAAGGTGTCGCCGGCGGCGAATTCGGGGACGATGTAGTGGTAGTTGGTATTGAACCATTTGGTCATTTCCATGGCCGTGCGCGTGTCGTCGCCGCGTGCCATGGCGAAATAGCGCTGCACGGGGTCGTCGATGTCGCGAAAACGTTCGGGAATCGCTCCGAGCATGATGCAGGTATCGAGCATGGTATCGTAGTAGCTGAAATCGTTGCAGGCGATCAGGTCGATGCCGGCTTCTTGCTGGGTGCACCAATGCGACTCGCGCAGCGCCCGTGCGACGGCTTCGACGGTGTCGAAAGCGGCGTTGCCGCTCCAAAAGTTTTCCAGTGCGAATTTGAGTTCGCGGTTTTTTCCGATACGCGGATATCCGGTGACATAGGTTTTCATGGTTGTGTTCCTTCGGTTATGCGCCGGCGGGCAGACCCGTCCGGCGAAATCGGCCTTGCGGCTTGCGGGTGGATGATCGGGAAAAGAGAAAGGAAAACTTCTGGAGGGTGAACACCGCTTCGGCGGAAGCTGTAAAAGCGGCATTTGCAGTTGCATGCGCTTTTTTTGCGGCATGCGCGCAGGGTCAGCGCGGTACGCCGTCGAAAATGGCAGTCACAGTGGCACGGCAGTGCGGTTTGCTGCGCGGGCAGCGGCGGATCGTCGGGCGGATCGTCGTCGCTTTCGCGCAGCCGCAAAATGCGTTGGGGATAGGCACGCAGCGCCACGGCCGCACCCTGTTGTACGGGTGCGACGCTGTGCGCCTGAATCGAGAGCAGCGAAAAGTAGCGTTTGCCGAAACCGCGCGGTGCTTTCATGAATCGTCCCGTTTTTTGGCGTGATTATAGC
>CAZYEW010000132.1:0-2787 GCA_964646705.1 uncultured Sulfurimonas sp.
TCGGTGAGAGCAACGAAGAATTTCCCGTGAGAAAACGCGCACTCGTTTCGTTCGACAAGGCGCGGATCATCGATGCGCTTGAAGCGAAACAGCCCGGAAAAACGCTGGATGAAATCGTCGATTCCATGACGTCGGCATGGCTTGCGGTCTGGGTCGAGCGCGGGGATTTGGAACATCTTTTACTCTACGAGGGAGCCGTGTTCGGCGAGGATACGGCAACATGGAAAAATCAGCCGAATGCACTGCGTTTTCTAAGTACGAAAGCACTCGACGGCGAACGCGGCTGGATACGGCTGGAAGTCCCCGTCGGCCTGATCAAGCAATATCTGACGGGCAGCGCTTCGCAGGCGGCGGGGCGGACGATCGGCGACGATTTTCAGTACCCTGATATTCAGATCGATCCCGATATTTTTAAGATTCCGCTGTCGTTCATTCTCGATGAAAACGAAAGTGTCGACCTGCGTAAAGAAATCGTGCTCTCCAGCGACGAAACGGCGCGTCCGCCGCAGCTGGTGCTGACATATAAAAGCGATACGCTGCCCGACGAAGGCGTGCTCGACGCGCTCGGAAAAGAAGACGATGCAGAACCGGCACGGCTGAGCGTCAGCTATTCGCCGACGGATCCGAAAATCGGCGATACGGTGCATGTCGATATCACGGCGACGGACAACAAGGCGGTGGACTATATCGCCGTTGTGGAAAACAACGATGTCGTTCACTTCAAAAAAGCGCCCGACGATCACACGACGCATTTGCATCTGGCGTACGACAAAGCGGTGAATAGTTCTCTTTTCTTCGAGCGTATCTATGCGGAAGACAAAGGCGGTCTGGCAGGGCCCGTCGATGAAGTGATCAATCCTCCTGTACGCGGCAACGGCCGGGCTCCTAGCCTTCAGGCACAGATCACCTACCAGATTCCCGAGGTCTATCCGCGCGGTTATCGTTTTATTAAAAACGACGGCCAGCGGGTCGTGCTGCATGTGCACGCCGAAGACTCGGACGGCCTCAAATCGGTCGAGGTCACGCTCGGCGGCGAAACATATTCGGAAAATCCGCAGGGTGCGGCGACCTTCGACAAAACGTATACGTGGGTCAACGATGCGAGCGTGCATACCGATCGTTTTTCGTATGCCGTGACCGTACGTGACCGTGAAGGCAAAGCGTCGTCGAAGCACAGCAGCGAATCGCTGCCGATCCGCGACTGGGATGCACTGCCGCTGTACGCCAACGCGCTGACCTTCGTCAATACGGGGCTTGGCGGCAGCATTCCCTACACGCCGTATATGAACAATATTTTCAGTTACGGCGAAACGCATGACTGTTTCGGAAGTCATTGTTGGAAGACGGGCAAATCACGGGGTGTCTATCACTTTGTAAAAAATGTGGCAAAATACGGTTTTTGCTGGGGAATGAGCGCGACGACCGTGGCGCTGGGACGCGGGGTGCTGAACCCGTCGAAACTGCAAAGCGGCGCGACGCACGGCGGAGAACTCGATATGTCGGCCGCATTGACGAAAGAGTACGTGTTGACGATGCACGGGTCGCAGATCTCCGATGAAGTGTTCGAAAAAACGGTGGAATACGCCGTACACCATCGGCATGATGCCCGCTGGACGCTGTGGCGTATTATCGATTCGCTCCGTTCGGCCGGCGTGAACGGGAAGTACGGCATCCTCGCCATTATGGACGGGTCGATGTACGATACCGATACGGCCGCGCATGCCGTCGTGCCGTGGATGGTGCGCAAAATCAGCGACAGCGAATGGCGCGTCTATCTGTACGATCCCAATCGGACGAAGGGAGCGCGAATGATTCAGGGTGCGCACACGCTGCCCGATTTCGACGATTTCGAAGCGTTTCCGTACCTTGTGATCAATCGTGATACGAAGCGCTGGAAGTACCGCTGGGACGCTAACGAGTGGTGGGACGGCGATATGTATTTCGTACCCTATGCCCGTGTCAAGGGCGACAGCGGACAGTTCAACAAAATCGACGAAGCACATCATCTTTACGTCAACGACCACGATATGCCGGGGCTTGACAGTATCTGGCACGGAACCTTCGGCTACATCGCGATCGGAACGTCCGACGGCGACGTTGACCTGAGCGTCGAAACGAGCGGCAGCCGCGCGGTCTCGACGAAGATCGTGCCGATCAAGCTGGCTGATGTGGACAACAAGACGCACGAGCTCTATTTGCTGAAGCAGGGAACGTCGTACGCTATCGAAATCAAAGGCCTTCATCGCGGTGACTACAACCTGACGATCATGGGGCCGCACACGACCACCGTCATCGGCAACAAGGCGATCGAATCCGGCAAGGTCGATACGCTGCAGCTGATTCCCGACGCGAATGCCCTCGAGCGCTTCAAGCTGCGCCTGAAAGCGGGCGTCGCCGACACGGCGTTTGATATCGTCAAATCGTACCGCTACGGCGTGATCGAAAACGGTACGGTCCAACCGGGCGAGCGTCAATTCGACGTTAGCAATCTCGGTGTGGAAAACGGGACGACCCTCGATGTCGTGTTGGACAAAACCGCGGAATCGCTGCAAGTCGGCAGCGTCGATGCGCAGCTGAATTTCAACATCAACATTCAGCAGCTCAACCTGAATACGGGAACGTTCGACACGCTTGTCGCCAAGCCCGTCATCGCACCGATCAATACCCAGGTCACCGTTCCGATGCATTGAAATCCGCCCTGCTCGCGCAGGCGGAACGGGCGTTCAAAGAAGATAGAGGTGCCATAGAGTATAATACGCGGTTTGAAATGATTTTCCTGAAAAGGAT
>CAZYEW010000133.1:0-2770 GCA_964646705.1 uncultured Sulfurimonas sp.
AACTGGGGCTGGGCGATCATCGCGCTGGTGGTGATGATTCGGCTGATCCTTTATCCGCTGACGTACCGCGGTATGCTCTCGATGCAGAAGATGAAGGATCTTGCGCCCAAAATCAAAGAACTGCGCGAAAAATACAAAGGCGATCCGCAGCGCATGAACGCCGCGACGATGGAGCTGTACAAAAAACACGGGGCCAACCCGCTGGGCGGCTGTTTGCCGCTGCTGTTGCAGATTCCGGTCTTTTTCGCCGTCTACCGAGTGCTTCTCAACGCCGTCGAACTGCAGGGCGCGCCGTGGATTTTATGGGTGAACGACCTTTCGCGGATGGATCCGACGTATATTCTGCCGATCCTTATGGGTGCGTCGATGTTCGTACAGCAGCGCATGACGCCGAACAATTTCACCGACCCGATGCAGGAGAAAATTTTCAAATACCTGCCGGTGGTTTTCACCTTTTTCTTCGTCACCTTCCCGTCGGGGCTTGTACTGTACTGGCTGACGAACAACCTGCTGTCAATCGCGCAGCAGTACATGGTCAACAAACAGTATGCCAAGATCAAAGCGATGCGCCACGAAGAGCACGAGGCGGCCAAACGGCACAAGGGTGACAAGGAGGCTTCATGAAAAAGATCGAAGCTCCGACCCTCGAAGCGGCCTATGACGAGGCGGTCAAACATTTCGAGTGTTCGATTACCGAGCTCGACGTCGTCGTTGTTCAACAGCCAAAAAAAGGGATTCTCGGCTTTTTGGGCAAGCCGGCGGTGATCGTCGCCAAACGCAAAATCGTCGAAACGCCCGAGCACGACATTGTCGAAACGTTGGAAGTAACCGAAACCTTTTCCGAGCCGGCCGAGGAAACGTTCGTCGAAGACGATGACGACGAAGCCTACGACGACGTCTATGATGACGACGAATACTACACCGAATCGTATGAAGATATCGAGACGGTTGCGCAGGAGGTCAAAGAAAAAATCAACGCGCTGTTCGCGACCCTGTGCTTTTCTCTCGATGAAGTCGAGGTACGCCCCTACGACGACACCACCTTGCTCGTCGAGTTCAACGGCGAAGATGCCGCCTTGCTCATCGGCAAAGAAGGCTACCGCTATAAGGCGCTTTCGTACATGCTTTTCAATTGGATCAATGCCGAATATCAGCTGCAGCTTCGATTGGAAATCGCCGAGTTTCTGCAAAATCAAGAAGAGGCCATCGCAAGGTACCTGACGGGTGTCTGCGAAATCATAGATCGCGAAGGCCGGGCGCAGACACGGGTGCTCGACGGTGTCCTCGTGCAGATCGCGCTCAAACAGCTTCGCGAGCGCTATCACGACAAATATGTCGCCATCCGCTCTCACCGCGACGGCGGCCGCTACGTTATCGTCAACGACTACCACAGCTACTGATTTCGGAGATACCGATGCACGACACCATCGCGGCGATCGCCACGGCGCACGGCGTCGGTTCGATCGCCATTATCCGCCTCAGCGGGGCCGGATCCCTCGATATTGCAAAGCGCATGACAAAAGGGAAGGCACTGCGTGAACGGCACGCCCACCTTTTTTCGCTTTACGATTCGGCAGACGAACTGATCGACGAAGCGATCTGCCTCTATTTCAAAGGTCCTAAAAGTTTTACCGGTGAAGATGTCGTCGAATTTCAGTGTCACGGCGGGCAGATCGTGGCGCAGGAAGTGCTGGAAACCGTACTGCGCCACGGTGCGAGGTTGGCCGAGCCGGGAGAGTTCAGCAAACGTGCCTTTATCAACGGCCGCATCGACTTGACCGAGGCCGAAGCGATTGCCAAACTGATCGAAGCCAAAAGCGAAGATGCGGCGAAAATCCTTGCACGTCAGATGAAAGGTTCGCTGCGCACTTTCGTCGAAGCCAACCGTGACGCTTTGCTTGAGATGCTGGCCTATTCCGAAGTGAGCATCGACTACGCCGAAGAGGATTTGCCCGAGGATCTCGTGCGTCAGATACGCGACAGGCTCGACGCTATCGCCTCGCAGCTGGAAAAAACGCTCGCTTCGAGCCGACGACGCAAAGGCCTGATGCAGGGCTTCAAAGTGGCGATTGTCGGCAAACCGAATGTCGGGAAAAGTTCCTTGCTCAACCGTCTGCTCGATCACGATCGTGCGATCGTCAGCGAAATCGCGGGTACGACGCGCGATACGATCGAAGAGCAGGTTCGGCTGGGAACGCATCTGATCCGCATCGTCGACACGGCGGGAATTCGCGATGCGACCGACGAAATCGAACGTATCGGCATCGAACGCTCGATCGATGCGGTGGAACAAAGCGATATCGTCGTCGCACTTTTCGATGCCGGCCGCGAAGCCGATGAAGAAGACCGGCAGATTATGGCGTTGATCGACCGTTACGCGCAAGAAAAGGCATGCGTCGTCGTGTTGAACAAGAGCGATCTGCCTGCACGCTTCGACCGTACCGTACTGGGTTCCTACGAACCGGTTACGTTAAGCTGCAAGGCGGATGTCGAACCGTTGATCGAGAAGCTGACGGCACTGATGGACGAACGCAATGTCTCGGATGAAACGATGCTGATCTCGACACGCCAGATCGAAGCGGTGCGAAAAACGCTCGAAGCGATCGAAGCGGCGAAAGAGCCGCTTGAAGACCAGGAACTGGAACTTTTTTCGTTTCATGTCGGCGAAGCGATCCGTGCGCTTGCATCGATCACGCGTCCGTTCGACAACGAAGAGATGCTTGACAAGATGTTTGGAAGTTTTTGTTTGGGGAAGTGAGGAGAGGTGAGA
>CAZYEW010000134.1:0-2448 GCA_964646705.1 uncultured Sulfurimonas sp.
TTTTTGGCGGTGAGAAAGAAAATGTGCGATATACCGTGCGAACATATCGGTTTCGATATTGACGCGCGTGCCGACACGGTAGCTTCCAAACAGGGTTTCGCGCATTGTTACGGGGATGATGGTAAGGCGAAAAGCATCGTCGTACACGTCGTTGACGGTGAGGCTTACGCCGTCGATCGCGATGGAACCTTTGGGCACGATGTAGGGAATGAACGCCGGATCGACGGCGATGACGACATCGTGGCTGTTGCCGTTGTCGGCAATGGAGCGTACGGTGCCGACCGTGTCGATATGGCCCTGAACGATATGCCCTTCGAGCCGTTCGCCTGCCTGCATGGCCGGTTCGATATGCACCCGGCCTTGGAGGTTTTCCGTCGCGATGATGCTGCGGGTTTCGGGAGAGAGCTCGACGGTGAAGCCGTCGGGTTCGAGGGAGACGACGCTTAAGCAGGTACCGTTGACGGCGACCGAATCACCGAGCTTGGGGCGATAGACGGCTTTGAGACTGAGGCGTTCGCCCCGGTAGCTTTTGACCGTCGCCGTTTCCCGAATCAATCCCGTGAACATCGCTGCCTCCTGAAATAGCCGATTATATCAAAAAACGATTTTGCCGTCTTCTTGCAGTCCCCGGATAATCGCTTTGGCTTTTTCGTGGCCGTTGTAGGCGGCTTTGCGGCACCACTCCAGCGCCTTGTCGTGGTCTTCTTCGACACCGAGTCCCTGGTCGTAGAGCAATCCCAGATTGTACTGCGCCTGCGGCAGGCCGGCTTCGGCGGCACGCGAAAAGCAGATATAGGCCCGAGAAAAATCCTGCGCGACGCCGTGGCCTTCTTTGTAAAGCACGCCGAGGTTGTTGAAAGCTTCGCGGTGGCCGCGTTTGGCGGCTTCTTCGTACCAGAACGCGGCTTCGGAATAGTTCTGGAGGCAGCCGATGCCGCGTTCGAGCATCAGTGCGGCTTCGTACATCGCCTGGGGCACTTCACGGATCGCGGCTTCGAGGTAGTATTCGTGTGCCTTGAACTGATCGTGCGCCACGCCGCCGATTCCGTTGGCGTAGAGAATGCCGAGATTGAAGAGAGCATAGGGCTGTTTGGCTTCGGCGGCTTTCTTGTACCAGTGGAGTGCCTGCGCGTCGTCGGCCGTGCAGCCCTGGCCCTGCTGGTACATGTAGCCCAGCGAAGCCTGGGCGTCGGCGTTGCCCGATTCGGCGAGCTCGGAATAGAGCGCGAATGCGCGTGCGTAGTCTTTGCGGTTGTAGGCGTTGTGTGCTTCTTGAATCATGGCGTGATTGTAGGCAAGGGCTCATTAAGCGGCGGTTAGCGCCGCACTTTGCGCGAACCGCGGTTTTTTTCTTTCAGTTTGGTGATGGTTTCGCGCAGCTGCTCTTTTTCGCTTAAAATTTCATCGCGCATGACGCCGTCGACTTCGGGGTCGTATTCCACGACTTCGGGTACGTAGTCTTTGAAAGGGTCCGTTTCGGTCGGTTTTTTCTTGTCCATGAAGTTATTTTAAAGATTGCAAGCTTAGAATGTGCCAAAGGAGCGGGGTGATGCGAACGATTGTGATGTGGCTGCTTCTTGCCGTCACGGCGGCGGCACAGATACGGCCGTGGAAAATGTATGACGGGAACGCGGACAGGGGCGCTGTGCGGATTCTCGACGCCAAGGTTCTGCGTTTCGCACCCCGGCACGGTATCGCTTTTACCGAAGTTTCCGCACTGGCGTACGACCGGCACAGCGAAAAGCTTTACGGCGTGAGCGACCGGGGGCTGCTCTATACGATGCGCGTGCGTATTGAATCGGATCGCATCGCCGCCGTCGAACTGCTCGATGCCGTCGCATTGCGCGATAAAGCGGGCAGGCCGCTTCACGGCAAACATGCCGATGCCGAGGGGCTGGCGCTGCTGCCCGGCGGCGGATTGGCGGTCAGCTTCGAACGCCGGCCGCGGATTGTCCGTTACGATGGGCGGGGGCGGTACGTCGAACCCGTGAAGCTGCCCAAAATCTTGCGCAAAAAGAAACGCTATCGCGGCAAAAACAAGATGCTCGAAGCCGTCGCTTTCGTGCCGCGCTGCGGCATGGTGAGCGCACCGGAAGTGCCGCTGTACGGCAGTGACGAAACCCGCCATACGATCTACGGGAGTACGCGGCGGTGGCAGGTTGTACGTCACGGTTCGCTGACCGCGATGACGCCGATGCCCGGCGGCAAACTGTTGATATTGGAACGTGATTTTCATGCTTTGACGCGCCGTCGCATCAGCGTACTTTCACGATTGAATCTGAATACGGGCACAAGCGAGGTGCTGCTGCGCATGGACAGCACGCAGGGCTGGCATCTGGACAATTTCGAGGGCATCACCCGCATTGGCCGTAACCGCTACGTGATGATCAGCGACGACAACGCCAGTCCGCTTCAGCGCACCCTGCTGGTACTGCTCGCGATCGACGA
>CAZYEW010000135.1:0-2363 GCA_964646705.1 uncultured Sulfurimonas sp.
GCACACCCCGTCGCCTTGCTCTTTGGCGACACCGGTTCGGGCAAAACCGAAATCTACATGAGATATTTCGAAGAGGTGCTGGCGGAGGGAAAACGCGCACTCTTTTTGATGCCCGAAATTTCACTCACCCCGCAGATGCAGCGGCGGCTTGAGGTGCATTTCGGCGATGCCGTTGTGCTTTGGCACTCCAAACTGACGAAAAAACAAAAAGACAAAGCCCTGCAAAAGATTCGCAGCGGCGAGGCCGCGATCGTCGCCGGGCCGCGTTCGGCACTGTTTTTGCCCATCGCCGATCTCGGACTCATCGTAGTGGACGAAGAACATGACGACAGCTACAAAGCGTCGTCACGCCCGCGCTATCATGCCCGTGATATGGCGATTTACTACGGCAAGCTTTTAGGCGTTCCCGTGGTGCTCGGCAGTGCCACGCCGTCGCTGACGTCGTATGTTAAATTTCCGCATTACCGGCTGCGCGGCGGCCATTTTCAAAGTGAACGCGTCTACGAATACGAGGCCCATACCGAAGCGATCACGCCGCGCATCGAAGCTGCGGTCGCACAGACCGTGGCGCAGGGACGCCAGGCAATGCTGTTCATTCCAACGCGGGCGAACTTTAAGTATCTGATCTGCGACGCCTGCGGCTACACCTACCAGTGCCCGTTTTGCAGCGTCGGCATGAGCGTGCACCGTTTTCGCCGCCAGGTGCGCTGCCATTACTGCGGCTATGCCGAGGCGATTCCGCAGCACTGCCCTGAATGCGGCCACGGCGAACTGGTAAGCTCGCGGCTGGGGACGGCCGAGGCGGTGGAGTATTTCAGCACGCACCATCCCGACATTCGCGTCGCTCAGTTCGACCGCGACACCGTTTCGACGCAGAAAAAACTGCGCGAACTGCTGCGTGCGTTCAACGACGGTGAAACCGATCTGCTGATCGGCACGCAGATGCTTTCCAAGGGGCACGACTACCATGACGTGACGCTGGCGGTGGTGTTGGGGCTTGACAATATTCTCGGGCTCAGCGACTACCGCGCCAGGGAGCGTGCGCTGTCGCTGCTGATGCAGATTGCCGGGCGCAGCGGGCGAAAACATGCTTCTCGGGTCATCGTACAGACCTTCAACGCCGAGTTTTTTTCGGCTTATATCGACCGCTACGAGGCATTTTTGGAAGAAGAGAAGGTTTTCAGAGAGGGGCTGTATCCGCCGTATAAAAAACTCTGCCGGGTACTGTTCGCTCATAAAAACGCGCAAAAGGCCGAAGCGGCGATGCGCGAGATGGAACGAAACCTGCGCCGTTTCAACGACGTCGAGATCGTCGGCGCCGCTGCCGCCCCGATCGAAAAAATCGCGGGCAAATACCGCTTTCAGATTCTGTTGCGTGCCGATAAAAGCACCGACCTGATCCGTGCCCTCAAGGCCTCACGCGTCGCACTTGCCGAGATCGATATGGACCCGGTGGAGTTCGGATAGCCGGCGGTCCGTCATTCCGGACGCGATCTAGAATCCACAAGCTTGTCGTAGTGTTCCGTCGGTACTCACTTTTAAATCGGCGGCATCGAAACGTTGCCGATATCCATCTCGGCGCTTTTCGTATCGACCTGTTCGTAGACGATTTCGGTTGCGGCGTAAGTGGGCATGTCGACGAAGCGGGTAAGCTTTTTTTGAAACAGCAGTTTGACGTGGCCGGTCGGTCCGTTACGCTGTTTTCCGATAATAATTTCGGCTTCTTCTTCTTCTTTTTCGACGTAGGTCGGCGTAAATTCCTTGCCTTCGGCTTTGGCGGCTTTTTCGCGCTCTTTTTCTTCTTTGTAGAGATAGACGTCGTCGCGGTAGACGAACAAGATGATGTCGGCATCCTGCTCGATCGAACCCGATTCGCGGATATCGCTGAGCATCGGGCGCTTGTCGTGGCGTGATTCGAGGCCGCGGTTGAGCTGTGAAAGCGCGACGATGGGGATTTCGAGTTCGCGCGCGAGCATTTTGAGGCCGCGGGAGATTTCGCTCACTTCAAGGTGGCGGTCTTTGGTGCCCGTGCCGCTCATAATCTGCAGGTAGTCGACAACCGCCATTTCGAGCTCGGGGTGTTTGCTTTTGAGTTTGCGCAGGCGCGAACGCAGCTGGTTGATATTGAGCGAGCCCTGATCGTCGACGAAGAGCTTGCTGGCCTGCATGCGATCGACCGCCGTGCCCAGCCGGCTCCATTGCTCGTCGTCAAGATCGCCCACGCGCAGTTTTTGCAAAGGAATCGACGTTTCGATACTCAGCAGCCGCAGCATCAGCTGCTCGGCCGGCATTTCGAGCGAGAAAAAGGCGACGGCCCTTCCTTTGCGCAGCAGATTCTGGACCATATTCAGCGCGAACGAGGT
>CAZYEW010000136.1:0-2234 GCA_964646705.1 uncultured Sulfurimonas sp.
TCGAACGCCACCGCCCGCACGCCGAGCTGCTGCTGTACTTCACCGACCTCGACGGCCATTTTCCCGATGCTACCCCTTACATCGACACCGTGTGGATCGTTCCCGCAAGCGACCGTGAAGCTCCCTTCGGACGCACCATCGTCATCGACGACGTCTGAGTCATTGGCGGCAGCGCCGGTCTTCAATCCCGTTGGGAAAAGGATGCTTTTCGCACGATACATACGGATAGTTTGCAGGCAGCACGATATCGAATCCGATGAGTTCCGGCATTTCGAGTCCTGGCGAAACCGGTCCTTTAAAAATATGCCCGAACACTGCTTCGCGCAGTACCTCGTTTTGATACAGACGCCACCCGTGCGTCGCATTCGCATCGTATCCGTACCGATGGATTTGTGTATCTTCGACACCGTCACGCCGCGGATAAGGCGGTGCGACGGAAAGCCACTGGTGGTTGCCGTCGATGGAACGCACAGCGTTGAAAAGCACGTTCCGATCGAGCGACGTCACGACGCGTTCGTCACGAACACCCGCGCGACGCGCAAGCACGCGAAGGCTATCCGAAGAAAGCAGCGTCAGTTTGCTCAAAACCACGGCGTCATACAACACTGCAAAACTGTGCGGATCGAGTGTCCCCGATCGTTCGGCGCCCATTTCCGCCAGCACACGCCGCGACATGTCCGGAATCACCAGCAAATGCTTGTCGCTGCCGTCTTGTCCGAACTGTTCGTCGAGCGAAGCCGCCGAAGCTTCTTTATTCCTGACCGCCACGACTTCAAGCACCGCCACCCCCATCAGCGAAATCGCCTCACTGCCAAGCCCCTGTGCCAACGCTTCAACATCACGCTTTAGGCGGAAAATACCGCGGTCTCCCGCTTTGACGTCACCCAAAAACGCCAGTTTCTCCGCCGCATCGTCCCGAACCCTGCACCCCGCTTCGACGCCGCGTGCAGCCAGCGTCGTCGGATCGGTAAACGCCGCACCGTAGCAGTCGATCCAGTGCTTTATCCGCGCATACGGGTCGGTGCCGGCCTGCATGAAATCCCGACTCATCAGAGCACTGGTGCGAATGTATTCTTCAAGAGCGTGATCGATC
Organism: uncultured Sulfurimonas sp.; assembly: GCA_964646705.1. Classification (GTDB taxonomy): domain Bacteria; phylum Campylobacterota; class Campylobacteria; order Campylobacterales; family Sulfurimonadaceae; genus Thiomicrolovo. The sequence continues at coordinate 1,094 of CAZYEW010000136.1, forward strand.
TGTGCCAGCCATACGCGACGATAGTTGAATGTCGCGAATCCCATCTCTTCCAGCCATCTGCGTTTGCGTTTTACCAGCTCCTCCGCGGCACAATGCGTCGAAAAGCCTCCGAACCATCGGCCAAAAAAACGCCGCCACGGCCGAGTGGCATCGCAAATCGCCGCAGCACGTTTCGCATCGGCATCGAGCAGATCACCGATGTCGTCATCGTCCAAATTCGCTACCTTGCGTCTAAATTCGTAAAGCATCTGAAGGTATTTCGCCGTACCCGAAAGCGCGTACTGTGCAGCAGGCTGTGCATCGAGCAACAGTGTCGAGACGAGATAATGCAGCGGCAGCGATCCGGCTGTCGCGACAAGATCGTATGCAGCGCCGAGCTCTTTTCCTTCGGTATTTTCAATCGGAGGCAATCGATCACTGATAAACTTTTCAAGCAGGATATGCCGTTTTTCGACATCGGTTTCGCCGTCGTTCATATCGAAAATATCGCCGCAATACATGTTGACGTAGGTGTGCGCGAATACGTCGCCGGCGCCGTGGGCGAGATAACCGTAGGCAAATGCCACTTCTTCCGGTGCTTTCGCCTGCTTCAGAACCCATTCGAACCATTCGTCGCTCTTCCACCCGTGAACGAATTTACCGTCTTCGTCCGTCGTATCTTCGAGCCCAGGGTGTGCCGTAACCTGCCCGCCGACGACATCCGGAAAGCCGTCAGGGCCGACGTTGCCCATGCGATATACATCGGGAAAATCCACGATCGCCTTCGCCACGGCCGGGTCGACATCGAAGCTTCCGAAAGGTTCGATCGTCACTTTCCCGTCATCTTGAAGATCGTTGATGATTTGCTGTGCGATCCATACGTGCGTACGGGTATCGAAACCGAACAGGCCTACGGCGGCACCCAAAAACAGCCAGATTGTCTTCACGTTCATTCCTTACAGAACCCAACAGGGATTTAAATAAAACAAAATTATATTACAACTAGTTTTCTCTTTTGATTAAATTGTGATTTTTGTCGATATTTATCGTAAAACGTTATGTTGTCAGGAAGTAGAGAGAGGGGGGTGAAAAGGCGGGATGATCCGCCTTAAACTTCGAGTTCGCTTTTGATTTTTTCGAACTTTTTCTCGCCGATGCCTTT
>CAZYEW010000137.1:0-2188 GCA_964646705.1 uncultured Sulfurimonas sp.
GTCCGGAATGACGGACGGGAAATCGAATAAAAGGAGGGCAGCGTTATGGCGAAGAACATTGTGTTGATCGGTTTTATGGGGGTCGGCAAAGGGAGCGTCGCGCGTGAGATCGTGCGTCAAAGCGGGATCGTCGCGGTCGATACCGACGACCTTATCGAGAGCATGGAAAACCGCAAGATCAAAAAGATTTTCGAAGAAGAGGGCGAGCCGTATTTTCGCGAACGTGAACGGCGTGTCGCGAAGTGGCTGCATAAAAATGTCGACAATACGCTGGTTTCGACGGGCGGAGGGTTTTACAAGGTGAAGAACCTGCATAAAATCGGCACGGTCGTGCTGCTGCATGCCGATTTCGATACCATCTACCGCCGGATCGTCGAGCATCCCAACGCCGAACGCAAACTCAAAAAACGGCCGCTGTTTCAAGACGTCGCCAAAGCCCGGGCGCTTTACGACGAACGCGAGCCGCAATATATGGAGGTCGCCGACGTCGTGATCGACGTGTCGGGAAAATCGGTCGAAAAAGTTGCCGAAGAAATCATTGAAAAGGTGATGCAATGAAAAAGCTTCTCGTGCTTTGTCTGACGGCGGCTTCGCTTTTGGCGGCGCAGATTCACTGGCAAAAAGACCTGAAAACGGCGATCGAGCGGGCCAAAAAGGTTCACAAGCCGATCTTTTTCGTCGTGTCGCGCCACAGCTGCCGCTGGTGCGTGCATCTGGAACGCACGACGTTTCGCGACCCCAAGGTGATCGGAACGCTCAATCGTGATTTCATCAACGTCATCGCGTTTACCGACGACGGCGACTTCATTCCGCGCGCACTCTATTCGCCGGGAACGCCGACGCTGTGGTTTCTCGACGAAAGGGGCGAACCGATGTTTCGGCCCGTCGAGGGTGCCATCGGCGCATCGGATATGCTGCGTGCGGCGGGGATCGTGCGTAAAAGCTACGCCAAGCAACGCAAACGCGCCGTGTACGGCAGCCGTCCTTCGCAATGAAACACGTCGTGATCGTCGGGGGCGGGTATGCCGGTATCCGCGTGATGCAAAAACTTGCCTTCAGCGGCCTGGTGCGCATCACGCTGATCGACCGTTTTCCTTACCATTACCTTCAGACCGAGGCCTACGCCCTGATCGCCCAGCGCGCGACGCTGACGGACGTCACCGTCGATCTGCCCGCGCTGTGTGCAAGCTATCCGAACGTGACGTTCAAAAAAGCGACGGTACGCGGGGTCGATTTTCGCGCCCGCAACGTGCAGACCGAGACCGATGCGCTGCCGTACGACTTCGTCGTGTTCGCCATGGGTAGCCGCACGTTCTTTCCCGAGAATATTCCGGGGCTTAAACGGTACGCGCACGGGGTCAAAAGCCTGCAGCGGGCGTTCGAGTTCCGCCAGCGTTTCGAGCAGGAGCTTTTCGAGCGCATGTGCAGCGAAGCCGACGCATCGTGCCGCAATTTTTCGGTCGTCATCGCGGGCGCCGGGCTCAGCGGCGTGGAGATCGCCGCGGAGATGGCGGACTATACCCGCGCTTTCATGCGCGAGAACCGGATGCTGTGCAACGGGCTGGATATTTACCTGATTTCCTCGCACGACGGGGTGCTTCGGGGGATGGATGCGTATTTGTGCGAAAAAGCGAAATCGCGCCTCGAAGCGCTGGGCGTAAAACTCGTTACCCGTAGCCGGGTTATTTCGGTGACGAAGCAGGAAGTCCGCCTCGATTCGGGGCGTGCGCTCGAGTATGATTTCATGATTTTCGCCGGGGGCGTGATCGCCTCGACGCTGACGCGCGAACTCGACGTCGAACGCAACGCGAAAGGGCAGATGGTCGTAACGCCGCAGCTGCATCTGCCGGGCAACGACGAGGCGTACGCCGTGGGTGACGTCGCCGAGCTGCGCGGCAGCGACGGCAGGGTGCTGCCGGCCACGGCCAACGGGGCCGAAAAGAGTGCCGAACGCGCCGCACGCAATATCGTGCGTTCGCTGCGCGGCCTGCCGCTGCTGCAATGCCCGATCCGGCTCGAGGGCATCTTGGTCGCGCTGGGGCGTTACCATGCGGCGGTGGTGCTGTTCGATCGTATCCGTTTCAGCGGTATCGCGGGCTACGTCATGAAACGCCTGATCACCGACCGTTACAAATACCTCCTCGACGCCCGCGCCTACCGCGTGTTTCGGAAAAACAAGCGGTTTTAG
>CAZYEW010000138.1:0-2116 GCA_964646705.1 uncultured Sulfurimonas sp.
TCAGCATAAGCTCACACGTTCAAGGAGCCGCCGATGCAGCATGCGCGCACGGGCAAGTACCGCCCCTATCCGAAAATCGACTTGCCCGACCGCACCTGGCCGGACCGCACCATCGAGCGTGCGCCGGTCTGGTGCAGCGTGGACCTGCGCGACGGCAACCAGGCGCTGGTCACGCCGATGAACCTCGAACAGAAACTTGAACTTTTCGACCTGCTGCTCTCGCTCGGTTTCAAACATATCGAAGTCGGCTTTCCTTCGGCATCGAAAGTCGAATACGATTTTTTGCGCACCCTCGTCGAGCGCGACCTTATTCCCGGCGACGTGACCGTCCAGGTGCTCGTCCAGGCACGCGAACACCTCATCGACAAAACGTTCGAAGCCCTGCGCGGCGTCAAAAAGGCCATCGTGCATCTGTACAACTCCACGTCCGTCGCACAGCGCAAAATCGTCTTTCGGAAAGAAAAAGACGAAATCGTCGAACTCGCACTGCGGGGCGTCGATATGATCAAAGCGCGCGAAAAGGATTTCGACGGCGAACTCACCCTCGAATATTCGCCCGAAAGCTTCACCGGGACCGAACTCGACTTCGCCGCGCATATCTGCAACGCGGTCACCGAACGCTGGGGCATCGGCGAACGGCGCCCCGTGATCGTCAACCTGCCCGCCACCGTCGAAATGGCCACGCCGAACATCTACGCCGATCAGGTCGAATGGATGGGGCGGCACCTCGACGCACGCGAGCACATTCTGATTTCGACGCACACGCACAACGACCGCGGTACCTCCGTCGCGGCGACCGAACTGGCCCTGCTCGCCGGTGCCGACCGCGTCGAAGGCACCCTGCTCGCCAACGGGGAGCGTACGGGCAACGTCGATATCATCACCCTCGCGCTCAACATGTACACCCAGGGCATCGACCCGCAGCTCGATTTCAGCGACGTCAACCGCGTCGTCGACGTCGTCGAACGCTGTACGAACATTCCGACGCACGTGCGCCAGCCCTACGTGGGCGAACTGGTCTACACGGCGTTTTCGGGTTCGCACCAAGACGCCATCAACAAGGGGCTGGCCTACCAGCGTGCCAAGAGCGACCCGCTTTGGGAAGTGCCCTACCTGCCCATCGACCCCGCCGACGTCGGCCGTACCTACGAAAGCATCATCCGCATCAACTCGCAATCGGGCAAAGGCGGCGTGGCCTATATTCTCGAAGACAAATTCGGCTATCACCTGCCCAAAAAGATGCACGCCGAAATCGGCCGTATCGTACAGGCCGTCACCGACGAAACGGGGCGCGAACTCACCCCCGAAGAAATTCTCGATATTTTCGAGCGCACCTATTTTCACCCCGAAACCCACATCGAATTCGTCGATATGGCCATCCATTCACAAACGGCGAAAGACGGGGTCGTCGACTGCCGCCTCACCTACCGCTACCGCGGCGAGGAAATCACCTCCGCAGGCCGCGGCAACGGTCCCATCGACGCCTGCCGCAAAGCTCTGGGCGAACGCTACCCGCACACGTTCACGCTGCGTTCGTACGCCGAGCATTCATGCGGCGAGAAATCCTCGGCCAAAGCCGTCGCCTACATCGAAATCGAAACCGAAGATTTCGGCGGCTTTTTCGGCGTCGGCCGCGACACCGACATCACCATCGCCGGCGTCAAGGCAATGTTCAGCGCCCTCAACCGCGCCTATTCCGGCTGAGCGGCCGGCCCGCAAAACCGATTTTATCTTTAGTTAAATTTTTCTTATGTATACTTTCTCATCACGCCATAAGGAAGAGTGATGATTGAAACCATTGAATCCATCCAGCGCCAGTTCGAAGCCCTCCGCGCCAAACTCGACCCTGCGTCGACGGAACCCCTGCGCAACAAAGCTTACGCCCAGCAGCTCGGCGACTGCGTCGCAAAAACCTACGTTCTGCTCAACAACGGCATGTGCGAAGAACTCACCATGTGCCGTACCTGTGCCCAGCAGCGCGACTACCTGCGCGACATGATGGAGCTTTTCGAAACCGTGGGCGAAACCGGCGACGTCACGCCCGAAGTCGAAACGCACTATTTCAACTTCGTCGAACGCCTCGGCGAAATCAACGCCAACATCGCGCATGTGCTGG
>CAZYEW010000139.1:0-1976 GCA_964646705.1 uncultured Sulfurimonas sp.
CAGACCGATATCGTCGTCGTCATTCCCGACGGCTTCGAACGCCGGCTGCGCCACGGGCGCAAAAGCGAGATCGCCGTGTTTATCGACGGGGCGTTCCCGACCCGTGCCTCGACGATGCAGCAGTACGTCGAAGGCGTGATCCTCGATGCGGCCTCCAAAGCGATGCCCGCGCCGCCCAAAGGGCTGATCGTCGTCAACAACCGCAACCTCTTCAATCAGGCGATGCGCAACGAAAACGCCATCGTGCCCGGGCTGATCGGGCTGGTGCTGCTCGTGGCGCCGGCCATTCTCGCCGCGCTGCTGGTCGTGCGCGAAAAAGAAGAGGGAACGATTTTCAATTTCTACGCCTCGCCCGTGAGCAAAACGGAGTTTCTCATCGCCAAGCTCTCTCCGGCGTTCGTGCTGCACTCGGTCAATATCTTCATTTTGTTTCTGTGGGCGACGTGGCTGTTCGACGTCCCGTTTCGCGGCAGTTTCGCCCTGTACTGGCTGGCCGGAGAGCTGTACATTCTCGTGAGCATCGGCATCGGCCTGCTGGTCTCCATCGTCACCTCCACGCAGATCGTCGCGATCGTGCTGACGATCATCATCACGATCATTCCGGGCTTTTTGTATTCGGGCATGCTGATGCCCATTTCGTCGATGCAGGGCGAATCGGTGATCGAAGCGCATCTGTACCCGGTGATGTACTACAACCACCTGCTTTACGATACCTTCCTTGTCGGCCAGGGGCTTTCTGCGCCCAAAAATCTGCTGTATCTGTGCATTCTCGCCGCCTACGCCGTCGGCGTCCTGGCGCTGGGAAGCTATTTGGTCAAAAAGGAACTGCGGTGATCCGGGTATTCTGGGCGCTGGTCGCCAAAGAGCTGCTGGCGTTTTTGCGTTCGTGGGGGCTGGTGGCGGTCGTGCTGTACAGTTTCACCCTCGACATCTACATTGCGGGCAAGGGCATCGAGCTGCAGGCGCGCAACGTGAGCGTGGGCTACGTCGATCAAAGCGGCGGCGGGATCAGCCGCAAGATTCTTTCGCGGCTGCACCTGCCGCAGTTTCGCCCGCCGGTACGTTTTGCATCGCAAGAAGCGCTCAGCCGCGCGATTTTCAACCGTGAGATCATGATCGGCCTGGTGTTCGCGCCCGATTTCGAAGTGTCGCTGAAAAAACGGGGCCGTTCCAGCCTCGACGTGCTGCTCGACGCCACGGCGGCGAGTCAGGGGTTTCAGGCGCTGGGCTACTTGCAAAACGTGCTGCTGGAATATGCCCATATGTCGCTGCCCGTGGAGCTGAAGATTCACAAGCTTTTCAACCCCAACGCCGATACGGCGCCGTTCATGGCGCTGGCGGAGCTGCTGTCGGTCATTACGCTTTTGGGGGTCATTCTCACCGCGGCGGTTTTCGTGCGCGAAAAAGAGGCGGGTACATGGGATTTGATGCTGCTGATGCCGTTGGATGCGCGGATGGTGATTTTGGCCAAAAGCTTTTCGCAGGTGATCATTTTGATGGCGGGCATCGTCATGGCGACGGGACTGGTGCTGTTCGGCGCGTTCGACATACCGATCAACGGGTCGCTGTGGGCATTTTTCGCGCTGTCGTTTCTGTATGCGTTCACGAGTGCGGGCATCGGGCTGTTTATCGCGGCGGTGAGCAAAAGCCTGCTGCAGGTCGCCCAGCTGTCGATCCTTATCATGATGCCGCTGATCTTTCTCAGCGGCGCATGGACGCCGATTCACGCGATGCACCCCGTCTTGCAGACGCTTTCGCTCATTTCGCCGCTGCGCTACTACATCGAGGGCAGCGAAAGCATCTTCTTTCGCGGCACGGACTGGCAGGATCTGCTGCCGTATTTCACCGGTGTCGCCCTGCTCGGCGGGGCATTGTACCTTTACGGATTTCGAAAAATCGGGAAGTTGTTTTAGGGTACCGCGGGTAGGGTATAATTTGTCGTATTTTCCATCAATCAAGGAGCCGTCATGCCCAAC
>CAZYEW010000140.1:0-1861 GCA_964646705.1 uncultured Sulfurimonas sp.
AGGGCGAAAAAGAGCAGGTCGAGGTGCCCAAACTGACGTTGAGCCAATTTCCGCTTACACTTGCTTTCGCGATCACGATTCATAAATCGCAGGGCATGAGCATTTCTGATCTGGTGATCGACACGCACGAGATTTTTGCGCCCTCGCAGTTCTACGTGGCGCTTTCGCGTGCCGTTTCGCCCAAAAGTCTGATCTTGCGCTGCCCGAAGGTCAATTGGGTGCATCTGGCTTTTGTCCACCCCAAAGCGCTGCAATGGTATAAAAATATATCGTAGTATTTTGGCGATGAACGGCCGGCTTTCGAACAGAAAAGGCTAAATAACCTGCATGCTTTCGTCAAGCTTGTTTTAATCTTAAAGTGAGTAGAATTTCGCAAACAAGCATGATAAAGGATTTTCTATGCCAACAACAGACCTTGACCAAATGATCGGGATCGTCGAAAAATACGTCGAAGAAGCCAAAGTCGATCCGTCGGCCGAAGTGGCCGAAGTAAAAGCGCTGATCGAAGAAAAGTTCATCGTTCCCGAAAAGCGCCTCGAACGCATCGCCGATATTTTGAGCAAATCGAAACTCAAGCAAAAGACCCGCGACGTCAAACTGAGCGAGGCCGACCGCCTGATGCTCCAGGGGCTTGCGCTTCGCACGAAAATGCGCATGGGCAAGAAACTGCGCGAAATCATCGATTTCGAAACGGGTGCGATCGACCCCGACGCTTTCTTGAAAGCGCTCGTCGCACGCAAAAAGCGCGAAGAAAAAGCGCAAAGCGCCGAGTAGTCCTCTTTGCGGCCGGCGGAATGCCGGTTTTTTTGATCGTTTTTCTTATTTCTTCCTTCTCTTCAAAGCCCTCAAAGACTCTTTTTTGTAAAGTTGCATATAAAAAGGAAATTTAATGTTAGGGAAGCTTTTTTTCATTTCGGTGATGATTCTGTCATTTTTTACGGCCTGTTCCGATCGCTCGGACAAAAAGCTGAGCCGAGACGAGGCCGTGGCGATCGTGATGCACGAACTCAACGATTCGAAGCGTGATGTCGCATTGACGCTCGGGCCGGATGGCGAACGTTTCGACGCCGACGTGCTGGGGCGGTACGGGCCGTGGAATATCGCCGTTTTTTACGGAGCGAAGGCCGATGAAGGAATTGTCCCGGTGTTCAGTGACCGTGCCGATTATATATTGCGTTTGATGCCGACAACGGCTTCGCGATTGCGCAAGGTGCTGCACGGCCTCGATACTGGGCTGTTCGCCCCGGTGGTTTCACGGGTACGCTTGCCGGAGGCGCTCGATGTCGGCCGCGGCGATACGGCGGCGTTTTACGTACGGCACGCCGCATCGGCGGAATGCGAGTGGGAAGAAGCGGGCGGAGCGCTTCACCGCGTCATTCCGGTGAAAAAAACGCCTGAACGTTACGAATTTACACAAAAGCTGCTGCAAACCCTGCCGGCTGGCAGCTACGAAGTGCGGTGCGATTTCGCCAACGACAGGGCGAACGAGTCGGACGCCGTGGGGGTTGTACTGGGGCATACCCGCCTGAAAAACGCACGCCAATCGCTGCAATACGCGGGCGGTCTCGAAGACAGCCATTGCCTGCCGGGCCAGAAAATGCGTTTCGCGGCGCGTTTCGAGCCCAAAGCGCTGGTAGGCTCGATTGCCTACTATCTCGACGGTGAAGCGATCGACGCCGAGGCTTTCGAATGCCCCGACGACGAAGACGAACACGAACTTTTTGCCGTGGCGACGGCCAAAGACGGCTCACGCGTGCGTTCTAAAACCGCTCGCCTGATTGTCGATCCGTTGCCGGACGAACTGCGCTTTGACGGGTCGGAACACGTACATTTTTGATAAATTAAGTATAAAAAACTGTGA
>CAZYEW010000141.1:0-1795 GCA_964646705.1 uncultured Sulfurimonas sp.
ATTTCTTTCTGAATTTTACGCATCTTTTTGATTTCGCGTTCGCGCTTCGATGCCGCACTGCGCCCGCGATGCTCTTCGCGGTACACCAGATGCACCGGCCGCCTGGAGCGGGTATATTTCGCACCCTTCTCCGTACCGTTGTGCTCCGCGATCCGGCGCTGCAGATCCGTCGTAATGCCGGTATACAGCGTGCCGTCGGCGCAACGCAGCATATAAACGTAATAACAATCGTGTTTAACCACGAACCGCCTCGTTGTGGTGCATAATCCATCGCGCAATCGTCCGAATCTCTTCGGGCGACAGTTTCGATGCAAACGCCGGCATCACCGCACCGTGCGAACCTTTCCATTGTCCGTGCGAGCCCTCGGCGATCGCCGCGGCGATACGCCGTTCGTCGTTTGCGCGCCGGCGGGCGATGCGGTGCCACGAAGGCCCGACGATATCCCGGTCGGCTTTATGGCACCCCGCACAGCCGTTTTGCAGCGCCAGACGTTCGCCTTTTGGCATTGCGGCCAACCGTGCGGCGGCTTCTTGTGCTTTGAAAAAATTCTGCGGCGTGTAATGTCGAAACATATAGGCCGCGATCGCTTCGAGTTCGTCTTGCGAAACCTTTCCCTGCTGCGACGGCATGACGCCGTAGGCATCCAGGCTGGCTTTGTCGCAGAACGATTTCGAAGCGGAGGGATGAATCACGTAGTCTTTGACGAAATCGATCGCCTTGTCGATTTTGTCGCGCTTCGTCGGAGCCTCGATAAAATCGGCAATATGAAACGCCACGGCCATCATCGGCGGTGCTTTTTCGTCTCGATAGGTTTTCGGCGGCATATCGAGGTTGTGGCAGGAGGCACATTTTTGCTCCAACAGCGCTTTGCCGTCGAGGTGTTCGGACGTTTTTCTCTTCTTGCCGCATCCTGCCAAAAGCAGACTTGCCGCGATCCACAAGGCCACTGTGCTACGCATACATCAACTGCGAGAGCAAAATAATCACGACGACGAGCGCGAACGGAAACAGATGGCTTTTGAAGACCCACGGCTGAATCCCGAAAAACTTCTGATTGAACCCGCGAAAGCCCAGCCACAAACCCAAAAAAGCTTTAATCGACAGCAGTATCTGAAATCGGCTCATGCCTTCGGGAGCTATCGAACCAAAGACTTGCGTAAACATGTAAATTCCCGTTCCGACGGCAACAAGCAGCGCCCACGGCACGACTTTGCGCACATGTATCATAATCGCTTCGCGCGCTTTCGCCGCTTCGTCGGGTGCGAGCGTTTCACCCATGCGGGACATGAAAAGATTGTCGGTAAACAGAAATCCGCCATAGATAAAGGCGGCAAAAAGATGAACGATATGAACGGCGGTAAAAATGACGAATCCCTTTTCGATAACGGTAGGCGAAATCTTAGCACACCGCTCAGCCAGCCCCGATGACCGAAATCAACGTTACGTCAATAGCCGCTCAATACGCTCTTTTTTCCGTGCATCGAGCCGTCCGATGCGCCCGTCCAGCATCAAATAAGCAACCTGCACCGTCATTTCAAAGAGTACTTCTCCGTCGCGAAGCACCTGCTGAAACAGCGTCATCGACGTATTTTTGAGGGTCTTGAGCTCGACGGTAACTTCGAGCAGATCCCCCAGCCGTGCGGGTTTCAAAAACTCCGCTTCCAGCCGCCGCACCACGAAATGGCCGCCCTCGAACACCGGGCTTTCGCCTTTGGAAAAAAACAGTTCACTGCGCGCACGTTCGCAGAAATTGAGGTAGTTGGAATGGTACACCACTCCGCCTGCGTCGGTGTC
>CAZYEW010000142.1:0-1777 GCA_964646705.1 uncultured Sulfurimonas sp.
GCATCGGCTGCCAGCTGAATACGTAGTCGCCGTCGCGCTGGATATGGCCGATCGGTTCGCAAAAGACCGTTTCGTTTTCGTTGCGGGCCGTCAACAGCGTGATTTCGTAATCGAAATCGATAAACGATTCGACGATCAGCTCGCTCGCATCTCCGCGTGCCTCTTTGGCCGCTTCCCACGACGCATCGAGATCCGCCGGGCTTTTCATCACGCTCTGCCCGTGCCCCGACGAGCTCATCACCGGCTTAACGACGCAGGGGTAGCCCAGCGCTTCGGCCGCTTCGGCCAGGGCTTCACGGTCGGCGACGAAACGGTACGGCCCCGTCGGCAGCCCCAGTTCTTCGGCGGCGAACCGGCGAATGTTTTTGCGGTTCATCGTTTTGTTGACCGCTTCGGCGTTGGGGATGACGTGAAAGCCCTCTTTTTCGGCCGCGAACAGCGCTTCGATGCTGATCGCCTCGATCTCGGGCAGAATATAGTCGGGTTTTTCGGCACGAATCAGCTCCAGTACGGCCGCGGTATTCTGCATGTCGATCACGTGGGCCCGATGCGCGACATGGTGTGCGGGCGCGCCTTCGTAGCGGTCGACGGCGATCACCTCGAGCCCCAGGCGCTGGGCTTCGATGGCGACCTCTTTGCCCAGTTCGCCCGAACCGAGCAGCATGATGCGCACGGAATTGTGTTTCAGCGGTGCGGTAAATTGCATAGGCATATCCTTGAAAAAAACAGATGGTCAATTGTAACGAAAGCGGAGGAAAAACGAAGTGAAACTGCGAAAAGCCCGAAGGCTTCCCGGCTTTAGAGGCGTGATTCGTAACGACGCATCATATACAGGCGCTTGAGCATTTTTTTGCGGGCTGCAATTTTCTCTTTTTTGCGCTTCTCGGTTTCCGTTTCGTGGAAACGGCGAGCACGCGCTTCCGTAACGACGAGGTTACGGTCGACCTGCTTTTTGAAGCGGCGGTACGCAGCATCGAAGTTGTCGTCCGGACGCAATACGATACCTGGCATTCACATCACCTACTTTCTTTGAAATTTTGTGGAAGCGAAGTATAGCGAAAAACCTGCCCGACTACAAGAGCGCGTTGTGCCACTGCGCCACGGCGAATCGGCGGCCTTGTTCGACCGGCAGCACCTCATGCGCGAAAAGCGGGTGGCTGGGAAAGGCGAGCAGCGTTCCGGCAGCGGGTACGATTTGCGCAACCTCGCCGTCCGCGGTACGAAGATGATTGAAACGCAGCGTGCCTCCGGTAAAGTCGGCATCGCGGCTGTTAAGAAACAGCACCGTCGTCACGACCCGCTGCGGCGCGACCTTTTTGTACCCGACAACCTTTCCCGCCGTATCGACGATTTCGCTCGAATCGTCGGCATGGCGAAGGTAATGGCCGCCGGGGCCGTATTCAAGCAGCTGCGGCCGGCTGGCCTCCGCCAATGCGACACCGAAAAAACGCTCGATCGCGCCGCGGTGACGCCCAAACGCCGCTTCGTACCGCCGCATCGCACCCTCCGGCATCGCGTGCAGGCGCGTGTCTCGGATACGCGCTTTCACTTCCGCCCCCGTTTTCGTCCGCAATGCCGCATCGATCGCCGAAGCCTCATCCGCCGCCGCAATCAGCGCACGACAAGCTCCCGCCTCCAAAAAGCCTTCGATGCACAGCCACGGCAGACGCTCGTAAGGCCCCGCCATCGGCCGTTTCGCAAAATCCATCGCCATCACCGCTTCATCGGCGAATATCTCGTCACTGATCTGAATCATGAAACATATTATACGCCACAC
>CAZYEW010000143.1:0-1594 GCA_964646705.1 uncultured Sulfurimonas sp.
TATTCGCCCCCGTTTCGCCGATCCGTGGAGACGCCGATGAGGTGCATGACGATGATGCTGGCATCGTGTACAGGGGTGATTGCCTCATCGGTTTTTTCTCCCTTGCACCTTGACTATCGGGGGATCGTGCATGCGGAGACCGAACACAGTTTCGGCAAGGAAAACAACGCGTCGTATCCGCAAGAAGACAACAGCTTCGCCACGTTTTTCAACATGCTTCGCCTCGACTACGATGCGACCGACAACATTTTCTTCACCTTTTCGGGCAAAGCAAACGTCGTATTGGGCGAAGACACCTACGACGCTCCGCTATACCTGCGCGCCAAGCAGACGTCGGAACAGCTCGATACCGCCATCGTCAGCGAGGCATCGGCCACTTACGACGACGGGACGGTCGCATTGAGTGCGGGCCGTATCGATATCGATTTCGACTGGCTGCTCGGCAGTATGGACGGCGCACTGCTTACCCTGGGTCGGGACGAAACGTTGTCGATGCGGCTGTTTTGGTTTAAAAATTTCACCCAGCTTCAGTACAACTACGCGTTCGACGTCCGCGACATGAACGACGGCAAGGGGATGTACGGTGCCATCGTCAAAGGTGCGCACGGCGGCTTCGATGCGACGATATATGATTATCATCTGGAGGGACTGCGCAATATCGCAGGGGCGAATGCAGGGTATACGACGGCACGCTGGGGCGTACATCTGGCCTATACCTACGCCGCCGCGCTTTCGGAAGCGGCCTACGATTACGACGAGTCGTTCGCCGAAGCGTCGTTCGAATGGCTTGCGGGGCGGCATCTGTTCGAAGTCGGGGGTTCGTTGACGGGGGAGAACGGGCTGCTGGCGATGGTGCAGCTGGGCAGCTTCATGTTCGGGCAGTTCTACCTCAGCAACCAGGTCGATCGGGAAAACGCGCAAAACGTCTATGCGCGCTACGTCTACGGCAGGCAGCGATGGAACGTCGAACTGCTCGCCGGAGCCACCCGTTACGACAATCGGTTCGAACGGATCGAAAACGCGTTGCGCTCGACGGAGGTCGACGGCTATGTGGGCTATGCCCCGAACCGATCATGGATGCTGCAGGCCGGTGCGATGTGGATGGACGTGGACGAACGCGATCCGATCGGTGTCGATCAGACGCTGTTGACAATCAATGTGGTGTATCATTATGCGTATGATTAAACGAAGTGTGACGGCGATGCTGTTGTTCTTGGCGGTGCTGGCGGCAGGAACCTTGCTGCAAGAGGCGCTGCGTATGTATCGCGACGATACGCTGCGCAGCCACCCCGAAGCAATTGCGGCACTGGAGCGAGCGGCGAGCGGCGGCAATACGGACGCGGCGTTTTTACTGGCGACGGCATATCGCGACGGCAAAACGGGCCGGCGCGATGTTTCTGCGGCGTTGCACTGGTACCGCAGCGCGGCACGCCGGGGCGATGCGGACGCGATGCTGATGCTCGGATGGCTTTACTACAAAGGCGACGCAAAAGGAACACCCGACGAAACCGAAGCGAAGCGCTGGTTCGAAAAGGCGGCGGCAAAAGGGGTGGATGAAGCCGTGGAAATGCTTGAAATCATGCAAGAGGGGTGA